>NZ_JACBZA010000001.1:2182277-2494030 GCF_013408535.1 Actinopolymorpha cephalotaxi
CGCACCGCCGACTGGGTGGTCGACATCGGCCCGGGCGCCGGCGAGCACGGCGGCCAGGTGGTGCACACCGGCTCGGTCCAGGAGCTGTACGACCACCCCGACTCGATGACCGGGCAGTACCTCTCCGGCCGGCGCTCGATCCCCGTCCCCGACCTGCGCCGCCCGATCGACCCGAAGCGGCAGATCACCGTGCACAAGGCGTGGGAGCACAACCTCCGCGACGTCACGGTGTCGTTCCCGCTGGGCACGTTCATCGCGGTCACCGGCGTCTCCGGCTCGGGGAAGTCGACCCTGGTCAACGACATCCTCTACACCTCGCTCGCCAAGCAGATCTACGGCGCGCGGGAGGTGCCCGGCCGGCACCAGAAGATCACCGGCACCGACAACATCGACAAGGTGATCCACGTCGACCAGTCGCCGATCGGCCGCACGCCGCGGTCCAACCCGGCCACCTACACCGGCGTGTTCGACCACATCCGGCGACTGTTCGCGGAGACGCCGGAGGCGAAGATCCGCGGCTACCTCCCGGGCCGGTTCTCGTTCAACGTCAAGGGCGGGCGCTGCGAGGCGTGCTCCGGCGACGGGACGATCAAGATCGAGATGAACTTCCTGCCGGACGTCTACGTCCCCTGCGAGGTGTGTCACGGAGCCCGGTACAACCGGGACACCCTGGAGGTCCACTACAAGAGCAAGACGATCTCCGAGGTCCTGGACATGCCGATCGAGGAGGCGCTGGACTTCTTCGAGGCCATTCCGGCGATCTCCCGGCACCTGCGCACGCTGGTCGACGTCGGCCTGGGGTACGTCCGGATGGGGCAGTCGGCACCCACCCTGTCCGGCGGGGAGGCGCAGCGGGTCAAGCTCGCGTCGGAGCTGCAGAAGCGGTCGACCGGACGCACGCTGTACGTCCTGGACGAACCGACCACCGGACTGCACTTCGAGGACATCCGCAAGCTGCTCGGCGTGCTCGGCCGGCTGGTCGACCAGGGCAACACCGTGATCGTGATCGAGCACAACCTCGACGTGATCAAGACCGCCGACTGGCTGATCGACCTCGGTCCCGAAGGCGGCAACCGCGGCGGTGAGGTGCTCGCCGAGGGCACCCCGGAGGAGATCGCCGCCGACGAGACCAGCTACACCGGGCAGTTCCTGCGGCATGTGCTGCCCGCCTCGTCGGTCGACTCGGGCAGGGGATCCGTGCGGGTCGCGTCCGCGGCCAGCCGGTCCACCGGCGCCTCCCGGGGCACCACCACATCGACCGCCGGCAGGTCGGCTTCCGGCACGTCGGCTGCCGGCAGGCCGGCTCCGGCCAAGGCGACCGCCGGTAAGGCAGCCACCGGTAAGGCAGCCGCCACCAAGGCGGTCGGCGCCAAGGCGACCGGCACCCGCAAGGCCCCGGCGAAGAAGGCGGCTCCCGCCGCCAAGTCCGCTGCGGGTGCCCGGAAGACGGCAACCGCGAAGAAGGCGACGACGGCCAAGAAGGCGGCGAGGACGAGGAGGGCCTGAGTGGCGTCCGGCCGGGCGCTCCTCGGCGCCGGCCGGTGATCGGCTTGCCGGTCGTGGCGGTCGGTAGGGTCGAACGCATGTCTTCGCCCATCGACACCCAGGCCACCGACCTCCTGCTCACCACCACCCGGGCGGTCCGCAAGCGACTCGACCTCGACCGCCCGGTGCCGCGGGAGGTGCTGCTGGACTGCATCCGGCTCGCCGTCCAGGCGCCGACCGGAAGCAACCAGCAGGGCTGGCGCTGGGTGATCGTGACGGACCCGGACAAGCGGGCCCGGCTCGGTGAGCTGTACCGCTCCGGCGGCGCCGCCAACATGCGCGCCGCCCGCCAGGCGGAATCGCGTGGGGCGCAGCAGGACCGTGTGCAGGACTCGGCCCGCTACCTCATGGAGGTCATCGACCGGGTGCCGGCGCTGGTCATCCCGTGCATCGAGGGGCGTATCACCGACGTCCGGCACGCGGCCGGCTTCTTCGGCTCGATCCACCCTGCCGTCTGGAGCTTCCAGCTGGCGTTGCGCTCGCGGGGTCTCGGCTCGGCGTGGACGTCGTTCCACCTCGCCCACGAGGAGGAGACCGCCGAGCTGCTCGGCATCCCGCCGGACGTCACCCAGGCGGCTCTGCTGCCGGTCGCCTACACCATCGGCACCGACTTCAAGCCGGCCACCCGCCGCCCGGTCGAGGAGATCACCTACTGGGACAGCTGGGGCCACGTGGAGAAGTGAGTGCGGGTCACGCGGCGCGGCGACTGTTGCCCGGTGCTCGCGCGGCGTGACAAAGTGGCCGGGGCGCCGGGGTCATGACGGACGACTGTCTGCCTCGCCGGTCTGCCTCGTTGGTCCGGCCCACAGGGCTGTCTCGTTGGTGTGCCTCGTACGACAGGAGTGGTCGACGTGCCCCGGTTCACCCCGGATCCGACGTTCTATCCCTCACCGCGAGACGCCGCCGCCGCGCCGGTGGAGAAGCTCGCCTACGTCGCGGCGTTCGCCCGCCCGGCCGACAAGCCCGACGCGCTCGCAGTCCTCGACGTCGACGAGACCTCCGCCTCCTACGGCGAGGTGGTCGGCTGGACGGAGTTGCCCAACCTCGGCGACGAGGTGCACCACTTCGGCTGGAACGCCTGCAGCAGCGCGCTGTGCCCGACGGCGGCGCACCCGCACGTCGAACGCCGCTATCTCGTCGTACCCGGAATCCGCTCGTCCCGGATCTACGTCATCGACACCCGCGACGACCCGACCAGCCCGCGAGTCGTCAAGGTGCTGGAGGCCGACGAGCTCGGCAAGCGAGCCGGCTACTCCCGCCCCCACACCGTCCACTGTGGCCCGGAGGGCATCTACGTGTCCGCGCTCGGCGGCCACGGTGAGGAGGGCCCGGGCGGGGTGGCGATCCTGGACCACACCACGTTCGAGGTCCGCGGGCCCTGGGAGGCCGACCGCGGCGACCAGTACCTCGCGTACGACCTGTGGTGGCACATCGGCCACGACGTAGCGGTGACCAGCGAGTGGGGCACGCCGTCGATGATCGAGAACGGCGTGGTTCCCGAGCTCCTGCTGGCCAACAAGTACGGCCACCGGCTGCACTTCTGGGACCTGCGCAAACGACGCAACATCCAGACCGTCGACCTCGGCGCCCAGCACCAGATGGCGCTGGAGCTGCGCCCGGCGCACGACCCGAGGAAGCAGTACGGCTTCGTCGGCGTGGTGGTGAGCACCGAGGATCTGTCCGCGTCGGTGTGGCTGTGGACCCGCGAGGGCTCGGAGTTCGCGGTGCGGAAGGTGATCGAGATCCCGGCCGAGCCGGCCGACGCGGCCGACCTGCCGCCCGCGCTGCAGCCGTTCGGAGCGGTCCCGCCGCTCGTCACCGACATCGACCTGTCGGTCGACGACCGTTTCCTGTACGTCTCGGCGTGGGGGACGGGGGAGTTGCTGCAGTACGACGTCACCGACCCCGAGCACCCGCGCAAGACGGGGTCGGTGCGGCTCGGCGGCGTCGTCCGGCGTACGCCACATCCGGCCGTGCCGGAGCTCGCGCTGTCCGGCGGTCCGCAGATGGTGGAGGTGAGCCGCGACGGCGCCCGGGTGTATGTCTCGAACTCCCTCTACGGCGCGTGGGACGACCAGTTCTATCCCGACGGGGTAGGTGCGTGGGTGGCCAAGCTCGATGTCGATCCGCGGACAGGCGGCCTGACCCCGGACGAGCGGTTCTTCCCGCACGACACGGACTTCCGGGGCCGCCGGGTGCACCAGATCCGGCTCCAGGGCGGCGACGCCTCCTCGGACTCCTACTGCTTCCCCTGATGGCCGTACCGCTGCGATGACAGTCCGGTTCCGATGACCGTTCCCGCACCCGCGGCTGGTACCGCCGCGGACCGCCGGTCGTCAGCTACCGCCGACGACCGTCGGGTCACGACAGCCGTCCTCGTCGCGATGACCAGATGACAACGGGAACGACTCTGGCGCTGGCCGGACTCGGCGCCTTCCACGGGCTCAACCCGGCCATGGGCTGGCTGCTGGCGGTGGCGATCGGGCTGCAGGAACGCAGCCGGTGGGCGATGGCGCGCTCGCTGGCGCCGATCGGCGCCGGGCACTTCGTCTCGATCGCGGCCGTGGCGGTGGCGGTGACGGTCGGCGCGTCCGCGTGGACGACCCGGGTGGTGGCCGTCGCGGGCGGAGCGGCTCTTTTGGGTATGGGAATGTGGCGGCTGCTGTCCAAGCGGCACTTCACCTGGGTGGGGATGCGGCTTTCCGCCTGGCAGCTGGCAGCGTGGTCGTTCCTGATGGCCTCGGTGCACGGCGCCGGCCTGATGCTCGTACCCGTCCTGGCTTCCGGCGGACGCAACGGCCCGGCAGGCCATCTCGGACACACCATGGCGAGCGAGCCGGGGACGGCGGCGAAGGAGCCCGGCGGCCGGACCACCGGCCTGGGCGAGGCGGCGGTGCACGGCCTGCTCGCCGCCGGTGTGCACACCGTGGCCATGCTCGCGGTCGGCGCGGTGATCGCGTTCGTGGTCTACCAGTTCGTCGGCCTGACCATCCTGCGCACGGCCTGGATCAACCTCGACCTGATCTGGGCGGTCGTGCTGCTGGCTGCCGGACTCCTCACCCTGGTCGGTGTGCTCGTCTGAGGCCGGCTGCCGGCTCGCGGGATCCTGCCGTGCCGGGGTGTTCCGCCTGACCGGCGGGCCACCCCAGCCCGGCTGGTTGGGCGACGTCCGGTCAGTGGCGGGCGGGCAGCGGCGGCAGCGGTTCGGCCTTGCCGACCACGAACGCGTACGTGAACGCACCGATCACGGCGATGACGGCGGCCACGAGGAACGACGGCAGGTAGTTGCCCTTGTACATGTCCAGCAGCACGCCCATGACGTACGGGCTGATGATCCCGGCGATGTTGGACGCGAAGTTCTGGATCCCGCCGATCGAGGCGACGTGCCGCGAGCTCGGCGCGACGTCGCCGGGCAGCGACCAGATGCCGGTGGCGGCGACCGCCAGGCTGGTGTAGGAGATGGCCAGGAAGGCCAGCGCCAGGTAGATGTTGGCCGCCATCGCGGCGAACACGATGACCGCGCCGCCGAGCAGGCCGCCGACCATCACGGTCTTGCGCACCCGGGTGACGTCGGCTCCCCGCTGGACCGCCCGGTCACCGAGCCGGCCGGCCAGCCAGCCGAGCAGCACCGCGCAGATGCCGGGCACCATGCCGAGCGTGCCCATCTGCGCCAGGTCCATCCCGCGGGCGTCCTTGAGGTAGGTCGGGAACCACGTGAGGAAGAAGTAGATGACGAAGTTCAGGCAGAAGAAGCCGAGCATCATGCCGCGGACGGTGCGGTAGCGGAACAGCGAACGCCACTTGACCTGCGGGGCGTCGGCGTCGTCGTTCTCGTCCAGCCGGGCGCCGTTGGCCAGGATGTACTCGCGCTCCAGGTCGTTGGCGCGCGGGTGTTCGGTGGGATCGCGGTAGAAGCGGTACCAGACGAACGCCCAGATCACTCCCAGCACGCCGAGCACGATGAACGAGAAGTGCCAGCTGACCAGGGCGATCAGCCCGGTGACGATCGGCAGCGCAAGAGTGTTCCCGACCCGTGAACCGGAGTCGACGACGGCCGCGGCGAAGGCGCGTTCGTGCCGGGGAAACCAGCGGGAGTTGGCCTTCGTCGCCGCGGGGTACGCCGGGCTCTCACCGGCGCCGAGGGCAAAGCGCACAGCGAACAGCGACCAGAAGCCGCGGGCGAACGAGGTGAGGATGGTGAAGATCGACCACCACACCGCCGCGAACGTCAACGCGCGCCGGGGCCCGGCCCGGTCGGCGAACCAGCCGGCGAGCAGCATGAACCCGTCGTACGCCCAGAAGAACGCCCCGAAGATGAGGCCCTTCTGCGCGTTGGTGAGCTCGAGGTGCAAGCTCTCCTGCATGAACGGCAGCGCCACGGCGAGGTTCGCGCGGTCGAGGTAGTTGAGAGTCAGTCCGGCGAACGCGATCCACAGGACCACGTAACGCGCCCGGCTGGCCCCCGCGGGCGGCTTGGGAGCCGTCTCCGTTCTCTGTTGCGAAGACGTGGCCATGCATCCTCCGAACTTCCGTGCGGACACTCGAGCGCTGTCGCCACGGATTCAGCTGACCATCAGATGAATCGAAGCAAAGCGGCCGCCATTCTGGAGCCTGTCGCGGGGCGGCCGTCAACCAGGCGACGCTCAGCCGGGGGAAAACCTGACCGAACGTGGACAGAAAGTAGTCAAAGGGAAGTAAAGGCGTACCACCCCCGGAAATCGGCCCGGGGGAGGTACGCCGGCTGGTCCGGTGAGCGGGGTCGCCCTGCGGAGTCGGGGGTGAGGGACTGGTGGGGATCCGGGTCAGTCCTTGCCCCAGGTCACCTTCTCCACCTGGCCGGACACCACCGAACGCGCCGCCGTCTCGGCCAGTGCGAGGCTGGCGAGGTTGCGGCGGCCGGAGCTTTCCGGTTCCTCGCCTGCCTCGACGGCGCGGGCGAACTCCGCCAGTGATCCCGCCCGGCCGATGTAGGGGACGTCGAGCATCGTCACCGGCTCGGCGGCCGGTCCCTCCTCGCCGCGCCGGGTCACCCGGATGTGATCACCCTCGGGCGAGCCCGCGGGCCCGTCCCGGCCCGTCCAGTAGATCTCGCCGTTCTCGCACTCCAGGTGCCACGCGCCCGACCACGCGGTGGGCTCGCCCGAGCTCACCCAGCTGCCGCGGTAGCTGACCACGCTGCCGCCGTCGAAGGTGACGGTGAGGACTGCCGAGGCCTCCTCCTTGAACCGGCTCCACGGTGGGTCGGTGACCTGGGTGTACACCGAGACCGGATCCTGGCCGAGCACCATCCGCATCAGGTCGAAGTGGTGGATCGCCATGTCGTACAGCAGCGGATGGACGAGCTGGTAGTGGCGGTGGCCGGCCTCCGGCGCGTTGTTCGCCCACTTGCGGAAGTCGACGTGGACGGTGCCCAGACGGCCGAGCGCCTTGTCGGCGACCAGCCGGGCGGCGGTGCGGGCAGCGGGGTAGAAGCGGTAGTTCTGGCTCACCATCACGGTCCGGCCGGCCTGCTCCGCGGCGGCGAGGACCTCGTGCGCCTCCGCGACCGTGGGAGCGAACGGCTTCTCCACCAGGACGTGCTTGCCCGCGTGCAGCGCCTCGACCGCCAGCGGGACGTGCGCCCCGACGGTGGCGGTGACGAGCACCGCGTCGGCGGGCACCTTGTCCATCGCCTCACCCAGCGAGGTGAAGCACTGCTCCTCGGGTATGCCGGCTCGCTTGCGTGCCTTGGCCAGCGCGGTGGGGTCGGCGTCGACGACCGCGACGCGTTCGATGGTGGGTACGCGCGGAACGGCGTTGACCGCCCAGTCGCCGCCCCATCCGCCGATGCCTACATGGATCAACCGCAGTGCCACGGTGATGCGCTCCTCGTGTCGTTCGTCTGTCGAGCGGTCAACCGCCCGACTGGTCACTCAGGGCCTGCCATGCCGGCAGACCCTACGAGCCTGGCGAGGAGTCGGTGCCCGGGGCGAGCCGATGCCCGATGGTGGCCAGCCGGGTGGCGCGAGGAGGTCGCGGTCAGTAGCGGCGGTACGCCCTGAGCACGCGCAGTGCCCCGAGCGTGACGATCGCGCGCCACTCCCGGGTGGCCGTCTCACCCGGCGCGTCCCACGAGATCGGCCAACTGCCGTCGGGCTGCTGCGCCGCCGCGAGTGCGTCCAGGTGCGCCTGCACGGTGTCGTCGGGGAAGAACCGGCGACGTGGGCTGTCCGGGCGCGGCGCGAACTGCAGCGGTGTGAGGCCGTAACCGCTGCCCGGCCACAACTGGAACAGCGCGAGCTCGCCCAGCCGGGCGCCCAGCGCGTCGTGGGCCCGCTCGGCGCGCCCGCGGTCGGGATCGGTCTCCAGGAACCGGAGCACGCACAGGGCGGTGTGCGCGTCGGTCACCGCGTCGGGGCGGTCCAGTTGGCGCCAGCAGAACGCCGCGGCGGCCTCGACCCAGGGGTGGTCGATCCCGAGGGCGCGGAAGCGCCCGGCCAGCGCGGCGGTGGGGTTGAGTCCGGCCGGATCCTCGCCCGCGCCCCAGTGCTCGGCCCGCGCGTGGGCGGCCACCGTGGGCAGCACGATGGGCACGCCACCGCCGTCGGTGGCCACTCCCGCGAGGTAGTCGCCGGTGCCGGCGAGCAGGTCGCGAGCCGGACCCGGATCCTTGGTGGTGGCCGCGAGGTCGTCCAGCACGTCGAGGGCGAAGTCGGCGAACAGCGGCTGGCTGTCAGGGGTGCGGGCGTCGGGTTCGAGCGCGTGGCCGAAGCCGCCGTCGGGGTTGCGGTGCGCGCGCAGGGCGGCCAGAACGGCGGGCACGGCCGACAGGTCGTCGTCGAGGTGGACCTGGGCGAGGCGGCGTTCGAGGATCCGGCCCTCGGAACCGACGAAGGCCCGGGCCCGGCCCACGTCCACCGTGGCCGGGGTGCCGGCCGAGGAGTTGGTTGGCGAACTCATGGCGGGACGTTATCCGCGCCCACCGACAACCTGCTTGTACGGAACGGACGTCGCGTCAGAACCCCGGCCGGGAGAGCGGTGATCGGGTCCGCCGCCCCGGCCGGCCGGCGGCGCGGGGGCGTGATCCGCCCGAAGGAGTGCGCTCGCCGTGGAGCCGGCCAGGTCCCGGCAGTCCCGGGCGAGGTGGGCCTGGTCGGTGTAGCCGGCCGCGGCGGCGAGGTCGGCGAGTGTGGCCCGCGGATGCCGGCGGGCGAGGTCACGGACGCGTACCAGCCGGGCGACCCGGGCGAACATGGCCGGTCCGTAGCCCACGGCGGCAGCGAACCGGCGCCGGAACTGCCGTTCTCCCAGCGGGACCTCCGCCAGCGTTTCCCCCACCCGCCGGCCGCCCGCGGTGAGCACGCGCACCACGTGCTCGACCTCCCGATCCGGCTCGCGGGTCCCGGCCCGGTCCAGTCGGCCGGCGACCAGGGCCGCGAGGTGACCCGGTCGTTCGACCAGCTCGCGGGTCGCCCGCGCACCGGCCGCGCCCCACAGGTCGGCCAGGTCGACCCGCTGGTCCCGCAGGTCCGCCGCGGAAACACCGAGCACGCGGGCGGCCCGGCCGATCCGGAACCGCAGCCCGTGGACGGGCACGCCGAGGTCGTACGGGGAGAACCAGGGGCCGGTGTCCGGGCCGGCCACGAACACCCGGTCCGGCGCGACCACGATGTCCAGGCACCCGTCGGGAAGGATCGGCGCGATCCCTCCGAACGAGGACCGCCACAGGCAGCGCACGTCGCCGGCGAGGGCGGCCGGCGCGGGAACCTCGGCGTACGTCGTGCTCACGGCCTCACGCTAACGCCGCCCACCCCCGGCGCCGGATCCGGACGAGTCCCGATGAGTCCGTGCGGACCGGGCAAGCCGCACGGACACCGCGGAATGCCCGGTTCGGCGCCGCCGGCGCCGATGAACCACACTGGGGCCATGGCTCTCCCCGGCTGGCTGTCCGACCTCATCCGAGGGCCGGGCGGACGCGGCGACCGAGCGCGGCCGCCGGACGCCCACACCCGGTCGGCAGCGCTGGCCGCTCTCGGCGGCGACGGATGCGCGGTGTGCCGGATCGCCCTGGAAGCCGGCCAGCGGTGGTTCTTCGCGTACGAGAACGACACCCGCGTCGATCTCGGCCTCCGCGAACGCCTGGAACGCTCGTTCGGTTTCTGCGCGCCACACACCCGGCACCTGCTCGACCTCGGTGCGTCGACGTCCTGGCTGGCCCGTTGGGTGTTCGCCGACGTCGCCCGGGCCGCGGTGGGGGCGGTCGCCGCGCCGGAGCCTCCCTCGATCGGGCCGTGCCCGGCGTGCGAGGCGGTCGAGCGGGCCGAGCGGGACGCGGTGCGCAACCTCGCCTCCGGGCTGTTCGACCAGGACGTCCGTGAGCTGCTGCTCGCCGGCGACGGGTTCTGCCGCGCACACGGGCTGGCGGTGCTGCGGCGCACCGGGCGGGACCAGGCCCGGCTGGTGGCGATGATGCTGGACGAGCGGCTGAGCAAGGACCCGGTGACCGCCCGCGACGTGCTGGTCGGCGCGCAGCCCGACGCGCCGAGACGGCGCAGGCTGCGCGAACGCACCGCCGAGCGCGTGCTCGCCGCGGAGGAGGCGGGCAGGACTGCCCGGCCACTGGGTGACGCCGACGTCGTACTGGACTGGCCGTGCTGCCCGATGTGTGCCGCCGGCCACCTGGTCGAGTGGCGCTACCTGCACTGGCTGGTCGACCTGCCCGAAGCCGAGGCGGCGGAGCTGCGGGGCGGGGCGACCTTGTGCGCGGAACACCTGGCCGACCTGGCCGGGGTGCGGATCACCTCCGGTGACGTGGGCGCGGTCCGGCTCACCGAGGACGGCCTGCTCGCTCCGGTGGCCCAGGTGATCGAGCACGTGGCGCAGCTGTGGAGCAAGGACCTGCGTACCTTCGTCGGCCGGTTGGACGGCGCGTCGGCGGGTGCGGCGCGGGCCGCGGCCGCGGACGTCGGACAGTGGATTCGTTGCCATCTGTGCGAACGTCGCGCGGCCGCGGTCCAGCGCACCGAACGGCTGCTCGGGCTGGTCGCCGCGGACCCGGCCTACGCCGGGCGGCTGCACGACGCACACGGGGTCTGCCTCCGGCACGGCCTGGGCACCCGGCTTCCGGCGCCCTGGCAGCAGCTCCTGCGGGCCCGGACCGGTCTGCTGTGCTACGAGCTCGACGAGGCAGAACGCAAGGCGGGCTGGGACGCGCGGTGGGAGATCCGCGGCGCCGAGATGGCCGTCTGGCGGCGCGCACCGTACCTCCTGGACGGCCAGGTCCTCGGTCCGGCGGTCCCGGACGCCGACGGCTCCGCTCACGCGTAAGGACATACCGGTCGCCGGCGGGAGTCGGCGGTTCAGTGCATCCCCTTCGTGGCGTGCACCCGGATGCGGCGGTAGTCGATCCACCAGTGGCCGTCGCGGTACAGGCTTCTGCGCATCGTCTCCTCGAGACGGGTGAAGAACGAGTCCTGGTCGGGAACGTCGGCGATCAGGTCGGCACAGAACATCCGCACCCAGTTGACCAGGCCGTCCGGGCCCTCCAGCGGCGTCGGACGGTCGAACAGCCAGGCGGCGTCCACCTGGAACCGTCCCGCCTCCTCCAACGTGGAGGTGTATTCGCCGATGGTCGGGAAGTAGAACCCGTGGATGGCGATCGGCAGCCCGAGCTCCGACCGGACCCGCCAGATACCGCTCACGACCCGCTGGATGTTGCCCGAGCCGCCGAACTCGGTGACGAACCTGCCGCCGTCGCGCAGCGCGTTGGAGATCGCCTCCGTCGCGCCGTAGCTGTCGTCCACCCAGTGCAGGGTGGCGTTGCTGAAGACGGCGTCGAACTCCCCGTGATAGCCGAGGCCGCAGACGTCGGCCACCTCGAACGGATGGTCGGGGTATTTCTCCCGTGCCCTGGCAACCATCTCCGGGCTGGCGTCGACCCCGATCGCGTCCACGCCGCGGGCCCGCAGGGCGGCGACGTGGTCGCCGGTGCCCGAGCCGACGTCGAGGACGCGTTCGCCGGGCTGGGCGTCGAGCAAGTCCAGAGCGTCGCCACCCCGGGCGGCGACGAAGCCGTGCTTGCCGTCGTACAGGTCTGCGTTCCACTTCACTGCGGTCATGGGGGAAACCTACTCTCGAAAGTCCATCATGCGAGATTCGAATCTCGCTATTCGGTCACGGCGATAGTCGGAGCTCAACGGCTCAGGCGGCGCAACGCGGGAATCGCCAAGCAGACCTGGCGATCGGCGTGGAGACTCGCCAGCGGGTGCCAGGCGACGGCTGTGATCACCTGGGCGTCCGCGGCGAGCTCGGGATCGAAGCCCGTCGTCGCGACCGCCGCGGGATCCACCTTCACCAGAAAGCAGGTCTCCGCCGCCGGCGCGCTGCCGGGAGTTCGATGGCGCCGAACGTAGAGCAGCCCACCGACAGTCCCGACGAGCCCGGTTTCCTCGCGTACCTCACGGAGTACGGCCTCCTCGAGCGTCTCGCCGTCCTCGACCCCGCCGCCGGGCAGCGTCCAGTACGCGCGAGTGCTCTCGACGTGCCGGACCATCAGCACCTTCGGTAGGGCCGGGTCGCGGAGGACCACCGCGCACACCCGTTCCCGCGCGGGTCCGGGATCCGGCAGTCCGTCGTCGGGCACGGGCGAACCCTCAGCCGGGCCAGACCAGGCCGCCGGCCGCGAAGCCGAGGAACGCCGCGCCCAGCCCGGCCAGCAGGTTGGCGCCGACGTTCGCGGCGGCCGGGAGGAACGCGCCGTCCTCGACCAGGCGCAGCGTCTCGAAACCGAACGTCGAGTAGGTCGTCAGCGCGCCGCAGAAGCCGGTGGCCACCAGGGCGTACGTGGTCGGGCCGAGGCCGTGCGCCGCGCTGCCCGCCGCGACCACGCCGAGCACCAGGCTGCCCACGACGTTGACCGTGAGCGTTCCCCAGGGGAAGGCGGCACCGTGGCGTTGCTGCACCAGCCGATCGAGGTGGTAGCGCAGGGGAGCGCCCACCATCCCGCCGGCCAGTACGGCGAGCACCACGCTCATGCGTCCGGCCCGTCCGGCCCGTCCGGCCCGTCCGAGGAGTCCTGTGCCGCGCGCCCGACGTACCGCACGACCTCGACGTCCTCGACGATCACCAGCCCTTCGGTGACCAGTTCGTCCAACTGGGGAAGGAACTCCTCGATCCGCTCCGCCGAGTCGACGACGACGATCGACAGGGGGAGGTCCTCGGACAGGCTGAGGAACCGCCCGGTGTGCAGGTGCCGGGACGCGCCGTACCCCTCGATGCCGCGGATCACGGTGGCGCCGGCGAGCCCGGCCTGCCTGGCCCGGTGGACGATCTCGGCGTAGACGGGCCTGTGGTGCCAGCGGTCGTCCTCGCCGACGAAGACGGTGAGCCGTTTGGCCGGCCCCTGGAGCGGGTTCATCGGGAGTCACCTCGCTGGTACGTGGTTTCGGGGACGGGCTGTCCGGCGCGGGACCGCCGCGGATACGCACGGACGGCGAGCCGGGTCAGGTGGGCGCCGAACCACACCGCGACCAGGGCGGCGGCGACCGTGCCGAACAGGTAGAGGAGCCCGGTGGCCGTCTGCCCGGCGGCCAGCAGCGCACGCGTCTGCACGGCGTACGTCGAGAACGTCGTGAAGCCCCCCAGGATGCCGATGCCGAGGAACGGCCGCCACAACCGGTGCGCCACCCACACCTCGAGCAGCAGCGTCATCAGCACGCCGATCAGGGCGCAGCCGATGACGTTGACGAGGAGCGTTCCCCACGGAAAGGCCCCGGAGCCGTCCGGGACCGCCACGGTGAGGCCGTATCTGGCGAGGGCGCCGAGGGCGCCGCCCGCGGCGATCACCGCGGTGGTGCCGGGATGTCCGGTCCTGGTGTGGGTGGTGCGGGTGTGGGTGGTGCGGGTGTGGGTGGTGCGCCTGACCATAGTTCCTCCCATTGCGCGCGGATACTGCGCAACAGGGACCGTTGGCGGCGCCGATGCCGCGGTTTGTGCCGGCGAGCCCCACCGCCGGTGAACCGGCATTCAGGATAGGGCACGCCGGTCACCGCCGGGTCGGCAGCGGAGCCGGTGAGCCGGCCCTGCGTCAGGCGACCGGCTCACCGGCTCCGGAGTCGGGCAGTCACCGGCTCCAGAGCACCGCCGACGGCTGCCCTGCGGTCAGCGCCACGTCACCCGACCAGGACACGAACGACGGCTGGGGGAGGTAGTCCTGCCCCAGCAGGAAGCCGCGCTCGATGCCGGTGACGTGGACCGTGGCACCGGAGTCGGTGCCGACCACGACGCGGTGGGCGGTGATCTCGGCGATGTCGTCCTGGGTCGTACCGGCCGGCAGCTCCACCGTGGTCGCGGCCGGGTCGTCGCGCTGCAGGGACCAGCTCGGCTCCTCGTGGTGGGACAGGTAGACCGTGTCACCGGACTTCAGGCGTACGCCCAGCGCGACGCCCACCCAGGACGAGCCGGAGTTGGGTCCGTCGGTGGACTTCTTCACCACCGCGTACAGGTAGTTGCGCTGGTCGCTGACCTCGGGGGTGGACGGCGTGCCGGCCGCGGGCGCCTCGATCTTGCCCTCGCGGATCATCTCCTTGGCCATCACGAGGTACGTCCAGGGGTTGGCGTCCATGACCGCCTCGCGGGCCTTGCCGGCCGGCCGGGTCCGCAGCGCCGACGGGAAGAACCGCATCGGGTTGTCCACCACGTCACAGACGTTGTTGTTGGAGGTGCACGTCTGCAGCTGCGGGTGGTCGCCCTGGTAGCTGCCCTGGAAGTGCAGCGTCTGGTGGTTCGGCGCCTGGTAGGTGTCGCTGCCCGGCACCCGCTCACCGTGCTCGTCCAGCTCGACCGCGTAGATCCACTCGATGTCGGTCGTCCGCCCCCAGCGGGCCATCAGCGCCGGGGTGTTGGTGCCGCCGTCCTCGTTGCTCCAGATGATCGAGTACGTCAGCCGGGTGTGTCCGGGTGCGGAGGCCGACGCGGACTCGTGCCAGGCGATCAGCGGGGTGTCGGTGGTGGCGTTCTGGTTCGCGTCGCCGTACGCCGCGAGGTCGCGGCCGTGCAGGATCGGCGCGAACCGCAGGGCCGGGTAGTCCGCGTCGGCGCTGCCGCGCACGTCGAGGGCGAAGCGGGACACCTCGACCCGTTGCGCGACGGGCGCCGACCGCTCGCCGGCGAACCTCAGCTCGACGATGTGCGGGCCGCGGTTCAGGTGGCCGAGGGCGAGCTGCTGCGCGACCGGTGCGTCGCCGGTGACCACGACGTCGGTCTCGTACGTCCGGTCGACGTACACCGACAGCACGGCCGACTCCTTGCCGCGTACGGCCCAGTCGGTGCCCGGCGCGGCGACGGTCAGGTCCAGCAGGGCCTCCCCGGAGGTGGCCGCCCGGACGGGGACCCGCACCGGCTGCCCGTCCCGGCGTACCGCGAAGGACGACGGCTGGCGGTCCCCGGTCGCGGTCGCGGCCGTGCCGGACGAGATCCCGCCGGACGGGCCGGACGGGCCGGACGAGGCCGGGGCCGGGGCCGTCAGCGCACCGGCCGGTGCGGCGAGGCAGGTGAGGGCGGCGAGGGACGCTGCTCCCACCGCCGCGGTGAGGGCACCGGAACGACGAACACGCATCTGCTTCCTCCAAGAAGGGTTCGAGCCCGGGTTCACGCCCGGGCCGATGGCGGGTCGATGCCGAGATCGGGCGAGGGTCACCAGCTTCGTGGGAATCCTTCGGCGGGGACAGCAGACGCGGGACGAACTTCTGGCCAACTCCGGTTGCCTCACCGTCACGCTCGGTCCCGACCGAGCGGGCCCCGGACGGAGCGCCCCTGGACGGAGCGCCTCTGGCCGAGCGCCCCGGACGGAGTGGCCGCGGAGCGAGCGTCACCGGGACCGAGAGCCGCGAACGCTCGCGGCCTAGGTCGGGAGGCGGACAGAGATCGGACCTATTTCCGATGGGCTCTGGGGGTGGCGCCGGATACCGTGGCTCATCGTGAGTGCATCCAGGACCCCGGCCGCAGCCGTCCCCCAGACCCCCGACGACCAGACCCCCGCCACGGCGAAGGACAGCATCCTCCGTCCGCCCTACCGCGCACTCACGATCGGCATCGTCTCCCTGGTCCTGCTGGTCGCGTTCGAGGGGATGGCGGTCGGCACCGCCATGCCGGTGGCGGTCAAGGACCTGAACGGCCTGGAGTTCTACGCCTGGGGGTTCTCCGGCTTCATGACGGCCAGCATGTTCGCCACGGTGCTGTCCGGCGAGCTGTGTGACCGCCTCGGCCCACGCTTTCCCTTCGTCGTGGGCACGGTGCTGTTCGGCGTCGGCCTCCTGGTGGGGGGAGCGGCACCCACCATGGCGCTGTTCGTCCTCGGGCGGATGATCCAGGGACTCGGCGGCGGCGCGGTCGTCGTCACCCTCTATGTCATCGTCGGCCGCGCGTTCCCCGAGCAGTTGCGCCCTCGGGTCTTCGCCGCCATCTCCAGCGCCTGGGTGCTGCCCTCGGTGGTCGGGCCGGTGATCGCGGGCACGGTCACCGAGCACTTCACCTGGCGGCTGGTGTTCCTCGGCCTGGTGCCGCTGACGATTCTCCCGCTCGCCCTGGTGATCCCCAGCCTGCGTGGGCTGCCGACGGTCGAGCCGTCGGCCGCACGGTCGGGCCGCAAGCGGCGCGCGCTGGGTGCCGCGGTAGGCATCGGCCTGTTGCAGTACGCCGGTCAGGAGCGCACCTGGTGGAGCCTCCTCCTGGTCGTGGCCGGCGTCACGGCCCTGGTGCTGAGCCTGCCGAGACTGCTTCCGCCGGGAACGCTGCGGTTCGCCCGCGGCCTGCCCGCGGTGGTGGGCATGCGCGGCATCTTCGCCGGTGCCTTCTTCGGCGCGCAGTCGTTCGTTCCCCTGATGCTCATCGAACACCGCGGCCTGTCGGCCACCCTTGCCGGCCTCACGCTCACGGTCGGGTCGTTCGGCTGGACCGCGGGCTCGTGGTGGCAGAGCCGGCCGTCACTGCGCACCACCCGGCCACGCCTGGTGCAGAACGGCGCGGTGTTCCTCACCCTGGGGATCGGGGTGTGGCTGCTCACCGTGTTGCCGGTCGTCCCGGCATGGCTGGCCGCACTCGGCTGTGTGCTCGGTGGTCTCGGCATGGGGCTGGCCACGGCCAGCCTTTCGGTGCTGCTGCTCGGCTGCTCCCGGCCGGAAGAACACGGCGCCGCCGGTGCGGCCGCACAGGTCTCCGACTCGTTCGGGAGCGTCGCGCTGGTCGGACTCGGCGGTGTCATCTTCGCCGGCCTGCACGGACAGGCGTCAGCAGGAGTGGTCTACAGCAGCATCTATCTCGTCATGATCCTGGTCGCGGCGGCGGGGATCGTGTTGGGGCGACGGGTACGTGCGGACGCGAACACCGGCCCCGCGACGGTCGGCGACTGAGCCCCACGGCCGGCGGCCACCGGCGGAAACTGTCCCACCGTCGGCTTCGGTCGAACTCTTCGGCGGGCGGTCGTCCGCTGAAACTGTGAACCACCCCCCTCCGGATGACGAGTAGGGCTGTCAGCCCCGGACGCCCGTGCGATCGTGGGAGTTCCGGGGGGTTGCCGATGAGGCTGAAAACGGCGGTGCAGTTGGCCGCGGCGGCTATCGCGGTGTCCCTGATCCCGGCTGCCTCCAGCCAGCCGTACAACAGTTTCGCCGCCGCCGAGGGCAGCCAGTCGGCGGCCAACGGTCAACGAACGGCGATCACCACCGTCGAGCCGCCAGGGAGTTCCACGGCAGCGCCCCCGCCGTCGGAGTTCGGCATCCCGGGGGTGGTGCTGCAGGCGTACCGCGCGGCCGCCGTGCGGCTCGCCGGGGCGGCGCCGGGGTGCCGGCTGACCTGGCAGATGCTGGCCGGCGTCGGCAAGGTGGAGACCGACCACGCCCGCAACGGCGCGGTCGACAGCGCGGGTACGACACTGCGGCCGATCCTCGGCCCGGTGCTGAACGGCCGCAACTACGTCGCGGTCGCCGACACGGACCGCGGCCGGCTGGACGGCAACGTCATCTGGGACCGCGCGGTCGGCCCGATGCAGTTCATCCCGGCGTCGTGGTCGCGGTACCGCGCCGACGGGAACGGCGACGGCGTGTTCGACATCAACAACGTGTACGACGCGTCGCTGGCCACCGGCAACTACCTCTGCACCGGCCGGCGGGACCTGTCCAACCGAATGGAGCTGGCCACCGCGCTCTACAGCTACAACAACTCCACGCAGTACGTCCAGAAGGTCCTGTCCTGGATCGACGCGTACACGGCCGGCCGGTCGGCACCGCTGCCCGGCACCGACCAGAGCCCGCTGGCCGGTGCGCAGCTGCCGGCGCCCACGTCGGCGCCCGTTCCCGATCCCACGCCCGCGCCCACCTCGACGGCGCCGGCACCTGTTCCCGTCGTTCCGGGCCAGCTGCCCGGGCCGGCGCCCACCGCCGCCCCCACGACGGCGCCGGGCCAGACGTATCCCTATCCGTATCCCTACGGGTATCCGAACTATCCGGCTTACCCGGGCTATCCGGCCTATCCCGGCAGCCCGTATCCGTACCCCTACCCGTATCCATACCCCCCGGTGCCCGGCCAGACGTATCCGCCGGCACCCGGGCAGCCGGGCCAGCCGACGGTGCCCGCGCCCGCCCCGACCGTGCCGGCGCCCGCCCCCACCTCGACGGCGAATCCACGCCCGACCGCCACGTCGGATCCGCCGTCCACCCCTCGCCCCACTGCCACCGCGACCAGACGGCCTACTGCCAAGCCCACCGCGACCGCGAGGCCGAGCCCGCGGCCGACCGCGCGACCGAGCCGAACCCCCAGCCGAGCACCGAGCGCCACGCCGCGACCGACCGCAAAGCCCAAGCCGAAGCCGACCGCGACCACGAAGCCCAAGCCGACCCCGAAGCCGACCGCGACCTCGAAGCCGACCGCGACCCCGAGACCGAGCCGCCGGCCGACGCACACCCCGTCACCGACTCCGACGCATTCGGCCAGCCCGACACCGGTCCCGACGCCGGCACCCAGCTGTGCGCCGGACGGAAGTCCCACCCCGACCCCGACTGTCTCCCGGAACACCGCATCGCCCTCGCCGACAGCGACACCACGACCGACCCGACGACCGACTCCGCGACCGACCCCGCGTCCCACCGCCACGCCCGGTCCCGCGCACCCGACCGCGACGCCGAGATCGACCCCGAAGCCGACGCCGAAACCGACCCCGACGCGTGCCTGTCCGGTCAGGGAGTCCGCGCGCGGACCTCGTTGACGATCTTCTGCAGCGTCTTCCTGTCCTCCGGCGCGCCGGTCAGGCGTACCGCCACGTGCTGGTCGGCCGGACCGCCGCGGGTCGCGGCGAAGACGTGGCTCATCGCCACCGACACCTGGAGCTCGGCACCGGTGCCCACCGACCACTCCGCATAGGTCGTGCTGTCGTCGGTACGCCGCCAGTCGGTCTGCGGGCGGGGCAGCTGGTCACGGAGTTCCGCCCAGGCCGTCCCGTCGCACGGTGCCGGGCATCGGCGGACCTCGATGATCCCGCCGGGCGGGGTGCCGGGCCTGCCCGACAGGGCGTAGGAGTCGTCGACGCACACCCAGCGCACCGATCCCTGTCCGCCGTGGGTACTGCGCAGGCATCCCCACGAGCTGGGCACGCGGAACTCGAACGGCAGCCCCGCGAGGTTCATCGTGACGGTCGGTTCGCCGACTCCGAACGTCGGGCCGGCGACCGGTCCGTCGGGGCCGTCCGCACCGGTCCAGGTCGGCTGCGGTGAAGGCGTCCGGGGCCACATCGTGGGCGGAGCGCTGGGAACGGCGGTGGGCAGGTCGGCGTCCGGCGATCCGCCGGGGTACGGCGACGCCGGGGCGGTGCCGGCGGAGCGGTCGTCCCGGCCGCCCAGCCAGAGGTTCGCGGCGAGGGCGCCGCCGACGACGACGGCGAGGGCCGCCGCCACCGCGACGGCGAGTATCGCCAGGGACCGGCGGGCGTTCGCCGGGCGTACGGCGTCCGCCGGTCCACCGGGCGCCGCGGGTGCGGGGCGGGCCGCGGCGGAGGTCGCGGAGGCAACGGAGTCCGCGGCCGCCGAACCGGTCCAGTGGGGTGCGAACTCCGGCCCGCTGTGCCGGCCCCACGACCTGCCGCCCGGGACGGCGCCGGGCAGCGCCGCGGCGTCCAGCAGCCCGAGCGCGGGCCCGGGCGTCGCGCCCGGTCCGGCGTCGGCGACCGCCGCCCACGGCAGCTCCGCAGCGAACTCGGCCGCGAGCACCCGGCCGGGCTCGCGCAGGGCAAGACCGTCCACCGCACGGGCGAACCGGGTACGGACCGCCGGGTCGGCCGCCGCCCCCGCGTGCAGCACCGTGACCGCCACCGGGCGACCGGCCGGGTCGTACGCCGCGAACACCACGCCTGCCGCGTGCTGCGCAAGTCGGCCACGGACCCCGAACCGCCCGAACTGCCGCGGGTCGGTGGGGCGCAGCGGGTCGGTCATCGGAACCCCCGTGGTGATCCGGGCCGCCTGGGAAGGCTGTGGAAAGGGAGCGGGCCGGGTGTGGTGCGCGAACTGGTGGCACGCTTGGTCGCGTGGCAGACGATACCGACGTCCCCACGCCCGGAGAGGAATCGCCACATGACGACGCCTGACCGCAGCGAGGCCGAAAGCCAGCCGGAGTCCGACGCCGCCCACACAACCGGGCACTCGACCGCGCACCCGACCGGCCCCCCACCCGAGCGCTCGACGGAACACTCATCGGGGCACTCATCTGTGCACCCATCCGGGCGTGCACCGGGACAGGACGCCACTCCCGACCCAAACCACCGTAGTGCGCACGACTCCGCCCACACCGGAAACGGCGCGGTGTCTCCGGCCTCCGGTGTTCCGGCCGTCGAGGCGTCCCTGATGGCCGAGGCGCTGGCGGAGATCAAGCGGGTCATCGTCGGCCAGGACCACATGGTCGAACGCCTGATGGTCGCGCTCCTCGCCCGTGGGCACTGCCTGCTGGAGGGTGTGCCCGGCGTGGCCAAGACCCTCGCGGTCCGTACGTTCGCCACGGTGGTCGGCGGCGACTTCGCCCGGCTGCAGTTCACTCCCGACCTGGTGCCGTCCGACATCGTGGGCACCCGGATCTACCGCCCGAGCAAGGAGTCGTTCGACGTCGAGCTCGGCCCGGTCTTCGTCAACTTCGTCTTAGCGGACGAGGTCAACCGCGCGCCCGCCAAGGTGCAGTCGGCGATGCTGGAGCTGATGGCCGAACGCCAGGTGTCGGTCGGCGGGCGGACGTTCCCGCTGCCGTTGCCGTTCATCGTCATCGCCACCCAGAACCCCCTCGAGTCCGAAGGCGTCTACCCGCTGCCGGAGGCGCAGCGGGACCGCTTCCTGGTGAAGGTCGACGTGCACCTGCCCGACGCCGAGCAGGAGTTCCGGATCCTGGAACGCATGAGCGTCGACCCGCCCACGCCGCGCAGGGTGCTGGACCCCGAACGCATCATCGCTCTCCAGCACGCCACCGACCAGGTCTTCGTGCACCGGCTGGTCGCCGACTACATCGTCCGGCTCGTGCTGGCCACCCGGCGCCCGGCGGAGTACCACCTGCCCGAGCTCGCGTCGGTGATCGAGGTGGGCGCGAGTCCGCGGGCCTCGCTCGGGCTGGTCTCCTCCGCGCGGGCGCTGGCGCTGATGCGGGGCCGCGACTACGTACTGCCGCAGGACGTGCAGGAGGTGGCCTGCGACGTGATCCCACACCGGCTGGTGCTGGGGTTCGACGCGGTCGCCGACGGAGTACGCGCGTCCAGCGTGGTCGAGCGGGTCCTGTCCGTCGTACCCCCTCCGCGCCCGGTGTGGCGGCAGGAGCCCGGCGACACCGCGGAACCGAACCAGCCCGGTCACGCCCAGCCGAGCCAGCCAAGCCAGCCGGGCCAACCGAGCCAATCGAGTCAGCCAGGTCAACCGCACCAGCAGCCGAACCAGCCGAACCAGCCCGCTCAGCCCGGGGACGACGGCGACGGCGGCCACGGCGGCGCGCGGCGGCCGGAGTTCCGGTGACCCAGCGGGTTTCCACCAACGAACGAGGTGAGCTCAGCCTGGCCCACCTCGCGCCCGAACGCGCCCTGCGCCGGCTGGAGCTCACCATCGTCCGCCGGCTGGAGGGTTTTCTGCACGGCGAGCACCTCGGCCTGCTGCCCGGCCCGGGCACCGAGCTCGCCGAGGCGCGCGTGTACCGGCCGGGGGAGGACGACGTACGCCGGATGGACTGGTCGGTCACCGCCCGCACCACCACACCGCACGTGCGCGACGTCATCTCCGACCGGGAGCTGGAGACCTGGACGCTGGTCGACATGTCGGCGTCGATGGACTTCGGCACCGCCGCGCTGGAGAAGCGCGAGCTGGCGGTGGCCGCGGTCGGCACCGTCGGCTTTCTGACCCACCGGCTGGGCGACCGGTTCGGCGGGGTGGTGCTGCGCGGTGGCCGGGTGCGGCGCTGGCCGGCGCGTTCGGGCCGGCTGGCGTTGTACGGCCTGCTCCGGTCGCTGCTGACCGAGCCGCGTACTCCGGTGCACGAGGCCGACGACGACTTCTCCACCGCGCTGGACCGGTTCTCCCGCACCAACCCGCGCCGCGGCCTGCGGGTCGTGGTGTCGGACTTCCTGGACGGTTCCGGCGACGACCCCGGGACCCCGCTGGCCTGGGAACGCCCGATGCGGCTGCTGTGCGCCCGCCACCAGGTGCTCGTGGTGGAGGTGCTCGACCCGCGCGAGCTGGAGATCCCCGACGTCGGCGTGGTGTGGCTGACCGACCCCGAGACCGGTGACGTGCAGGAGGTGAACACCGGCGACGTCACGTTGCGGGCGAAGTACGCCGAGGCCGCCGCCGCACACCGCGCGCGGGTCCGGACCGCGTTACGCCGGTCCGGTGCGGCCCACCTCACCCTGCGAACCGACCGCGACTGGGTCTCCGACACCGCGCGCTTCGTCCTAGGGCACCGCCGGGTGGCCCAGCGGCTGCACGCCCCGCCCGCGAGAGGAGCAGGCGTATGACGTTCCTCGCCGGCGAGCGGCTGTGGCTGCTGCTGATCGTGCCGGTCCTGGTGGTGGCGTACCTCCTGCTGCAGCGGCGCCGGCGCCGGTACGCCCTGCGGTTCACCAATCTCGCGTTGCTGTCCCGGGTGGCGCCCAGGCGCCCGGCCTGGCGGCGGCACGTGGCGCTCGGGCTGAGCCTGGCGAGTGTCGGGCTGATGGTCACCGCGTTCGCCCGGCCGGAGGCCACCGTGCGGGTGCCCCGCGAACGCGCCACGATCGTGGTGGCCGTCGACGTGTCGATCTCCATGCGGGCCGACGACGTCTCGCCCAGCCGGATCAAGGCGGCACAGCAGGCCGCGAACGCGTTCGTCGGCGACCTGCCGGAGAAGTTCAACGTCGCGCTGGTGTCGTTCGCCGGCACGGCGAGCATTCTGGTCCCGCCGACCACCAACCGCGACGACGTCGAGCGGGCCGTCAACGGCCTGCAGCTCGCCGAGTCGACCGCCACCGGCGAGGCGATCTTCACCTCGCTCGACGCGATCAAACAGGTGCCGCCCGACCCCGACCACCCGCGCGACCCGCCGCCGGCGCGGATCGTGCTGCTGTCCGACGGTTACCGCAACGTCGGCCGCGGCGTGGACGAGGCGGTGTCGGCGGCCAAGGCGGCGAAGGTGCCGATCTACACCATCGCGTTCGGTACGCCGTTCGGCACCGTGGACATCGAGGGGCAGCGCACCCCCGTCCCGGTCGACGAGGACACCATGCGCCGGATCGCCGCGGACACCGGCGGGCGCAGCTACACCGCGGAGTCCGGCCAGGAGCTGGAGCAGGTCTACACCGACATCGGTTCCTCTGTCGGCTACACGCGGGAGAAGCAGGAGATCACCTCCTGGTGGACCGGGGTCGCGTTGCTGATGGCGCTGTGCGCCGCCGGGGCGTCGATGCTGTTCCTCGGCCGGCTGCCCTGACCGGCGGCCCTGACCGGCTGCCCTGACCGGCGGCCCTGACCGGCCCGAGAGGAGTCTGCGCGGATGCCGATCCTGGTGGGGACCTGCGGCTGGATGTATCGCGACTGGCGGGCGAGGTTCTACCCGGAGAAGCTGCCGCTACGGCTGTGGCTGGAGCACTATGCCGAGCACTTCGCCACGGTCGAGCTGGACAACGCGTTCTACCGGCTTCCGTCGTACGAAACCTTCCAGGCGTGGAACGCCCGGCTGCCCGCGGGCTTCACGGTGGCGGTCAAGGCGAGCCGGTTCCTCACCCACATCAAGCGGCTGCGTGAGCCGGACGAACCCGTCCACCGCCTGGTGGACCACGCCCGCGGCCTGGCCGGGAACCTCGGGCCGATCCTGGTCCAGCTCCCACCCAACCTGCGCGCCGAGCCCGAGCGGCTGGACGAGTGCCTGTCCGCGTTCCCGGCCGGCGTCCGGGTCGCGGTCGAGCCGCGGCACGAGTCGTGGTGGACCGACGACGTACGCCGCCTGCTCGAGCGGCACGGCGCGGCGCTCGCCTGGACCGACCGGCTGGGCCGCCCGCTCACCCCGCTGTGGCGTACGACGGACTGGGGCTACGTCCGCTTCCACGAGGGGAGGGCGCGGCCGTGGCCGCGGTACGGCCGGGCCGCGCTGAAGTCCTGGGTGGAGCGAATCGCGGACGCCTACGGCGACGGCGCCGACGTCTTCGCGTACTTCAACAACGACCCGGGCTGCGCCGCCGTGGTGGACGCGGCGGCGTTCGCCGGGCTGGCCGCGGCCACCGGCCGGACCGTCACCCGTACGCCCGATCCGCGTTCCCTGGCAGGGATCTGAGCGTCCTGGTCGCGACCGCGGATCCGGCGGCGCGGGCCTTTCCCTCGGCCGACGGCGAGACGGCCCGCCGCACTGCGCGCAGGAGCCGGCCAGCGACTCGCCGATTGCGCGACACGCGGGGCGGATGGCGAACGACGGAGGCTTCCGGCACACTGAGCCGGAACCGGACTGCTGCTTCATGAGTCGAGGACGCTGGGGAAGGCGCTCGCTCGACCAGGAGAGGTGGTCCCGGTGACGACACGAGGTGTGCTGTACGTCCACTCGGCGCCGTCGGCGGTATGTCCCCACGTGGAGTGGGCAGTCGCCGGCGTTGTTGGCGTGCGCGTGACCTTCGACTGGACGCCGCAGCCTGCCTGCGTCGGCGCCCAGCGAACCGAGCTGTCCTGGCAGGCCAAACCCGGCACCGCCGCGGCGATCGCCTCCGCACTTCGCGGATGGCGCCAGCTGCGTTACGAGGTGACCGAGGAGCCGAGCACCGGCTGCGAGGGCGCCCGCTACTCCTACACCCCGACGCTGGGGCTCTTCCACGCCGTCACCGGCCCGCACGGCGACATCCTCGTCCCCGAGGACCGGCTGAAGGCGGCGATGGTGAAGGCCCGGCTGGGGGAGTCCCCGCTGGAGCACGAGCTGGAGCGGGTGCTGGGAAAGCAGTGGGACGACGAGCTGGAGCCGTTCCGGCACGCGGGCGAGGGCGCTGCGGTCCGCTGGCTGCACCAGGTCGTGTGAGCGCTGCGAAGCCTGGCCGAAGGTCTGCGATATTACCGATTGGTTGGGGTTGACCGAACTGGCATGCGTGAGGGTAATCTTCCGGTGACGCAGGGCTGCGAGACACAAACACCTCGATCTCGCAGCTGAGCCACTCGACTTCTTGTTTCACAGACGACGTGTGCCACACACAAAGACGTGGCCGCGCGGTGGGCCGACAGGGGCGACCTCGGCAGCCGAGCACGCGGCCGCACCACGTGGGGCGTGACCACTCCTGGGTGGTCACGCCCTCATTCGTTGTGCGGGGCTTCGGCTCTCTCCCGAGGTTCGCGTGCCTGGTGTTCTCGGGGTGCCTGTTGTGCATGGCGTGCCTGGCGTGGCCGGGCCGTCAGGACGCCCCGGCTCAGCCGCAGGAGACGAACACCGGCGTGACGGACACCGGAAGCACCACCGCATGCGGCCGCGGCTCCACCGCGACGGCGGCCCCGAACACGTCCACCGCCCGCACGGACGCGCCCTCGCCGAGTGCCGGCCACGACACCTCGACCGGTCGCGCGGGAAGGTCCTCACCGGCGAAGAGGTCCCGCTGCTCGTCCCAGACGGCCAGCAGCGGGGGAGCCGTACCACGGTCGACGTCGAACGCCGCCACCTCCGGCCGGCCCGGCACCGTGCGGCGGCCGACCGTCCGGGCGCCCGCGAGCAGCCGGGTCAGCAGGGCGAACGTCTCCGCCTCCGGGTGCCGGACGTTCAGCTTCGTTCCCTCGTAGTCCAGCAACGGGAACGTCGCGTACATCAGGTGGGCCATGGTGAGGTGGTCGACGCGGCCGGGCACCTCCGGCGCGAGGTCCCAGCAGATCGTGCGCCGCACCCCGGCCGACAGGGCCAGCAGGTTGCGCATCACCAGGTCCCGGCAGCCCATCCGGCGCCGCCTCGCCTCCAGGTCCGGTGGACAGTCCGCCAGGAACATCGCCAGCTCCGGCGGTAGGTCCGGCCGGGCGTACAGCGCCCGCATCGCCCTGCGTTCCGGAGTCTCCCAGCCCGCCCGGGCCCGTAGCTCGGCGGTGCCGAGGTCGGCCGTCGCCTCGGTCGCGCCGGCGAACGCGGACATCATCGTCTCGGTGATCGCGGCCATCGCCTCGGGGAACCAGAACGGCGTCGGGCCGCGGTACTCACCGACCACGACCGGCTTCTGGTAGCCGTGGGCCCGCATCAGCGACCGCGCGGTCGCGAGGTGGTCGAGGATCCGGGCGGGCTCGTCGTAGAGGTGGACGTCGAAGACGTCGAAGTGGTCGCGGCCCTCCCGGGCGAGGTGGTCGAAGAACTCCCTGGCCGGGCTGCCCGGCTCACTGGAGAGCACGTCGTAGCCGCAGCCGCCGAGTACCACGGCCGCGCTCGGATCGGCCTCCTTCACCGCGGCGTACATCGCCTTCAGCTGGGCGAGGTACTCCGGCGCGGTGCCGGCCCAGAGCAGGCCGGTGTTGCTGGGCTCGTTGTCACACTGCCAGTAGTGCACCCGGCCCGCGCAGTGGGTCACCAGCCGGCGTACGAAGTCGGCGTAGGCGGTCAGCTCGTGGGCCGGGGACGGCGGCAGGAAGTCGGTCGCCTGGCGGGTCGCCCAGGTGGAACTGGAGCAGACCGTGACCCAGACCTCCTCGGTGCCGTCGAGTTGGTCGAGGAACGCGTCCACCACCGACCAGTCGTCCGCACCGGGGGTGCGCTCGACCTGGCCCCAGTAGACGTACGCCCGGACCAGCCCGGCGCCGAGCCCGCGGGTCTGCGGCACGAACTCGTCCGGCGGCCCGAACAGCCCGTAGCTGATCCCGCGAACGATCCCCAACCTGATGTCCGCCGGATCCGCGAAGGCGTTCGGCGACTGCGAGGTATATGACATAAACCGAAGTGTATGGCGTAAACTCTGCGGGTGGCCACCTCCTTTTCCGACGTTCCCGCCTCCATTACGACGATCTGGGCCCGCCCGCTGCCCGAGGGTCGGCGCGGCCTGCACAGGGAGGAGATCGTGCGCGCCGCCGTCGAGGTCGCCGACGAGGGGGGCCGGCACGCGCTGACCATGCAGGCGGTGGCGGCCCGGCTCGGGCCGGTCACGCCGATGGCGTTGTACCGGCACGTCGTGAGCAAGGACGGGTTGACAGACCTGATGCTCGACGCCGCCGTGGCCGAGGTGGACCTGCCCGGCGCGCCCGGCCCGGACTGGCGCACGGACCTCGCCGGGCTCGCCGCCCGCACCTGGCAGATGATCGTCCGGCATCCGTGGTGGGCCGAACTCCTGCACACCCGGCCGCCGGCCGGTCCGCATCTGATGCGGCGTACGGAGTTCGTGCTGGCCGTGCTGACCGGCCAGGGCCTGACGGTCGGTCAGGCGATGACGTACACCGCCCTGCTCGACCGGCACCTGATCGGCGCGGGACTGCAGGCGGCCGAGGAGCACCGGACGCGGATGAGGTACGGCCTGGAAGGCGCCGGCGACTTCGTGGCCGCGATCCAGGCGATGACCGACCTGGCCGACGGCGCGCGGTGCCCGCTGCTGCGCGACTGGCTGGCGGCACCGACCGGGCCCAGCGACGACGACAGCGTGGCGCTCGGCGTGGAGTGCCTGCTGGACGGCATCGCCGCCCGGCTACCCGGTCCTCAGGCCACGTCCTGAGGCGCCGCCACCGGCGCCGGTGGGACCGGTGGGAGCAGTGGGAGTGGTGACACGCCCCGGATGGAGGCGTCCACGAGTTCGACCGGGTGCAGCAGCGGCGGTGCCTCGTCCCCGAGGTGCCGGCGGATCTGCAGCAGGCAGCCGGGGTTGGCGGTGGCCACCAGGTCGGGCTGCACCGAACGGACGTTGGCGACCTTGCGCCGGCCGAGGTCGGCGGCGGCGTCGGGTTCGAGCAGGTTGTAGACCCCGGCCGAGCCGCAGCACAGCTCCGCCTCGGGCAGGTCGACGACCTCCAGCCCGGGAATGGTCGCCAGCATCGCCCGCGGCGCGGTCCGCACCCCTTGGGCGTGACCCAGGTGGCAGGCATCGTGGTAGGCGACCCGGCCCTCGATCGGGTTCCGGGGGGCGCGCGGCTCCAGCTCGGCGAGCACCTCGGTGACGTCGCGCACCTTCGCGCTGAACGCCGCCGCCCGCTCGGCCCAGTCGGGCTCGTCGCGCAGCAGCGTGCCGTATTCCTTCATCGTCGAACCGCACCCGGCGACGTTGACCACGATCGTGTCCACGTCGTACCGCTCGAACGTCGCGATCGTGTCCCGGGCACGGGTCAGCGCCTCGGGCTCGCGTCCGGTGTGCATGCTGAGCGCGCCGCAGCAGCCCTGGTCGGGCGGGATCAGCACCTCGCACCCCTCGGCGGCGAGAGTGCGGACGGTCGCCGCGTTGACGCCGGAGAAGAAGACCCGCTGCACGCAGCCGGTGAGCACGGCCACCTTGCGGCGCGGGGTGCCGACCGCCGCCACCCGCTCGGGCGGGTCGGCCACCAGGTCGCGGGCCCGGATCGGCGGGAGCAGCGACTCCAGGGCGCGGAGCCTGGCCGGCAGCCGGTCCAGGAGACGCCCCCGGCGCAGCAGCCCGGGCAGGCCGCTGCGTTGGTAGGCCAGCCCGCCGATCGCCGCGAGGCGCAGCCTGCGGGGGTGGGGGAAGAGCGCGAAGACCAGCTCGCGGAACGTACGGTCTGCCCAGCCGCGCTCGTGGTGGCGCTCGATCTGCGGCCGCATCGACTCCAGCAGTTTGTCGTACTGCACTCCGGACGGGCAGGCCGTCACACATGCCATGCAGCCCAGGCAGGTGTCGAAGTGGCGCACCAGCTGGTCGTCGAAGGACGCCGAGCCCTCGCGCACGAGGTCCATGAGGTAGATCCGCCCGCGCGGGGAGTCCATCTCCTCACCCCACAGGGCGTACGTGGGACACGTGGGCAGGCAGAACCCGCAGTGCACGCAGTCGTCGAGGAGCTCCTTGTCCGGCGGGTGGTGCGCGTCGAAGTTGCCGGGCCCGTCCGCCCGGCCCTCGCCGGCGGACGGGTGAAGGTGGCCGAAGATGTCCTCGGACCCGGCGTCGCCCGCGGGGGCGGGCTGGGCGAGATGGTCGGTCATCGCGAACGTCCTCTCGTCAGAACCACGGTGCGAACCGCCCCGGGGCCAGCCGGTGGTCTGCGTCCAGTCTCTGCTTGATCGACCGCAGCAGCGGCGCCGTCGCGGGCGCGGGACCCCAGGCCGGCGCGACCTCGAACGTCCCCTCCGCCGCACGGTGGACGGTGACGCTGCCGCCGGCCGCCAGCACCCGCGCCCGCCAGCCGTCGAGCACCGCGCCGTGGCCGGCCGGACTCCCGCCGGTGAGGGCGACGGTCGTGACGCCCACCCCGACGCCCGCGGTCAGGGCCGCCGACACGCCGTGCCGCTCGGCGAGGGTGCCGAGGAGCCCGGCGAACTCCGGTAGCTGGTCGGGACGGGTGCCCGCGCGCAGCACGGTCTGCCCCTCCTCGCCACGCACCAGCGCGGCCAGGCCCGACCAGGCAGCCTCCTCGGTGTCACCGCCGAGGACCTCGCCGCTCCCGAGCAGCTCCCGCGCCTTGTCGGCCCGGGCGACCGCACCCGCGGTCGTCCCCTCGAAACGCACCAGCAGCCGGTCGTCGTGCCAGTCGACCGCGACGGGTTCCAGCGGCGAGGACAGAACCACGCCGGCCGCCCGCACCGCCTCGGTCACCGGGCAGGGAACCGCGAGGGTGCGGCTCGCCTCCGGCCGCGGGTGCACGCGCAGCACCACCTCCACGACCAGCCCGAACGACCCCAGCGAGCCGGCGAACAGCTTCGTCAGGTCGTAGCCGGCGACGTTCTTGATCACGTGCCCGCCGCTGCGCGCCACGGTCCCGTCGGCGAGCACCACCGTCACGCCGATGACGAGATCGCGCAGGGTGCCATAGCTTGCTCGCAGCGGTCCGCCGTCACCGGTGGCCAGCAGGCCCCCGACGGTGGCGCCGGCCGGGATCCGCGCGGCGTCCAGGGCGACCCGCTGGCCCTCCAGCCGATCCTGCAGGTCGGCCATCGCCATGCCGGCGCCGACCGCGACGGTCATGTCCGCCGGGTTGTACGCCACCAACCGGTCCAGCCCGGTGGTGTCCACCACCACGTCGACGGGCTCGACCGGCGCGCCCCACGACTGGGCGGTGCCGGCGCCGCGCACGAGGACCCGGTGACCGGCTCGCGCCGCGTCGCGCATCGTGTCCCGGGCCTGGGCCAGGTCGGCCGGGCGTACGGTCGGCAACCCGTCGGTCGAGGTGCGGTCAGAGACGCTCGATGACACCGTCGGCCTCCAGCGGATGGGGTCGGTAGGGTCCCGGCTTCTCCCCGCACAGGCGCGGCGTGGGCAGCATCTTTCCGGGGTTGCACAGCCCGTCGGGGTCGAACGCCCGGCGTACGCGGTCCATGGTCGCGAGGTCGTCCTCGCCGAACATCACCGGCATCGAGCAGGCCTTGTCGGTGCCGATCCCGTGCTCGCCGGACAGCGACCCGCCGAGGTCGACGCACAGCTCGGCGATCGCCTTGGACAGCTTCTCGGCCCGCTCGTGCTCACCGCGCGCGTCGTCGTACAGCACCAGCGGGTGGAGGTTTCCGTCGCCGGCGTGGAAGACGTTGGCGACCCGCAGCCCGGCCTCGGCGCCCATCGCCGCGATCGTGCCCAGCGCCTCGGCCAGCCGGGTGCGGGGGACCACGCCGTCCTGGACGAAGTACTGCGGGCTGATCCGGCCCACCGCCGCGAACGCCGCCTTGCGGCCGGTCCAGATCCGGCCGCGTTCGGCGTCGTCGGCGGCCACCCGGATCTTCGTCGTGCCGTTGCGGTGGCAGAGCTCCTGCACCGCCTCGAACAGGTCACCGCACTCGTCGGCCGGGCCGTCCAGCTCGATCACCAGCGCGGCGGGCGTGTCCAGGGTGTAGCCGGCGCCGACCGCGGCCTCCGACGCCTCGATCGCCAGCTGGTCCATGATCTCCATCGCCGCCGGGACGATCCCCGCGCCGATGATGTCGGTCACGGTGTTGCCGGCCTGCTCGATGGACGGGAAGTCGGCCAGCAGGGTGTGCACCGCCTCCGGCTTGCGCAGCAGCCGGACCACGACGCCGGTGACGATGCCGAGGGTGCCTTCGGAGCCGACCATCAGCCCCCGCAGGTCGGGCCCGGCGACCTCCGGTGACGGGCCGCCGAGCCAGACCACGCTGCCGTCGGGCAGCACGGTCTCCAGGGCCAGCACGTGGTTGGTGGTGAAGCCGTACTTCAGGCAGTGGGCGCCGCCGGAGTTCTCCGCGACGTTGCCGCCGATCGTGCAGACCTGCTGGCTGGACGGGTCGGGTGCGTAGTAGAGGTCGTACGCCGAGACCGCCCGGCTGATCGCGAGGTTGGTGACTCCGGGCTGGACGACCGCCCGGTGGTTGGCCGGGTCGACCTCGACCAGCGCGCGCATCCGCTGCAGGGAGATCACCACGCCCTCGGCCACCGGCAGGGCGCCGCCGGACAGCCCGGTGCCGGCGCCCCGGGCGACGAACGGCACCTTCGCCCGGTGACAGGCGCGCACGACCGCCGCGACCTCGGCCGTGGTGGTCGGCAGCAGCACCAGCGAGGGGACCACGCGGTAGCCGGCGAGGCCGTCGCACTCGTAGGTGCGCAGCTCCACCGGATCCGAGATCACCCCGGCCGGGCCGAGGACCGCAGTGAGCGTGTCGCGCAGGTCCGCGATGGCCGTCATGTCGCCTCCCCGTCCGCGATCGATGTCGTGTCCCCGGATCCTACGTGGCGGCGCCGACCACCGTGCCGGACGAGGGCCAGCAGCAGCAGGACGGCCGCGACCGCGGTCATCAGCCAGCCGACGTGGTGCAGGCCCCTGGTGCTCAGGTCGCGTTCGAACACGATGCCGAGAACGCTGGTGGACAGAATGGCGCCGAGATAGCGGAAGGTCTGGAACAACCCACCCGAGGAACCCATCCGGTCCGGCGGGCTGGCCTCGTACAACGCGGTCTGCAGGCCGAGGTTGTTGAACCCGCCGGGGATGCCGAACAACAGCGCGGCGACCACGATCACGATCACCGGGCTGGACTCGTGCAGCAGTTGCACGACCAGCGTGCCCGCCAGCAGCACGGCCGACCCGAAGACCAGCGTGGCCCGCGACCCGCGCAGGCTCACCACCCGGGCGGCGACCGGCGTCATCAGCACGCCCATCAGGGCCAGCGGCAGGATCAGCAGCCCCACGGTGTCCGAGCCGAACCCGCGCACCGAACCCAGCCACAGCGGCAGGCCGAAGAAGACGCAGTAGAACACCAGGTTGACCCCGCCCTGCTGGCCGAGCACGGACGAGAGCGCGCGGTTGGCGGCGAGCCCGCGGACGTCCAGGAACGGCGCCGGCGCGGCCAGTTCCTGACGTAGGAGAAGAACCGCGAGAACGGCCACCACGGGCACCAGCCACCACTGCGGATGGTCGGCCAGCGACAGCAGGAACACCAGCAGGCCGGTCAGGGTGGCGCTGAACAGCAACAGGCCGGGCAGGTCGACCGTACGCAGGAACGGCTCCGCGCCGCTCGCGCGTGGCGGCGACTTCGGCAGCAGGCGGACAGCGAGCACGATGCCGGCCGCGGTGAACGGCACGTTCACCAGGAATACGGCCTGCCAGCCGGCGAACGCCACCAGGAACCCGCCGAGCACGGGACCGAGCGCGGCGCTGGTCGAGGCGGCGACGGTGAGCGCGGCCAGCGCGGCCGACGGGGGACGCGAGCCGTTGCCGGGAACCCCGGCCGGGCCGCCGGGGAAGTTCTGTCCGGCCGTGGCCCCGGCCGGATTCCGTCCGACCGGCGCGCCGCTTTCCACGGCGGCGCGGATGAGGACCAGCGCAGCGGGGAATGCAGTCGATGTGCCCACCGCCATCAGCACCCGGATGCCCACCAGCCACCAGAAGCCGGGGGCGAAGGGCGCGGCGGCGCAGACCGCACACATCAGGGCGAGGCCGGCCACGAACAACCGGCGGGCGCCGAGCAGGTCCACCAGCCGCCCCATCAGCGGCTGGCCCACGGCCGCCGCGAGGTAGAACCCGGAGACGAGCCAACTGGAGGTCGCCACGCCGACGCCGAACTCGCGTTGGAGCGGGACCAGCGCGACCGCGATCATCGAGGAGTTCAGCGGGTTCAGGACGGTGCCGAACGCGAGGGACGCGAGCAGGCTGGTGGGTACCCCGAACCTCGGTGCCGGCACGCGTCGCCTCCCTCCGGATCGTCCCCGCTGACCCGCTTGAGTCCTCGTCGATCCTGTCAGTCCTCGTCGCCTTCCGGACCGGCCGGGCCACGGCGTGGATCACGGGTGGGCATCACGGGTGGGCCGCATCGGTCACCGGCGGGCGACCGTCGGTGGCATGTGCTAGACGTTGCACTGCACAAGATCGGGAACAAGAGCTCGGGAAGAAGGGTGCACATCGTGGTCGACATCACCGTCGCGGGCGGACAGGTCGAACGAGGCGAGGAGATCCTCACCGACGAGGCCCTTGCCTTCCTCGCGGAGCTACAGGAGCGCTTCGGCGCCCGCCGCGACGAGCTGCTGGCCGCTCGTCGCGAGCGCAGGGCGGAGGTCGCCCGCACCGGGCAGCTGGACTTCCTGCCGCAGACCCGCGAGGTCCGTGACGACCCGAGCTGGCGGGTGGCGCCCGCCCCCGCCGACCTGACCGACCGGCGGGTGGAGATCACCGGCCCGACCGAACGCAAGATGACGGTCAACGCCCTCAACTCCGGCGCCAACGTCTGGCTGGCCGACCTCGAGGACGCCAATACGCCGCACTGGGCCAACGTCGTCGGCGGCCAGGTCAACCTCGCCGACGCCGTACGCCGGAAAGTGTCGTTCAGCGCGCCCGGCGGCAAGTCCTACTCCCTGCGCGACGACGGCCGGCTGGCCACGATCGTCGTCCGGCCGCGCGGCTGGCACCTGGACGAGCGGCACCTGCTGGTCGGCGGCCGGCCGATGGTGGGCGCGCTGGCCGACTTCGGCCTGCACTTCTTCCACAACGCCGCCGAGCTGCTGGCCCGGGGGAGCGGCCCCTACTTCTATCTGCCAAAGATGGAGAGCCACCTCGAGGCGCGGCTGTGGAACGACGTGTTCACCTTCGCCGAGGAACGCCTGGGCATTCCGGCCGGGTCGGTCCGGGCGACCGTGCTGATCGAGACGATTCCCGCGGCGTTCGAGATGGAGGAGATCCTCTACGAGCTGCGCGAGCACGCCTCCGGCCTGAACGCCGGCCGCTGGGACTACCTCTTCAGCCTGATCAAGTACTTCCGCGACGCCGGCCGCGACTTCGTGCTCCCCGACCGCAACGCCGTCACCATGACCGCGCCCTGCATGCGCGCCTACACCGAGCTGCTGGTGCGCACCTGCCACCGGCGCGGCGCGTTCGCGATGGGCGGCATGGCGGCGTTCATCCCGAGCCGGCGCAACCCGGAGGTCAACGAGACCGCGCTGGCCAAGGTGCGCGCCGACAAGGAACGCGAGGCCGGTGACGGGTTCGACGGCTCCTGGGTGGCCCACCCCGACCTGGTGCCCATCTGCAAGGAGGTCTTCGACGCCGTGCTCGGCGACCGGCCCAACCAGCTGGACCGCCAGCGCGACGACGTGCACGTCACCGCGGCGGAGTTGCTGGACATGAAGTCGACGCCCGGTGAGGTCACCGAGGAAGGGCTGCGCAACAACATCTCGGTGGCGTTGCAGTACCTCGCGTCCTGGCTCGGCGGCAACGGCGCGGTCGCCATCTTCAACCTGATGGAGGACGCCGCCACCGCGGAGATCTCGCGTTCGCAGATCTGGCAGTGGATCGCCAACAACGTCCGCCTGGACACCGGCGAGGTGGTGACCGCCGACCTGGTGCACCGAATCGAGGACGAGGAGCTGGCCAGGATCCGCGAGGCGCTCGGCGCGGAGGCCTTCGACGCGGCGCCGTTCCAGTCGGCCCGCGAGCTGTTCGAGACCGTCGCGCTCGCCGAGCACTACGCGGACTTCCTGACCGTCCCGGCGTACGAACGCATCGACTGAACGCCAAGGGTCTGTCCTGGCCGCAGGCGGGCTCGGCGCGCCGGCGGTCACGGCTCACAGCTCGCCCATCACCAGGCCCTCGATGGTGTGCTTCTGGGTGATGGGGGTGAGCTCGTCGACGACCGGGCACACCAGGTGGTCCCGCACCCGCGGCGGGAGCTCGTCCCAGTAGGCCCTGGTGACGGCGAGGTCGTGGTGGTCGGCGTTGCCGGCACCGGGCGCGTCCAGTCCGAGCACGAGCACCGGCCTGGTCTTTCGGGAAGCATGCCTGGTGCCGCGGTGGATGGTGAGCGCCGAGCGGGCCGAGATGTCGCCCACCCGCGGATACTTCCGCACCGCGCGTTCCTCGTAGCGTCCGTAGCGTGCCCTGTCCGGGAACATCCCGTGCTCGAAGTCGTCGCCGCGGTCCCACTGGGTGCCGAGCGCGATCTCGAACGGACCCATGTCGGGTTCGGTGTCCACGAGGGTGACGTTGAACGCCAGGCTGGTCAGCCGGTGCTCGTCGCGGGTCTCGGGCGGCATCGGGAAGTCCCGGTGCCACGGCTGGTTCATCCCGCCCGGGCCCGGGACGTCGAACCCCACCTCGACGATCTGGTAGCCGGGGCCGAGCACCGCCTCGGCGACCCCCCGTACCCACGGGTGGTCCGCCAACTCCACGAAGCCGCGCAGCGCCTGCGGATGAATCTCGACGTAGTAGCGGTTCGGGCCGCGTCCCACGGCGCCTCCCTCGCGGGAGCGGGCCTCGTCGAAGGCCGCCTCCACGTCCTCACGCAGCTGCTGTACGAACTCTCGGGAGAAGGCGCCCTCCCGGCCGACGATCCCGTCGGTCGTCAGGGCGACCACCGCCTTCTGGCGTTCGGCCTCGGTGATCGTGCCGTGCGCGGTCTGGGACATGGCACCTCCTGTTCGAACTCCACCGATCTCTGGCCCGAGACCACCGCCACCGCGTGGGCTTCCCCGCTCTCAGAAGAGCGTGAACCCGCCGTCGATGACGACGACCGAGCCGGTCATGAAGCTGGACGCGTCACTGGCCAGGAAGACCACGGCCGGCCCGAGCTCGTCCGGTAGTCCGTAGCGTTTCATCGCGGCGGGTTCGACGCACCACTGCTGGTACTCCGGCTGGTCGACCGGTGAGGCCTCGGTCAGGAAGTAGCCGGGGGCGAGTGCGTTGACCCGGATGCCATGCGGCGCCCACTCCGCGGCGAGTGCCTTCGTGAGCTGGTGGACGGCGGCCTTGGAGGCGAGGTAGGGAGGCTGCCAGCGGGGCTGGTTGACGATCATCGCCGACATCGAACCGATGTTGACGATGGTGCCGGAGCCGCGTTCGACCATGCCGTTGGTGCCCGCGGCGACCGCCCGGCTGCACCGCCACACGCCGTCGAGGTTGGTGGCGAGCACCTCCCGCCAGGACTCCTCCGGGGTCTCCAGTGCGGTGCCGGGGACACTGATGCCGGCGTTGTTGACGAGTACGTCGACCGGTCCCAGCTCGCGGGTGACCTCCGCGACCATCCGGTCGACGTCGGCTGGATCGGTGACGTCCGCACGCACTCCGTACGCCCGGATGCCCTGTGCACGCAGCTCTTCCGCGGCCCGGTGCACTCCGTCGGCGCCGCGGGCGGTCACCGCGACCGCCGCGCCGGCCTCACCGAGGGCCTGCGCCATCGCCCGGCCCAGGCCGCGGCTGGCCCCGGTGACCAGGGCCACCTTGCCGTCCAGGGAGAACCTGTCCAGCACCCTGGTGGAGTCGGGCTTCCGCGCGCTTGTCTTCGGGGTCGGGTCCTGCGTGGTCATCGGGTCGCTCCTTCGACGGGTTCGGTGCTGGCGTCGGTGACGGGCAGCGGCATGCCGAAGCCCGGGGTGCCCGGCAGGTGCAGCGCGCCGTCCTCCAGCCGGTAGCCGGACGCGTCCACGCCGTCGGTCTGCCCGGGGACCCCCTCGACGATCGGTACGCCGCCCAGACCGGCGGCCAGGTGCGCGGCGTACCGCGTCTTCAGCGGCTGGCCCCACGCGTGCGGCGAGATCTGCACGCCGAGCGAGCGCACCCGCGGCCACAACGCGCGCCAGGCGGTGAAGCCGAACGACACCACGTCCATCAGCAACACGTCGACCAGGCCCTCGGCGGCGAGGTCGAGCAGGAGGGGCACGTCCGGCTCGTGCTCCCCGTCGGCGACCAGCGCGGTGGAACCCAGCCGGGCGAGCTCCGCCCGCAGCCGGCTCAGGTCGGCGCGGTTCTCCGGAAACGGCTCCTCGATCCAGTACAACCCGCAGTCGGCGACCGCCTCCAGATATGCGCGCAGCCCGTCTGGGGAGTAGCCGTCGTTGGCGTCGACGAGGATCCGGGCGCCGGGGTGCTGTGCCCGCACGGCGCGGGTGACCTCGACGTCGCGGCGCAGGCCGTCGCCGGGGGACATCCAGCGGTGGCCGCGGCCGATCTTCAGCTTGAACGCCCGGTGGCCGGCCCGCTCGTCGTCGCGGCAGTTGGCCAGCACCGCCTCCACCCCGCGGGGCGCGTCGTCGGGGTCGAGGTCGTCGAAGTAGATCGCCGCGTCGTAGCAGGGGACCGGTCGCGGGCCGGCGGCACCGAGCAGCTCGTACACGGGTCGGCCCAGCAGGTGCCCGGCGAGGTCGTGCAGCGCGAGGTCCAGCGGAAGCGCGGCCGGGTCGGTGACGCCGACCGCCGGGTCGAAGAGGTCGGCGACCGCTCGTCCGGTGAGCGACCGGGCCGCCGCCTCCACTCCGTCCGCGCCTCCCAGCGCGACGCCCCAGCCCCGGGCACCGCCGTCGGTGGCCAGGCAGACCGCGGTGACCCGGCCGCCGTCACCGTGCGATCCGAGCCGGGCGTTGCGGCCGATGGTGCGGGGGTAGCGGTCGCCCGGGCGGACCATCCGGATCTCGGTGACGCGATGCTCGGTGAGCGGCGACATCATGCCCTCCCGTGGGCCGGCCGCCGGTGACGAAAGGTGGCCGACGGGATTCTCTTCGTGATTTTGGGGCTGGAGATTTCGGGCTTTCCGCAATTCTTGGGACCGAACATTTCGTCGCTTTTCCCCTCCGGGCAACTGGTGCGGCGAATTCGTTTCCTGAGCCGTCCACGGGGCGTTTCCGGCCATCCGACAGCCCGGCCTAGGCCAACCCAGGAAGGGATGTCACCATACGGGCTTCGCCGTGCCCACGGTGATTTCCGTACGGAGAGTCGTACGGCCGGAAAAGGCCAACAACTCAAGCGATATCTCCCACGGACGAATCACAGGGCGCGGAAAGGAACTGGATCCGAGCAAGGAAAGTGGTCGGTCACCGTGCGCGGACGTACCTATCTGATCGCCCTGGCCGCCGCGGCGATCGTGCTCGCGGGGTGCTCGTCCCTCGGCATCGGAGGCACCCGGAACACCGCCGCCGGTGGGCCCGCGCGGCAACGGACCGCCACCGCGTCGCCGGCACCCACGTCCCCCGCGGCCACGCCCACGCCCACGGCCACACCGAGTCCCACCGCGACCGCGCCGTCCCCGACCCCGACCCCGAGGACGCCCGCACATCGCAGGACCGCCCGGCCGGCGCCGGCGAAGCGACACCGGCCCACGGCGGGCGCCGTGAAACGCGCCAGGCCCGCCAAGCCAGCCAAGGCCACGCGCGTCCGGTCCACCAAGGTGCTCGTGATCGTGGAGGAGAACGAGGAGTACGGCTCGGTGCTGAACGGCGGCAACGCGCCGTACATCTCCAAGCTCGCCCGCACCTACGGCACCGCGACGAACTACCAGGCCGGCTACTCCACCGGCTGCCCGTCGCTGCCCGGCTACCTGCTGCTGACCAGCGGCTCCACCCACGGAATCTGCGACGACTCCGACGCCTACTCCCACCAGATCAGCGGGCCGAGCATCTTCTCCCAGGTGCAGGCGTCCGGGCGTCAGTGGCGGGTGTACGCGGAGTCGATGCCGCAGGCGTGCGCCAAGGGCAACTCCGGCACGTACGTGCCCCGGCACGCGCCCGCGCCGTACTACAGCTCGATCGCCGGACGGTGCGCCGACTGGGACGTGCCGCTGGGCACCACCGGCTCCGGCGCACTGCGGCGCGGCATCGACAACGGCCTGCCCTCGTTCTCGTTCGTGGCACCGGACCTGTGCAACGACATGCACGGCGCGTCCGGCTGCGACAGCGGCCGGATCGGGGCCGGTGACGACTGGCTGGCCCGGTGGGTTCCGCGCATCCTCGCCGGGCCCGACTACCGCGCCGGCCGCCTCGCCGTGGTGATCACCTGGGACGAGGGCTCCTCCTCGTCGAACCACATCCCGACGATCGTCATCTCCCCGCACACTCACAACGTGTCCAGCGACCGGCCGCTCTCGCACTGTGCGCTGTTGCGGACCACGGAGGAGATTCTCGGGGTGTCAAGGCTGGGTTGCGCGGCGGACGCCCCGTCGATGCGGGCGGCGTTCGGCCTCTGACCAAGGTCGACCGGTCTCGCCCGTCGGGTGCCGAGCCGTCCGTAGACTTCGGACGTGGTCCTGCAACTGATCGGCGCCGGTCTGCCCCGTACCGGAACGTCCTCGCTTCGTGAGGCGCTGCGGTATCTCCTCGGTGCGCCCGTATACCACATGAGCGAGGCCTTCGCGCACCCCGAGCACGCCCGAACCTGGGTGGCCGCCATCGAGGGACACCCGCCTGAGTGGGGGGACTTCCTGGCCGGCTACGTCGCAGGAGTGGATGCGCCGTTCTCGAACTGCTGGCGCGACCTGGCCGCGGAATACCCGGACGCCCCGTGTTGCTGTCGCGTCGCGGCGATCCCGAGCAGTGGTATCGCAGCATGGCGGCAACCGTTCTTCCCCGTACGCGCGAGTTGCTCGCGACCGGCGATGGCGACCCGATGGTGCCTTTGTTCCAGGTCCTCTTCCGCGGGCTGTGCACCGATATCGGTGATCCGGACGATGCGATGTCCGGCTATGAGCGGTGGCTGAGCGAGGTCCGTACGGAGATAGAGCCCGAGCGGCTGGTCGAGTGGCAGCCGGGCGATGGCTGGGATCCGATCTGCCGCGCCCTGGCAATGCCGGTACCCGACCGGCCCTTCCCCCACGAGAACAGCACCGCGGACTACAGGGCACGCAAGGAGATGCGGGCTCGCAGGGACGAGGCACGGCTCGCGTCGCTTCGATCCGCGGACCGCGCCGCACCCGGATAGGACGCGTCGTGCCGCCGGCGGGGAACACGACCCTGCCGAGCGCGCGTGCGGGCGTCACGCCCGCAGAGACCGTCGTACACGGACGGATCAGAGCGGGATGTTGCCGTGCGCGCCGCGCTTGGCCGGCGCCTCGGCCAGTGCCGTCGCCAGCCGGCTCCGCGTGAGCGCGGGATCGACCACCTCGTCGATCACCCCGATCGCCAGCGCCTTGTCGAGGCCTCCGACGAGCTGTTCGTGCTCGGCGGCGAGCTCGGCCTCGACCCGCGGGCGGACCGCCGGCTCGACCTCGGCCAGCCTGCGCCGGTGCAGGATGCGGACCGCCGCGACCGAGCCCATCACGGCGATCTCCGCGGTCGGCCAGGCGAACACCTTCGTCGCCCCGAGCGAACGCGAGTTCATCGCGATGTACGCACCGCCGTAGGCCTTTCGGGTCACCAGCGTCACCCGGGGGACCACGGCCTCGCCGAACGCGTGCAGCAGTTTCGCGCCCCGCCGCACCACGCCGTCCCACTCCTGGCCGACGCCGGGCAGGTAGCCCGGCACGTCGACGACCACGACCAGGGGTACGCCGAACGCGTCGCACATCCGCACGAACCGTGCCGCCTTCTCCGCGGACGTGGAGTCCAGGCAGCCGCCGAGCCGGAGTGGGTTGTTGGCGATGACGCCGACGGTGCGCCCGGCGAACCGGCCCAGCGTGGTGACGATGTTGGGCGCCCAGCGCGGGTGGAGTTCGAGCGCGGTGCCCTCGTCGAGCAGGTGGTCGACCAGGGGATGGACGTCGTACGCCCGGCGTGGCGAGTCCGGCAACAGGTCGGACAGGTCGGTGTCGGCCACGGAGGTGGTGTCAAGCTCGCCTTGCGCACCGAGCAGACCGGCCAGCCGGCGGCCCTCGTTCAGCGCGGCCTGCTCGGAGTCGGTGACGACGTGCACGACGCCGGACCTTCGCCCGTGCGGCTCCGGTCCGCCGAGCCGGAGCATGTCGACGTCCTCTCCGGTGACCGAGCGGACGACGTCCGGGCCGGTGACGAAGATGCGTCCCTCCGGTCCCAGCACCACCACGTCGGTGAGCGCCGGACCGTACGCCGCGCCTCCGGCGGCAGGACCGAGCACCACCGAGATCTGCGGGATCCGGCCGGACGCCCGCGTCATCGCGTGGAAGATCAGGCCGACCGCGTGCAGGGACAGCACACCCTCGGCGAGCCGGGCACCGCCGTTGTGCCACAGGCCGATGACGGGTACGCCGTCGGCCAGCGCACGGTCGTACGCCCGCACCACGACGTCGCAGCCCTCGTGGCCCATCGCGCCGCCCTGAATGGTCGGGTCGGAGCAGAAGGCGACGACGGGGCTGCCGTCGACGGTGCCGGTGACGGCGAGCATGCCGCTTCGATCCTCGGGTGTGAGGAGTTCGAGGCTGCCCGGGTCGAGCAGCGCGGCGAGCCGGTTGCGCGGGTGGCGCGGGTCCTGCTCGCGGGGCGGCTTGCCTCGCGAGTCCGGCTCGCTCGGAGGGTTCGGCGTGGCGGCGGGGTTGCCGGCCGCGTTCGCGCCGGTGGGGTTCTCGGTGACGGTCGCGTCCTTTCTGCTCACACGCTCCGGACGGCGATCGTGAGGTTGTGGCCACCGAACCCGAACGAGTTGTTCAGGGCGGTGAGCGTTCCGTCGGGAAGCTTGCGCGGCTCCAGCGCGATGTCGAGGTTCACCCGCTCGTCGACGTCCACCAGGTTGGCGGTGGGCGGGACGATCCGGTGGTAGAGCGACAGCACGGTGGCGATGCACTCGGCGACGCCGGCCGCGCCGAGCATGTGCCCGAGCGCTCCCTTGGGCGCGGTCACCACCACGTCGTCGGCCGCGTCACCGAGCACGGCCCGGATTCCGGTCGCCTCGGCCAGGTCGCCGACGGAGGTGGAGGTGGCGTGCGCGTTGATGTGGGTGACCTCGTGCGGCGCGATGCCCGCGTTCTCGAGGGCCTCGGCCATGGCGGCGGTGTTGCCCTTGGCGTCGGGGTCCGGCTGCACGATGTGGTGGCTGTCGGCCGACGCGCCGGCGCCGGCGATCTCGGCGTACACCCGCGCGCCACGCCGCTCGGCGTGCTCCGCGGACTCGAGCACCATCACCGCGGCGCCCTCACCGAGCAGGAAACCGTCCCTGGACTTGTCGAACGGGCGGGAGGCGTGCTCGGGGTCGTCGTTGCGCCGCGACAGCGCCATCATCGCCCCGAACGCCGCCATCGGCAGCGGGTGGATGATCGCCTCCGCGCCACCGACCACCACGACGTCGGCCTTGCCGGAGTGGATGAGGTCCAGTCCGTGCCGGATGGCCTCGTTGCCGGACGCGCAGGCGGCCACCGGTGTCTGGACGCTGGCCTTCGCGCCGAACTCCAGGCCCACCAGGGCCGCGCCGCCGTTGGGCATCAGCATCGGGATGGTGAACGGCGTGACGTGGCGGGGGCCCTTGGTGCGCAGCACGTCGTAGGTGTCGAGCAGGCTGATCAGGCCGCCGATGCCGGAGGCGACCGAGACGGCCAGCCGCTCACCGGGAACCTCGCCCTTCTCCAGCCCCGAGTCGGCCCAGGCCTCGCGGGCGGCGATCACCGAGAACTGCTGGTAGCGGTCCATCTTGCGGGCTTCGACCCGGCTCAGCACCTCACCGGGCTCGACCGCGGCGGGTGCCGCGATCCGGGACGGCAGGTCGGCGTACTCCGGCGCGGTCAGGGCCTTCGCGCCCGACCGTCCGGCCATCAGGCCGTCCCAGGTCGAGGCGACGTCACCGCCGAGCGGCGTGGTGGCGCCCAGGCCGGTGACGACAACTTTGCTGCTCATCGGGTTCTCCCTTACGTTTCCGCGTCCTACGCCGGGATGGGTGGCCGGGGGCGGCAAGGCCACCGGCCACCCGTCGCCTCAGCCCTGCGCACGCTCGATGTAGCCGACCGCGTCTCCGACGGTCTTGAGGTTCTTCACCTCGTCGTCGGGGATCTTGACGCCGAACTTCTCCTCGGCGGCGACGACCACCTCGACCATCGACAGGGAGTCGACGTCCAGGTCGTCGGTGAACGACTTGTCCATCTGCACGTCGTCGGCCGGGATGCCTGCGACCTCGTTGACGATCTCTGCAAGCCCGGCGCGGATTTCCTCGGTAGTGGCCATGCCTTGATGCTCCTTCTTCGTGTGGATGCCGCTTTTCAGGTGCCGCGCCCGCGCGGGACGAGGGCGGGGTCGCTGGGTACTTCAGGGAATTCGGATGACCTGGGCGGCATACACCAGCCCGGCTCCGAAACCGATGACGAGAGCGGTGTCGCCGCTCCTGACCTCCGACGCGGCCAGCAGCCGATCGAGGGCGAGTGGGATGGACGCCGCCGAGGTGTTGCCCTGCTCGGCGATGTCCCGTGCGATCACGACGTGGCCGGGCAGTTTCAGGGCCTTGACCATCGCGTCGGTGATGCGGTTGTTGGCCTGGTGGGGGATGAACGCGTCCAGGTCCTGCACGTCGACGCCGGCCCGGTCCAGCGCCTGCTGGGCGACCTTGGCCATCTCGTACGACGCCCACCGGAAGACCGGGTTGCCCTGCATCGTGAGGTGCGGGAAGTCGCCGTCGGACACGGCGTCGTCCCAGCTCTCCTTCTGCCGGATGGCGTCCGCCTGGGCGCCGTCGGAGCCCCACACCACCGGGCCGATGCCCGGCTCGTCGGTGGGGCCGACCACCGCGGCACCGGCACCGTCACCGAACAGGAACGCCGTGGAGCGGTCCTGCGGGTCGGTGAGGTCGGACAGGCGTTCCACGCCGATGACCAGGACGTACGTCGCGGTGCCGGAGCTCACCATGGACCGGGCGAGTTCGAGGCCGTAGCAGAAGCCCGCGCAGGCGGCGGAGATGTCGAACGCGGCGACGCCCTGCGCGCCGAGTTCGGTGGCGATGATCGGCGCCACGGCCGGCGTCTGGGACAGGTGGGAGACCGTGGCCACGAGCACGCAGCCGAGCTGGTCGGCCCGGATCCCCGCGGCGGCCAGTGCCTTCCCGGCGGCCGCGACCGACATCGCCGCGACCGTCTCCTCCGGGCCGGCCCAGCGCCTGCTCACGATGCCGGAGCGGGTACGGATCCACTCGTCGGAGGAGTCGATCCGCTCGCAGATCTCGGCGTTGGTGACGATCCGGTGCGGGCGGTACGAGCCGACGCCGAGCACGCCGGCGTCACGGGTGCCGTCGAGGGTCCGGATCGCACCGGTCACTGGGCGCTCACCGGGTGCAGGCGTACCAGCGGCTGGCCGGGGGAGACCGGGTCGCCGTCCTCGACCAGCCATTCGACGATCGTGCCGCCGTGCGGCGCGGCCACCTGCAGGTCGTCGCGCAGGCTCTTCACGCTGCCCACCACCGCGCCCGGGGCCAGCGCGGCGCCCGCGGGCTGCTCGGCGGCCAGGCTGAACACGCCCTTCACCGGTGCGACCAGCAGCCGCCAGGTCGGGTTGCCCTCCAGCGGGCCGCCCTCGCCGTGCTTCTCCACGAACGCGCGCGCGTCGTCGAGTTGGTCCGGGGTCTTCAGCGCGAACGTCTCCACCCCGCGCAGGGCGCGCCGGGCGATACCGGTGAGGGTGCCGGCGGGCGGCATCTCCAGCATGCCGGTGACGCCGAGGTCCTCCATGGTGCGCATGCACAGGTCCCACCGCACCGGCGAGCTCACCTGCCTGACGATCCGGTCCAGCACGTCGCGGCCGTCGTGGACGACGTGGCCGTCGCGGTTGGACAGCAGCCGGGTGCGCGGGTCGTGGGTGGTGATCGCCCGGGCGAAGCCGCCGAGCAGGGGGACCGCGTGGGCGACGTAGTTGGTGTGGAAGGCGCCCGCGACCTGCAGCGGGACCAGGCGGGTGCGGGCCGGCGGCTCGGCGCTGAAGCGTTCCAGCGCCTCCAGCGTTCCGGCGGCCACCACCTGGCCGGGGCCGTTGTTGTTGGCGGCCACGAGGTCGTGGCGGGCGATCGCGGCGAGCACCTCCTCGGGGTCGCCGCCGAGGACGGCCATCATCCCGGAGCGGTGCTCGGCCGCGGCCGCTGCCATCGCCTTGCCGCGCTCGCGGACGAACACCATCGCCTGCTCGGCACTGATCACACCGACACCCGCGGCCGCGGTGATCTCACCGACGCTGTGGCCGGCGGCGAGGTCGATGGTGCGGAACGCGTCGGCGGGATGGGGGAACAGCGCGAGCGCGGCGACGAGGCCGGACGCGACGAGCAGGGGCTGGGCGATTGCGGTGTCGCGGATGGTGTCGGCGTCCGCGTCGGTGCCGTAGTGGGCGAGGTCGGTGTCGCAGACCGCGGACAACCAGTTGATGCGGTCGGCAAAAGTCGGGTCCTCGAGCCACGGTGCGAGGAATCCAGGCGTTTGCGCCCCTTGTCCAGGCGCGACGATGACGAGCACGAAATCCACCTTGACGGCTGAACGGTTCCGAAGGGTGCCCCGGGCAGACGAAAGTTTCGCGAACTTCTCTGTAGGAACCCTACAAAGTCAGTTTCCGGACGCCCCACGGTGGGAGTGCAGGCGGCCCAGAGTGAGTGCGATCCGGAGGGTGTACGCATGGCGCGGGTTCGACGGAGAGTAACCGCTGAGCTCGGTGATCCGGCGGAGCCGATAACGCACGGTGTTGGCGTGCACGAACAGCATCCGGGAGGTGGCCTCCACCGACCCGCCGTTCTCGAAGAACGCCGCCAGCGTCTCCAGCAGCACCGGGCCAGCCTGGGCGAGCGGGGTGTAGATGTCCTGGACCAGTTGCCGGCGCGCATTCTCGTCCGCCGACAGCGCGCGTTCGGGCAGCAGTTCCTCCGCGCCGACCGGGCGCGGTGCGTCCAGCCATGCCGGTGCGGCGAGGTAACCCGCGATCGCCGCGCGGGCCGCCCGGGACGCACCCATCAGGTCGGTCACCACCGGGCCGTAGACGACGGGGCCCGGGCCGAAGTGCGCCGCGAAGCGGCCGGTCGTCTTCGCCGGGTCGGTCTCGCCGCCGAGGATGACGATCAGCCGGTCGCCCTGCACCCCGGTCAGGACGTCCAGCCTGGCCTGCCGGGCGTCCCGGCGGATCAGCTCCACGCCGGCCTCCGGGTCGCCGGCCGGGGTGGCGCCCACCACCACCAGGACCGGCGCGGACTCCGACCAGCCGAGGGCGGCCACGCGCGAACGCACCGCGTCGTCGGTCTCGCCGCGCAGAACGGCGTCCACGATGAGCGCCTCCAGCCGGGCGTCCCACGCACCGCGCATCTCCGCCGCCCGGGCATACAGCTCGGCCGCGCTGAAGGCGATCTCCCGGGAGTACAGCAGGACCGCCTCGCGCACCCGGGCCACGTCCTCCTCCGGCACGATCTGGTCGACGCGTTCCTCGGCGACCTCGATGCCGATCCGGATCATCTCCACGGTCTGGTGCAACGTCACCTTGCGGGTCAGCTCACGGGGCGCGGTGCCCAGGACGTCCGCGGTGAAGATCGGGCCCCGGCCGGGGTCGCGGAACCACGCGACGAACGCCGCGAAGAACGTCTGCGCGACCAGGCCGATCCAGGATCTGTCCTGCGGGTTCATCCGGCGGAACCACGACAGGCGTTCCTGCATGCGTTCGATCGTGGCGGAGGCGAGCACCCCGCTCGCGCGCTCCAGATGTCCCGCGGTGGACCTTCGGTGAAGACTCGGCACCTGCGAAGTGTCCCACGCACCGTGTCCCGGCACCCACGCTCGTGGTGACGGATGGTGAGCACCGGCCAGGCCGGCAGGGGACACCACGACGAGGTCGTACGCCGAACCAGCCTGACCGGCGGCTTTTGTCCGATCTGCTGAGGTTCTGCTGGTTCGCACTCTTTCAAGCGGTTTTCTCGGCCTCGGGCTTGCCCGGCTCGTCCACACGCTGCCCGAAACGCCCGGCGCTAGGGTGAGCGGGTGACCGCGACCGAGGCGATCGACCAGCTGCGCCGCATCGCGTTCCTGCTCGAACGCGGGCGCGCGGAGACCCCGCGGGTGCGGGCGTTCCGCAGGGCCGCGCAGACCCTTGCCGAGCTGCCCGGGGAGGAGTTCGCCCGGCGGGTCGGGGACGGAACGCTCACCGAGCTGGCCGGCATCGGGCCGTCGTCGGCGAAGGTCGCCACCGAGGCGTACGCCGGGGAGACCGCGGACTATCTGGCCCGGCTGGAAGGCGAGCACGCCCCACTGGTGGCGGGTGGGGAGTCACTGCGCGCGGCGCTGCGCGGCGACCTGCACACCCACTCCGAGTGGTCCGACGGCGGCAGCCCGATCGAGGAGATGGCCCGCACCGCGCGCGACCTCGGCCACGACTACGTCGCGCTCACCGACCACTCGCCCCGGCTGAAGGTCGCCAACGGGCTGTCCGCCGAACGGCTGCGCCGCCAGCTCGAGGTCGTCCGCGACCTGAACGCCGAGCTGGCGCCGTTCCGGATCCTCACCGGCATCGAGGTGGACATCCTCGAGGACGGCTCGCTGGACCAGGATCCCGAGCTGCTCGCGTCCCTCGACGTGGTGGTGGCCAGCGTGCACTCCAAGCTGCGGATGCCGGCGGCGGACATGACGCCCCGGATGGTGGCCGCGATCGCCAACCCGCTGGTCACCGTGCTGGGCCACTGCACCGGGCGGCTGGTGACCGGCGGGCGCGGGACCCGGCCGGAGTCGTCGTTCGAGGCCGACATCGTGTTCGAGGCCTGCCGGAGGTTCGGGGTCGCGGTCGAGATCAACTCCCGGCCCGAACGCCTGGACCCACCCCGCCGGCTGCTGCGGCAGGCGGTCGAGCAGGGATGTGTGTTCTCCATCGACACCGACGCGCACGCGCCCGGGCAGCTGGACTGGCAGCCCTACGGCTGCGCCCGCGCGCAGGAGTGCGGGGTCCCGGCCGACCGGGTGATCAACACGCTGCCGGCCGACGAACTGCTGCACCGCAACCGCGAACGCCGCGGGCGCCGCGCCGCCAGGTCAAGCACGGGTTGACAGCTGACAGCACCAGGTTGACAGCGCCGGGTTGACAGCGCCGGGTTGACAGCACCGGCGCCGACAACGACGAAGGTCCCCGGCTCACCAGCCGGGGACCTTCGTGTTGTCGGAGCCTTTCGGAGACCGCGGGAGCCGCGAGGCCCTACGCGTCGCCGCCTTCCTGGGCCACGTCGGCGACCGCCGTCGGGTCGGTGATGGCGTACCTGTCGGCCGCCTCGCGTACGGTCGACGCCTTGACCTCACCGCGGCGCGCCAGCGCGGCCAGCACGCCGACGACCACCGAGGCGGCGTCGACGTTGAAGAACCTCCGCGCCGCCGGCCGGGTGTCGGCGAAGCCGTACCCGTCGGTGCCGAGCGAGGTGTAGTCGCCGGGCACCCAGCGCGAGATCTGGTCGGGCACCGCCCGCATCCAGTCGCTGACCGCCACGAACGGGCCGGCCGCACCGGCCAGCTTCTGCGAGACGTACGGCACCCGCGGCTCGCCGTCGGGGTTGCGGAGGTTCCACTTCTCCGCCTCCACCGCGTCCCGGCGCAGCTCGTTCCACGAGGTCACCGACCACACGTCGGCGGCAACGCCCCAGTCCTGGGACAGCATCCGCTGCGCGTCCAGCGCCCACGGCATGCCCACGCCGGAGGCGAGGATCTGCGCGCGCGGCGTGCGGTCGTCGACCTCGCCGGTGTGCTCGGCGTAGCGGTGGACGCCCCGCAGGATGCCCTCGACGTCGGCGTCGTCCGGCTCGGCCGGCTGCACCGACGGCTCGTTGTAGACGGTGAGGTAGTAGAAGACGTCCTCGCCGTTCGGGTGCTCCTCGCTGGAGCCGTACATCCGGCGCAGGGCGTCCTTGACGATGTAGGACAGCTCGAACGCGAACGCCGGGTCGTAGGCCACACAGGCCGGGTTGGTCGAGGCCAGCAGGTGCGAGTGCCCGTCGGCGTGCTGCAGTCCCTCGCCGGTGAGCGTGGTGCGCCCGGCGGTGGCGCCGATCAGGAAGCCGCGGGCGAGCTGGTCACCGAGCGCCCACATGAAGTCGCCGGTGCGCTGGAACCCGAACATCGAGTAGAAGATGTAGACCGGGATCATCGGCTCGCCGTGGGTGGCGTACGCCGTGCCCGCCGCCGTCACCGAGCCCATCGCCCCGGCCTCGCTGATGCCCTCGTGCAGCAGCTGGCCCTTCTCCGACTGCTTGTACGACAACAGCAGCTTGCGGTCGACACCTTCGTACGTCTGCCCGTGCGGGTCGTAGATCTTCGCCGTCGGGAACATCGAGTCCATGCCGAACGTGCGGAACTCGTCCGGTGCGATCGGCACGAACCGCGCGCCGATGCCCTTGTCGCGCATGAGGTCCTTGAGCAGCCGTACGAACGCCATCGTGGTGGCCACCCGCTGCTTGCCCGATCCCTTGCGCAGCTCGCTGTACACGGCGTCGCCGGGCAGCTTCAGCGGCGTGGGGTTGACCCGGCGCTCGGGTGCCGGCCCGCCGAGCTGGCGGCGGCGTTCGAGCATGTAGGCGATCTCGTCGGAGTCCTTGCCCGGGTGGTAGTAGGGCGGCAGGTCGTTCTCGTCGATCTCCTTGTCCGAGATCGGGAGATACAGCCGGTCCCGGAACTTCTTGACGTCGTCCTTGGTGAGCTTCTTCATCTGGTGGGTCGCGTTGCGGCCCTCCAGCGACTCGATCGTCCAGCCCTTGATGGTGTGCGCCAGGATGACCGTCGGCTGGCCGACGTGCTCGGTCGCCGCCTTGAACGCGGCGTAGACCTTGCGGTAGTCGTGGCCGCCCCGCGACAGCTTGCGCAGCTCGTCGTCGGACAGCCCCTCGACCATCTTGCCGAGCCGCCGGTCGCCGCCGAAGAAGTGCTCGCGGATGTACTCCCCGGTCTCCACCGAGAAAGTCTGGAACTGGCCGTCCGGGGTGGTGTTCATCTTGTTGACCAGCACGCCGTCGACGTCCTGGGCCAGCAGCGGGTCCCAGTCGCGGCCCCAGATGACCTTGATGACGTTCCAGCCGGCGCCCCGGAAGTAGGACTCCAGCTCCTGGATCACCTTGCCGTTGCCGCGTACCGGACCGTCGAGCTGCTGGAGGTTGCAGTTGATGACGAACGTGAGGTTGTCCAGCTCCTCCCGGGACGCCACACCGATGGCGCCGAGGGACTCCGGCTCGCTCATCTCGCCGTCACCGAGGAACGCCCACACGTGCTGCTTGCTGGTGTCCTTGACGCCGCGGTTGCGGAGGTAGCGGTTGAACCTCGCCTGGTAGATCGCGTTGACCGCGGTGAGCCCCATCGAGACGGTGGGGAACTCCCAGAAGTTCGGCATCAGCCGCGGGTGCGGGTAGCTGGACAGGCCGTTGCCGGGGCCCTGCGACACCTCCTGGCGGAAGGCGTTCAGCTGGTCCTCGCTCAGCCTGCCCTCGAGGAACGCGCGGGCGTAGATGCCCGGGGACGCGTGCCCCTGGATGAAGATCTGGTCGCCGCCACCGGGGTGGTCCTTGCCGCGGAAGAAGTGGTTGAAGCCCACCTCGTACAGGCTGGCCGCGGACTGGTAGGTGGCGATGTGGCCGCCGACCTCCAGGCCCTTGCGGTTGGCGCGCGACACCATGATCGCGGCGTTCCAGCGGATGTAGGCCCGGATGCGGCGTTCCACGTGCTCGTCGCCGGGGAACCACGGCTCACGGTCGGGCGGGATGCTGTTGATGTAGTCGGTGCTCCGCAACGCGGGGACGCCCACCTGCCGCTCGCGCGCGCGTTCCAGCAGGCGCAGCATCAGGTAGCGCGCACGCTCCTGGCCGCGCTCGTCGAGCACCGCGTCGAGCGAGTCGATCCATTCACGGGTCTCGTCCGGATCGATGTCGGGGAGCTGGGTGGGAAGTCCATCTGTGATGATGGGCCTACGCTCTGCTCCGGAAGCCACGGCGATCCCTTTCTCGGGGGTGTGGGGGTGCTCCCACCAGGTAGTGCCAGGTAGTGCATCGTCGTCCTGACTCTCATAGTCTCTCGCGGGAGCACAGGAGTCGTCCCCGGTCCCGGTCGTGCCTTTCCGGGGGCCGAACGCCGACACGGGCCATGGTGGCGGCCCGTGGTCTCGACCCCGAGCCCGCACCGCGGCGTCAGGGCGAAACCGGGAGCCAACCCTACGTCGTCCCACTCGCGGGCGGGTACCAGTGTCTGGTCTGTTTCCGGACTCGGGCACCATGCCGGAAACCATCGTGACGGTGGGCAGTCACCCCGGGTTGTCCCGTTCGGACCGTTCCCTCCCCAGAAAGGCCGATATGCGCAGCGAGATCGTGGAGGTCCGCACCGGCTCCGACGAGGTGGTGTACGACCTCACCGACGAGTGCGAGCGGTTCCTCGCGACGGCCTTCGAGGGGGCCGAGCGCGGAGACGGGGGCGGGGACGGTGGGGACGGGATCCTGCACGTGTTCGTCCCGCACGCGACCGCCGGCGTGGCCGTGATCGAGACCGGCTCCGGAAGCGACGACGACCTGCTCGCGGTGCTCGGCGCCGTGCTGCCCCCGGACTTCGGCTGGCGGCACCGGCACGGTTCACCCGGGCACGGCCGCGACCACGTGGTGCCCGCGTTCGTTCCGCCGTATGCAACGCTTCCTGTCGTGGCCGGTCGGTTGGCGCTCGGCACCTGGCAGCGCGTGTGCCTGGTCGACACCAACCGCGACAATCCGCGGCGAAAGGTCCGGTTGTCACTGCTCCGGGGCTGAGACTGCCCGAGACTGTCCGTATGAGCGACAAGTCGCGACGGGTGGACGCGGGGTACGACACTCCGTGGGCACTTGCGTACGACGCGCCGGGACGCTGGACTACCGGCCAACACGTAACACGAAGACTTCGGAGAAATGGAGGGCGGGACTCGTGAGCGCGACCGCAGGCGAGGCCGAAGGCCAGTCTGGGCCAGCAGAGCGGCTGGGCCTACAGCCCGGCATGGTGGTGCAGGAGCTCGGTTGGGACGAAGACTGTGACGAAGACCTGCGCCGGGCGATCGAGGAGCACACCGGGAACGACCTCGTGGACGAGGACTACGACGAGGTGGTCGACGCGGTCATCTTGTGGTGGCGGGAGGACGACGGCGATCTGGTGGACGCTCTGGTCGACACCAAGCCCGACCTCACCGACGGCGGCGTCATCTGGTTGTTGACACCGAAGGTCGGACGGGACGGCTACGTCGAGGCCAGTGACATCGCCGAGTCGGCGCCCACCGCGGGCCTGTCCACGACGACCAGCAAGTCCGTGGCGGCGGACTGGCTCGGCACCCGGCTGGCCACACCCAAGACCCGGCAGCGCTGAGGACCCGGCAGGGCTGTTCGCCGGGCTGATTCGTTCGTGCGACGGCGTTCGCCGGCTGTAGGTCGGCCGGCGGACGCCGTACGCGTAACCGAGGAGCTTCGGGACCTCGAGAGGGCCGGAGCGGGAGGGACGTGCCGTGGACGCGGCCACGACGCAGGATCCGCGGCTGCCGGGGGTCGGCACGCGGGCGCCGGACTTCACGCTGAACGACCAGCACGGTACGCAGGTACGCCTCCTCCACCCGACCGCCACCGAGGGCACCGGGGTCACCGGGGGCGCTGGTGATGCCGGGGCGCCCGGGCACGCCGTCGTGGTCTTCTACCCGTTCGCCTTCACCGGGGTGTGCACCGGTGAGCTGCAGGCGCTCCAGAAGGCCCAGCCGCGGTTCGCGTCCCTGGACGCCCGGGTGCTCGCCGTCTCCTGCGACTCGATGTTCTCGCTCCGGGTGTTCGCCGAACGCGAGTCGCTGACGTTCCCGCTGCTGTCGGACTTCTGGCCGCACGGCGCGGTGGCCCGCGACTACGGCGTCTTCGACGCCGACCGCGGCTGCGCGCTGCGCGGCACCTTCGTGATCGACCGGACCGGGACGATCCGCTGGCAGGTCGTCAACGCCATCCCGGACGCCCGCGCGGTCGACGACTACCTCACCGCCCTGGAGCGGCTGTAGGCACGCGGTCACGGGATGCCCTGGTGCGGGCCTGATCGCCGGACCGGGTAATCTTTCGCCTCGACCCGGGGGTCGTAGCTCAGTGGTAGAGCATCGCGTTTACACCGCGAGTGTCGGCGGTTCGATCCCGTCCGGCCCCACTTGTCGTTCTCACCGCTCGGACCGCTCGGACCGCTCAGTCGAGTGGGGAGACCCGGACGAGGTTGCCGTCCGGGTCGGCGATGACGAACGTGCGACCGAACACCTCGTCGTGCGGCTTCTCGACAACGGTGACCCCCTGGGCGGACCAGGTGGTGTAGGTGTCCTCCACCCTGGCGGCCGGAATCATCAGGCCGACCTCGGACGAGCGCGGCGCGGAGGGCGTCACGGTGTCGGCGCGCCCACTCCACAGCGCGAACAGCACTCCGGGCGCGACCTCGAACGGCACGTAACGCGGGGTGGTGAGGATCGGCTCGATCCCGAACAGGTCGGAGTAGAACCGGGTCGATCGCTCGACGTCGGTGACGTAGATCAGGAACAGGTTCGGTGCGCTCATGCCGCCGTCCTCCTTCGTTCGGGCTACTTCGCGTTGCTTCCGAATGGATCGGGATGCTCGGGCTCGCGAGCACGTACGGCTAGACTCGCACCAATAGGTGACAGTCCATGTCGCCATTCGACCGGCCTGCCGGATCGGCGTGCCGGATGGGCGGTGGGATGGATCGGCCGCAGCGGTTGCTCGCGATCCTCGTCGCCCTGCGGGCGAGCAGGCAGCTGACCGCCGACGAGCTCGCCGGCCAGTTCGGCGTCTCCAGGCGGACGATCCTGCGCGACGTGGACGCGCTGGCCGCGGCGGACGTGCCGGTCGTGGCCGAGCGAGGTCGCTACGGCGGCATCACCCTGCTTCCGGGCGAGGACCTCGACGTCGGCCGGCTGACCCCGACCGAGACCGAAGTGCTGCAGGTGATCGGCGTGGACGTCACCCGGGCCCGGCAGCTCGGCGTCGACGCGGCGGCCCGCAGCGCCGCCCTGAAGCTCACGGCCCACAGGACCCGGCGTACGAACCAGGGCCGGGGCGAGCTTCCGCTGGCGCTGACCGAGGTCGTCGCGATCGACCACGCCGCCTGGTTCGCGCCGCCTCAGCCCGCCGGCCTCGCGGCGCTGATCGAGGACCTGCGGCGCGGCCGCCGGTTGCGGATCTCCTACCGGTCCAGTGGCGAGCGCGCCGCACGGGACCGCGTCGTCGACCCGTACGGCGTGGCCGCGCGCGGCGGAAGCTGGTACCTCGTCGCCGACGTCAGTCGACGGCCGCGGATGTTCGCCCTCGCCCGGCTGGCCTCCTGGACCGTGCTCGAGGAGGACCGCCGCCTCCGCCCCGGCGCCGGCCTCGCCGACGTCACCCGCCACCTCGCCGCCGCACTCGAGGACCGGCACGAGGTGATCGTCACCGCTGTGCTGGACGCCGACCGCGAGGACATCGCCCGCCGGATCCTCGGCAGCAGACTGCGGTCCGTCGAGGCGACGGACGACCCGGAAAGCGTCCGGATCACCGTCGGGTACGACCAGCTCGACGGAGTACGCCAGCTGCTGCAGTTCAGCGACCACATCGAGGTCGTGCACCCGCCGCAGGCCCGCCGGCTGATCGCGAACCTGGGCGAGGTGATCGCCCGGCGGCACCGGAACCAGAACGAGAACCAGAACGACAGCGGCTGACTGGTCGCGGTCCCGGCTGGCCGTCTCCGGCACACCGCCCCCACCCCTCGCGAGAAGTCTGCGACGTTGGCGAGGAGAGATCGCGCGGACCGGGGAGGTCGGGGATGACGACGTCGGACACCAGAACCGAAGGCGGTCAGGAGCCCCTGCGGGTGGGCGTCCTGGGCACGGGGATGATCGCGACCACCGCGGTGGGCGTACTCCCGAACATGCGGTGGATCACCGAGAAGGTGACCGTCGCGGCGGTCGCCGACGTGGTGGTCGAGCGGGCCGAGGCGGTGGCCAAGGAGTTCGGCGTCCCCGCCGCCTACTCCAGCCTGGAGGCGATGCTGGAGCACGCGGACCTGGACGCGGTGGTCAACCTGACGCCGATCGGGTTCCACGGCGCGACGTCGCTGGCGATTCTGCGCGCCGGCAAACACCTGGCCACCGAGAAGCCGCTGGCCAACACCATGGACGAGGCGGACGAGATGATCGAGCTCGCCGCCGCCGGCAACCTGACCGTGGTGTGCGCGCCCCCGGACGCGTTGTTCCCCACCTACCAGGAGGCGCGCCGGCTGCTCGACCTGGACGCGATCGGGAAGGTGGCGTTCGCCCGGGTGCGCAGCTCCCACGCCGGCCCGGGCGGCGGCCCGCACGGCTGGCCCACCGACCCGAGCTGGTTCTACCAACAGGGTTCGGGTCCGTTGCTGGACATGGGCGTGTACGGCATCCACGAGATCACCGCGCTGCTCGGCCCGGCGAAGCGGGTGGTGGCGTTCTCCGGCATCACAGAGCCCACCCGGACGGTGCGTGGCGCCGGCCCGTTCGGGGGGACGGTCGTGGACGTCACCACCGACGACAACACGTTGTTCATGCTGGACTTCGGCGGCGCGACGTTCGCGGTCGTCGACGGCACCTTCAACGTCCAGGCGGCGAGGAGCCCCAAGATCGAGATCTTCGGCCGCCGGGGAACGCTGAACATCGAGGACGGCCGCGGCGGCGACTCGCCGCTGGAGGTCTACCGCGTGGACGCGCTGCCCGGCATGGACGGCTGGGTGCGGCCGGCCGGCTGGGGACACCTACGGGCGAGCCAGGCGCGGCACGACCTGCTGCACCGCGCGGTGGTCGTCGAGCACCTCGCGGACTGCGTACGGACAGGGGAGCGGCCCACGCTCAGCGCCGAACACGGCCGGCACGCGCTGGAGATCATGCTGAAGGTCGCCGAGTCCGCCCGGGCCGGCCGCGCGCTGGAGCTGACGACGACCTTCTGATGCCGCGTGATGCTGTCCGGGCTCGAACCTGGCTCGGTCTTCGAGTCGAGGTGCCGCGGGCGACTCAGCTCGCGCCGCCGCCGTCGGCGGATACCAGGACCCGGGCGCCGCGGGCGCGGAACCTCGCCAGCCTCCCGGCGGTGAGCAGGTAGAGCAGGCCGGAGACGAGTGCCACCGCGGGAGGGCGTACGGCCGAGTGCGGCATCCGGTGCCGTCCCGGGTCCAGTGGCGACGGGGGCACCCGGATGGCGAGCGCTGCCGGGCCCATGCCGGGTTCGTGCGGGGGCTCCGGACGTGCGGAATCCGCCGATGCGGCCGTGTCGGGCGCACCGGGCTCGCTGGGCTCGTCGGCCGTGGCGGGTTCGCGGACGAGGGGAGGCAAGGAGGTCATGTGCCGGGCTCCTGGTAGGTCTCCGTCGCCGCCGGGTCCCGCCGTGGGACGGGTTCGGTCGACGACGACGCGGGATCGCCAGGGGCTGGGGCAACGCCGACGGAAATGTTGCAGGCATGCACCTGCCGTAGTGCCCTACCCAGGATGAAACGCGCCCAATCGGTCCCGTCCCCGCCCGGCCAGTTTGGGTCCACGGACGCGGTCCGCGGACGCGGAAGCGGGACCGCCCACTCGGACGGTCCCGCTTCCGTGATGCAGCTTGTCGCGCCGGCCGGCCGCCGGCCCCGACCTGTCCCGGGCCGGGCTCAGCCGGTCAGCCGGTCAGCTCGGTGAGCGTCCGGCGTACGCCGGCCACCAGTTCGGCGTCGTCGGCCAGTGCCGGGTCGAGGACGGCGAGCACCCGGGGCACGACGTCGTCCACCGGGCCACCGGCCAGGCCGGCGAGTTCCTCGGCGCGCGGGTCGCGTACGCGCGTCCCGTCCCGCAGGTGGGCCAGCCACCCGGCCAGGGCGACCACCCCGCCCTCGGGGAGCACGCCGTCCGCGCGTTCGCGGGTCAGCACCGGCAGCACCCGGATCGGCAGCTTCTGCGAGCCGTCCATCGCGATCTGCGCCAGCGCGTGCCGGATGCGCGGGTTGGCGAACCGTTCCAGCAGGTCGGCGCGGTACTTCGCGATGTCCGCCGCGTCCAGCGCCAGGTGCCGCGCCGCCGCGTCCCACCAGGCGTCCACCCAGCCCCGGCACACCGGGTCGCCGATCGCCTCCGCCACGGTCTCGTGGCCCCGGGTCGGACCCGCGTACGCCAGCAGGGAGTGCGCGCCGTTGAGCAACCACAGCTTGCGCTGCTCGAACGGCCGTACGTCGTCGACGAACCGCGCGCCCGCGTGCTCCCAGGCGGGCCGACCGGCCGGGAAGTCCCCGGCCAGCACCCACTCGGTGAACGGCTCGGTCACCACCGGCGCCTGATCGGAGAACCCGCTCAGGGAGGCGACGACCTCGCGGTCCTCCGGCGTCGTCGCGGGGGTGATCCGGTCGATGGTGGTGGAGACGAACGACACGTTCGCGCGTACCCACGCGGCGAGGTCCGCATCGACGGCGTCCGCGACCCCGGTGAGCACCCGGGCGATCGTGGCGCCGTTGTCGACCAGGTTGTCGCAGGGTACGACGGCGAGCGGGCCGGCGTCGGCCGCCCGGCGCGCGGCCAGGCCGGACAGCAGCCGGCCCGGTGCCGTGGACACCGCGGAGTCACCGGCGCGCAGCCGCTCCACGTCGCCGGCCAGCCGCGGGTCGGCCAGGTCGGGCGCGCCGTCGGCGGCCCGCAGGTAGCCGGCCTCGGTGATGGTGAGGGTGACCGTGCCGACGGCCGGGTCGGCGAGCGCACCGTCCCGCAGCTTCGCGTCGGCGCCGTCGTACGCCCCGGACAGGCTGGTGACCAGCTCGGTCCGGTCGCCGTCGCGGTCGCGGACCAGCAGGTGGTAGAGCCCGTCCTGGTCCGCGAGCGGCCGGGCGGCGTCGGGCCGCCGGCCGGTGAACGCCGCGATGCCGGCCGGCTCGGTCCCGTCGGCGGTGTTGGCCACGTGGGTGTACCACGCCTGGTGCGCGCGGAAGAACGCGCCGAGGCCGAGGTGCACGACCCGGACCGGAGCCGGGCCGCCGGCACCGGCCTGCGCCCTCGTCAGCCCCCTCATGCGACGCGGAAGGTCGAGGCGGGCAGCCGGTACGCGAGGTCGGCGGCGGTGTCGGCCGCCTCGTCCTCGGGCAACCGGTGCTCGGCGACCAGTCGGGCGAGGTACCCGCAGTCGAGCCGGCGGGCCATGTCGTGGCGTACCGGGATCGAGCAGTAGGCGCGGGTGTCGTCGACGAAGCCGGCCGTCTTGTGGAAGCCGACCGAGTCGGTGACCGCGTCGCGGAACCTCCGGATGGCGTCCGGGGTGTCGATGAACCACCACGGCGCGCCGACGAACACCGACGGGTAGAAGCCCGCCAGCGGCGCGATCTCGCGGGAGAACACGTCCTCGTCGACGGTGAACAGCACCATCCGGAAGTTCGGGTGGGTGCCGTACCGCTGCAGCAGCGGCCGCAGCGACCGGGTGTACTCCGTGGTCATCGGGATGTCGCCGCCCACGTCGCGGCCGTACCGGTCGAAGGTGCCGGTGTGGTGGTCGCGCAGCACGCCCGGGTGCACCTGCATCACCAGACCGTCCTCGGACGCCATCCGGGCCATCTCGGTGAACATGTGCCGGCGGAACGCGGTGGCCTCCTCCGCCGTGGCGGCGCCGGTGAGCGCGGCCGCGTAGATGCGGGTCGCCTCGGCCGGCTCCAGCGGCTCGCTGCCCGCGTCGGCGTGGCCGTGGTCGGTCGCGGTGGCGCCGTTGCGTTTGAAGTACGCCCGCCGCTGCTCCAGCGCGGCGACGTAGCCGGCGTACCCGGTGGTGTCCTCACCGGTCACCTCGCCCAGTCTCGCCACCCTCGCGGCCCAGTCCGGCCGGGCGGGCTCGAGGTAGGGGTCGGGACGGAACGTCGGGACCACCCGGCCCTTCCACGTCGCGTCGTCGGCGAGCTGCCGGTGCGCGGCGAGGTCGTCGGCCGGGTCGTCGGTGGTGGCCAGGACCTCGATCCCGAACCGCTCGTACAGCGCCCGCGGTCGGAACTCCGGCGCGGCGAGCCGCTCGCTGAGCTGGTCGAAGATCTCGTCGGCGGTCTCGGCGGAGGGCCGCAGGCGCACGCCGAACACGTCCACCAGCTCCGCCTCCAGCCAGTAACGCGAAGGAGTGCCGCGGAACGCCCACCAGTGCGAGCAGAACGTCCGCCAGATCTCCCGGGGCGAGGCGTCGCCCTTCGGCGCGCCGGGCGGGACGCCGAGGCTGTCGAACGACACCCCGTGCGCGTGCAGCAGCCGGGTGACGTAGTGGTCGGGTACGACGAGCAGGTTGGCCGGGTCGCCGAACGGCTGGTCCTCGGCAAGGATCGCCGGGTCGACGTGGCCGTGCGGGGAGATGATCGGCAGCCCGGCCACCTCGTCGTACAGCCGGCGGGCGATGGACCGCACGCTCGGGTCGGTCGGGAACAGCCGGTCCGGGTGGAGTTCGATGTCGGTCATCCGGTCCCTTCTTCGTGGTTCGCCCGGGGTGGGGGCTTCGGGGGCTACTGGTGCTTCAAGTGTTCGGTGGGGTCAGCTCGCGGCCGGGACGAGCTTGCGCATGTACTCCGCGTACTGCGGGATCGCGACCTCCGGCTCCTCGATCTCGGGGTGCCAGGCCTTCTCCCACTCGAAGCTCAGGTAGCCGGTGTAGCCCTCCCGGTCCAGCAGCCCGACGAACTCACCGATCGGCATGGTGCCCTCGCCGGTGAGCCGGAAGTCGAAGTCGGTGGGGGAGTAGGCCCCGGAGTCCTTCAGGTGCACGTGCCGGATCCGCTCGCCCAGCGCCTGCCAGGTCTGCTCCAGCGGCTCGCCGTTGCGGTAGGAGTGCAGGACGTCCCACAGGATGCCGAGGTCGTCGTTCGGTGCGTACGACAGGAGCTCGCCGACCTGGGCGGAGGTGCAGAAGCTGTCGTGGGTCTCCAGTACCGCGGTGACGCCCTCCGCGCGGGTGGCGGCGGCCGCCTCGGCGAGCCCCTCGGCGATCCGTTTGGTGGTCTCCGTAAGCTCCGGGCCCTCGTCGGGCACGGTGCCGCCGAAGACCCGGATGTACTTCGAGCCGAGCCCGGCGGCGATCCGGGCGTAGGTGCGGGCCGACTCCAGCTGGCGGGCGCGTTCGTCCTTGTCGGGCGAGGTGAACCGGACACTCGTGTCCAGGCAGGCGAGCTCCACCCCGGCCTGCTCGAACCTCGCCCTCGTGCGGGGCAGGCCCTCGGCGGAGAACTCCTCCAGCTCGTGCAGGCCGACCTCGCCGCGCAGGAAGCGGAGTTCGACACCGTCGTAGCCGTTGCCGGTCGCGGTGGAGAGAACCTGGTCCAGGGTGTAGTTCGGACAACCGAGCGTGCTGAAGCTGAGTTTCATCACGTACACCTTCCGGTGGTGGGTGTGGTCGTCGAGCTGGATGCCTTGCTGCGTTGCCTGCCGGGACTGCTTGCCGGGTTGGTCTTTGGGGTTGGTCTTTGGGGTTGGCCTGCCAAATGTGCGGGGTCAGCCGGTGGCGCCCACCGCCCTGGCGGTACGCCGGTCGGTGGCCGCCCGCTGGCGCGGGGACCGGCCGCGTGCGCGACCCGGTGCCGGGCCGGTGCTCTCCCGGATCGTCAGCCTGGTGGGGAGTACGACGTCCTCGCCGGCCCCGGCGCCCTCGGCGCCCTCTCCGCCCTCCGCGCCCTGGGCGTCACCCGGGCGCGGCCGGTCGGACGCGAGCAGGCCCAGCAGGAGGTCGACCGCGGACCGGCCGGCGGACTCGATCGGCGCGGCCAGCGTCGTCAGGGACGGGTGGCAGAAGTCGGCGCCGAAGATGTCGTCGCAGCCGACCACGCTGATCTGCCCGGGTACGTCGATGCCCCTGTCGCGCAGCCGGCGGAGCACCCCGATGGCGAGCAGGTCGTTGAACGTCACCACGGCCGTCACGTCGTCCAGCACCGCGGAGTCCGCGGCGGCCATCCCGGCGTCGACCGTGGGGGCGAGCGGGCCGATCCGGACCACCTCGAGGTCGCGGTGACGGGCCACCGCCTGCAGCGTTCGCCACCGGCGGGCGTCGGACCAGGAGGCGCGCGGGCCGGCGAGGTAGGCGATCCGCCGGTGGCCGAGCGAGGCAAGGTGCTCGGCGGCCTGCCGGGTGCCGTGGGCGCTGTCGATCAGGACGCCCGGCAGCGGCCGGACCCGGCGGTTGACCACCACGACCCGGGTCTTCGCGTGGATCTCCCGCAGCCGCTCGTCCGAAGCCCGGGAGGAGGCCAGCACGAACCCGTCCACGGCGCCGGTGAGGCGCTCGACCACGGTCGTCTCCTGCTGGCTGGTCTCCTCGGTGTCGGCCAGCACCAGCGTGTAGCCGGCCGCCGTCGCGGCGCGTTCGGCGCCGCGGATCAGGTCGAGGAAGAACGGGTTGGTGATGTCGGGGACCAGCAGCCCGAGGGTGCGGGTGCGCCCCGACGGCAGCGCCCGGGCGATGGCGTTGGGCCGGTAGCCCATCTCCGCGGCGGTCGCGAGGATCCGGTCCCGGGTGGTCGGGCTGACCCGCTCGGGCCGGGTGAAGGCCCGCGACACCGTGGAGGCGTTCACCCCGCAGCGGGCGGCCACGTCGTGGATCGTCGGCGTCCGGTCACTCACCAGGTCGCTCCCTCCACCTCGCGACGGCTGCCGTTGTCGGACGGCCTAGTCTCACCCCTCTTGACAAAGTTTGGCAACCGGTTGCCATAGTTGCCACAACCGGTCGTGTGCCGTGCCGCAAAGCGTGGGCGCCCGCTCACCGGCTGTCCGTTCACCCGACCGGCAGGTACGACCCGCACCGCCCGACCAGACCGAGGAGCACGTGCCAACGATGTGGACCCTCTCCGGATTCGCCGACGAGATCGACCCCGACCCGCACGTGCAGTTCCGCACGCTGAACGAGCTCGGCATCCGGTATGTCGAGTTCCGCAGCGCCTGGGGCACCAACGTCCTCGACCTCGACGACGACCAGGTCGGTGAGCTGAAGCGGATCCTCGCGCAGTACGGCATCGGGCTGTCCGCGGTCGGTTCGCCGATCGGCAAGGTCGGCATCCACGACGACTTCGACGAGCACCTCGCGCGGTTCGACCGGGCGCTGTGGGTGGCGAAGGAGCTGCAGGCGCCGTACATCCGAATCTTCTCGTTCTGGATGCCCGACGGCGAGGACCCCGCCAAGCACCGCGACGAGGTGCTGCGGCGGATGTCGGCGCTGGCGGACCGGGTGGGCGACCAGGACGTCATCCTCGCCCACGAGAACGAACGCAAGATCTACGGCGACGTCCCGTCCCGCTGCCTGGACATCGTGGAGTCGGTCGGCTCGGACAAGCTGCGCCTGGTCTGGGACCCGGCCAACTTCGTCCTGTGCGACGTGGCGCCGTTCACCGACGGCTTCGCCGACCTGCGGCCCTACATCGACTACCTGCAGATCAAGGACGCGGTGGCGGCCGAGGGCCGGGTGGTCCCCGCCGGCGAGGGCGACGGGCAGATCCCGGAGACGGTCCGCGCGCTGAAGGCGGACGGATTCGACAGTTACTTCTCGATGGAGCCGCACCTCGCCTACATGGGTGAGTCCGGTGGGTTCTCCGGCCCCGAGCTGTTCGGCACGGCGACCCGGGCGTTCACCGGGATCCTCGACGCCGAGGGCATCGCGTACCACTAGATCGACCAGTCCCCAGCCAGACCAGCCAGACACCAGACCCAGCAGAGCGCGACACGAAGCTCGACAGAAGGGGCACAGATGCGATTCGCAGTGATCGGCGCCGGCGTGATCGGCCGCACCCACGCCCAGACCATCCAGTCGCTGCAGCCGAGGGCCGAGTTGGCCGTGGTGGCCGACGTCGTGCCCGAGCGTGCGCAGGAGCTGGCCAGCCAGCACGGTGTCGACGCGGCGAACTCCATCGAGGAGGTGCTGGGCCGTTCCGACGTGGACGTGGTGACGATCGCCACCCCGAGCGGCCTGCACGCCGACGGGGCGGTGGCGGCCCTGGACGCCGGCAAGCACGTCATCATCGAGAAGCCGCTGGACATCACCCTGGACGCCGCCAAGCGGGTCCTGGAGGCGGAGAAGCGGTCGGATCGGACCGCGATGGTGGTGAGCCAGCACAGGTACGACCCGGCCAGCCAGGTCGTGCACCAGGCCGTACGGCAGGGGAAGTTCGGCCGGATCACCTCCGGCAACGCGATCATGTCGTGGTGGCGCAGCCAGAGCTACTACGACTCCGGCGACTGGCGCGGCACCTGGGAGCTGGACGGCGGCGGCGCCCTGATGAACCAGGGCATCCACACCATCGACCTGATGACGTGGTTCCTCGGTGAGCCGGTCGAGGTGTACGCCTGGGCGGACTGCCTCGCGCACGAGCGGATCGAGGTCGAGGACACCGCGGTCGCCACCGTGCGGTTCGCCAGCGGCGCGCTCGGTGTCGTGCACGGCACGACGGCGGCCTACCCGGGCCTCACCACCAAGGTGCACGTGCACGGTGACCAGGGTTCGGCGGTCATCGACGCCACCAAGCTCACCTACTACCACTCCGCCGGTGACAGCGACGAGGACTACGCCTACGGCGCCGGCTCCTCGGCCAACCAGGCGGAGGCCGCGCTGGCCGCCGCCGGGTTCGCCCCCGCCGCGGAGAAGAAGGACGAGGAGCCCACGGTGGCGGGGCTGACGGCGACGTCGCACACCACCCAGTTCGTGGACTTCCTCGACGCGCTGGACGACAAGCGCCCGCCGCTGGTCACCGTCGCCGAGGGCACCAAGACGCTCGCCCTGATCCGCGGGATCTACGAGTCCGCGCGGACGAAGGGGCCGATCCGGATCGAGGAGCTGACCCGATGAGCGCAGCCGGTTCGTTCAAGTTCGCCGTCTTCACCGCGAGCCTGCCCGAGTGGACTCCGGAGGAGGCGGTCGGCAAGCTCGCCGAGCAGGGCTGGGACGGGGTCGAGTGGCGGATCGTCGACCAGCAGCCGCCGGCGGGCGCCTCGAGCTTCTGGGTCGGCAACAGGTGCACCTGGCCGCTGTCGACGTTCACCGAGGACGTACCCCGGATCAGGGAGATCACCGAGAAGGCCGGCCTAGGCATCCCGTCGCTCGGCGCGTACGCCCGCTGTGACGAGATCGAGGACGTCGAACGCCTGATGCGCGGCGCGGCGGAGCTCGGAGTCAGGCAGATGCGGGTGCCGGTCGGCAAGCCCGGGCCGGAGGGCTACAACGCGGCGTTCGCCCAACGGCGCAAGGAGTATCGCCGGGTCGCCGAACTCGCCGAGCAGTACGGCGTGAAGGCGCTGATCGAGCTGCACCACCAGTCGCTGACGTCCAGCGCCTCGTCGGCGGCACGCTTCGTGGAGGGCTTCGACCCACGCCACGTCGGCGTCATCCACGACATCGGCAACATGCTCCAGGAGGGGTACGAGTACGACCCGTGGAGCCTGGAGATCCTCGGCGAGCACCTGGCGCACGTACACGTGAAGAACGCCGCGCCGGTGGCCGTCCCGGTCGAGGGCGCGGACCGTACGGACTGGAAGTGGGGCTGGGCGCCGATGCGGCACGGTGTCGCCAACCTGCCCAAACTCTTCGCGGCACTGCGCGAGCACGGCTACTCCGGCTGGGTGTCGGTGGAGGACTTCTCCACCGAGGTCCCGCTGGAGGAGCGGGTACGCGACAATCTGGCGTACCTGAAGGAGATCGCCGGCTGACGCCGGTGTGCTCCGGGCAGAGGCCGACGCCGCTGCCCGGAGCCGCCGGGCAGCGGTGGGACCGAACGCAGGGCCTTAACGCAGGGGAGTTTTCACGTGAGCGCTGACCTCATCGGCGGACCGGGCGGCACAGACGCGCCGGGAGGGACGGACGCGCCGAGCAGCACCGTCCCGGCCGAGCAGGCCGCGGCGTTCGTCGCCGAGCGCCTTGCCGACGTTCCGCTGGAGGGGCGCAACCTGTGCGTGGTCGTGCCCGACTCCACCCGTAGTTGCCCGCTGCCGCTGCTGCTCGGCGCCGTACACCGGGCCGTGCACGGCCGGGTCGCCCACCTGACCGTGCTGGTCGCGCTGGGCACGCACCCGGCGATGCCGGAGGAGGCGCTGGCCGCCCACCTCGGCTACCGGCCCGGTGAGCTGGAGGCCACCTATCCGGGCACGACCGTCGTCAACCACGAGTGGTGGATCCCGGAGGCGCTGGTCTCCCTCGGTGACATCCCGGCGGCCGAGGTGGCGGAGGTGACCGAGGGCCGGTTCGAGGAGCCGGTGACAGTACGCATCAACCGGCACGTCGTCGACTCCGACGTGGTGCTCGTCCTCGGGCCGGTGTTCCCGCACGAGGTGGTCGGCTTCTCCGGCGGCAACAAGTACTTCTTCCCCGGCGTGGCCGGCCGGGAGATCATCGACCTGTCGCACTGGCTAGGCGCGCTGATCAGCAACGTCGAGATCATCGGTATGCCGGGCGTGACGCCGGTGCGCGCGCTGATCGACCGGGCCGCCGTCCGGATCCCGGCGGAGCGGCTGTGCCTCGCGGTGGTGGTCGCGTCCGGTACGAAGGACCTGCACGCGCTGGCGTTCGGCACGCCGGAGGAGGCGTGGGCGGCCGCGGCGGAGGTGTCCGCGCAGACGCACGTGCGCTACCTCGACCGGCCGGTGCGCCGGGTGCTGTCCCTGGTGTCGCCGCGCTACGACGAGCTGTGGACCGCGTCCAAGGGCATGTACAAGGTCGAGCCGGTGGTCGCCGACGGCGGACAGGTGGTGCTGTACGCGCCGCACGTGCACGAGGTCAGCCGTACCCACGGCACGCTGATCGAGAAGGTCGGCTACCACTGCCGCGACTACTTCACCGGCCAGTGGGACCGGTTCGCCGACGTGCCGCGCTCGGTGCTCGCGCACTCCACCCACGTCCGCGGGGCGGGACGGTACGACGCCGAGCACGGCGAGCGGTGCCGGATCACGGTGACGCTCGCCACCGGCCTGGACGAGCAGCGTTCCCGGGCGCTGAACCTCGACTATCTCGACCCGGCCGCGGTGGACGCGGAGGAGTGGGCCCGCGACCCGGAGACGCTGGTGGTCCCGAACGCGGGCGAGGTGTTGTTCCGGTTGCGATCGTGACGGGCCCGACTGGCTTGAGGGGACGGCGATGACTTCCACCGAGAGTGATGTCGGCAGCGGTACGGACCTTCCGGCCGGTCGGCTGGCGGTGCCGGAGGCGGAGCTGTCCGTGCCCGGCGGCCTGCCCGACCCGCTGGTATGCGCGGACGGCACGCCTGTGCGTACGCCGGCGGACTGGTGGGAGCGCCGCCGGCCCGAGCTGCTCGCGGCGTTCGAGGAGCACGTCTACGGCCGTACGCCGAACGGCGCGGTCGAGGCCGGCGCGCAGGTGCTCGCCGAGGGGCCCGCGCTGGACGGCCGGGCCACTCGGGTGGAGACCCGGCTGACGTTCCGCCGCCCCGCCGCCGATGTACCGGATTCCGAAGTCCCCGCCGCGGATGCCGCGGATGCCGTGGCGGTGACCGTGCTGACGTACCTCCCGGCGGCCGCGTCGGCGACCTCGCCCGCTCCGGTGTTCCTGGCGCTGAACTTCCGCGGCAACGACGTGGTGGAGAACGGCTCGGCCAAGGATTCCGACCCGGTGCAGCACCCGTGGCCGCTGGCGGAACTGGTCGACCGCGGCTACGGCGTGGCCACCGCGTGCTACCAGGACATCGACCCCGACGTGGACGACTTCGGCAACGGCGTACACCCGCTCTTCTACGCCTCCGGGCAGACTCCTGGGCAGACTCCTGGGCAGACCAGGCCCGGCGAGCACGAGTGGGGTGCGCTCGGCGCCTGGGCCTGGGGGCTGTCCCGCATCCTCGACCACCTGCGCGCCGACCGGCGCGTCGACGCCGGCCGGGTGATCGTCGCCGGTCACTCCCGGCTCGGCAAGGCCGCGATCTGGGCCGCCGCGTGCGACGAACGGTTCGCGATGGCGGTCTCGAACAACTCCGGCTGCGGCGGTGCGGCGCTGTCGCGGCGACGGGTCGGGGAGACCGTCGAGGCGATCACCAGCAGGTTCCCGCACTGGTTCTGCCCCGCGTTCGCCGGCTACGCCGGGCGGGAGGAGGCGCTGCCGGTCGACCAGCACCAGCTCCTCGCCCTGGTCGCCCCGCGTCCGGCGTACGTCGCCAGCGCGGAGGAGGACACCTGGGCCGACCCGGCAGGCGAGTTCCTCGGCGCGAAGTACGCCTCCCCGGTCTACGAACTCCTCGGCGTGGAAGGGCTCGCCGCCACCGAGCCGCCGTCGGCGGACCGCCCCGTCGTACCCAGCCGGCTCGGCTACCACATCCGTCCCGGCGGCCACGCGATGACCGACGGCGACTGGGCGCGGTTCGCCGACGCGGCGGACCGGCACCTCGGAGGGTTCCCGGAGGACACGGACCGGTCCGGACCCGCCGGCGGCTGACGCTAGGGTTGCCGGGTGGTGACGCTCGCGCAGGTGGTGGAGGTCCTCGACGGGTTGTACGACCCCCGCTGGGCCGCCGACTGGGACGCTGTGGGGCTGGTCTGCGGTGATCCCGACGCGGAGGTACGCCGGATCCTGTTCGCCGTCGACCCGGTGGCCGAGGTGGCCCGGGAGGCGCTGGACTGGCCGGCCGACCTGATCGTCACCCACCACCCCCTCTTCCTGCGCGGCGTGCACGGCGTGCCGGCGACGACGCCGAAGGGCCGGCTGGTGCACTCGCTGATCCGCGCCGGCACCGCGCTGCACGTCTGCCACACCAACGCCGACGCCGCCGACCCCGGGGTGTCCGACGCCCTGGCCGGCGCGCTGGGCCTCACCGACCTGCGACCGCTCGACCCGCGCCCGGACACCCCGTGGCTCGGCGTCGGCCGGGTCGGCGTCCTGCCCACGCCCGAGCCGCTGGCGGCGTTCGGCCGCCGGGTGGCCGGCGCGCTGCCGCCCACCGCGCACGGCGTACGCGTCGCCGGTGACCCGGAGCGGACCGTGGCCACGGTCGCGGTCTGCGGTGGTGCGGGCGACTCCTACCTCGACACGGTGCGGACCCTCGGCGTGGACGCCTACGTCACCGCCGACCTGCGCCACCACCCGGCCTCGGAGGCCGCCGAGCATCCCGGCGCGCCTGCTCTGCTGGACGTCGCCCACTGGGCCAGCGAGTGGCTCTGGCTGGACGACGCCGCCGACCGGCTCCGCGGAGTGCTCGCCGAGCGGGGCACTACGGTGGAGACCCGCGTCTCGACGCTTTGCACGGACCCGTGGGCGAGCCACGCCGACCAGGGAGGGACCCTCTGAACGCCGACCCGTTCATCCAGATGCGGCTGCTCGACGTCCAGGCGCTGGACCTGCGGCTCGACCAGCTTGCCCACCGCCGCCGGACGGTTCCCGAGGTCGCCGAGGGCGAACGCCTGCGGGCCGAGCGTGCCAAGCTCACCTCCGAGCTGGCGACCGCCCAGGCGCAGGTGAGCGACCTCACCCGCGAGCAGCGCAAGGCCGAGTCCGACGTGGAGCAGGTCCGCAACCGGCGGGCACGCGACGAGCAGCGGCTGCAGTCCGGCCAGGTCGGCTCGGCCCGCGACCTGGAGAGCCTCCAGCACGAGATCGAGTCGCTGCAGCGGCGCCAGTCCGACCTCGAGGACGTCGAGCTCGACGTGATGGAACGCCTCGAGGCCGCCACCGCCCACGAGCAGCAGCTGACCGCCCGGGAGACCGAGCTGGGGACGAAGCTGGCCGAGGTCGACGAGGCCCGCGACCGCGCGTACGCCTCGATCGACGCCGAGGCCGAGCAGGTGCGCCGCGAGCGCACCGACACCGCGGCCGGGGTGTCCGACGATCTGCTGAAGCTGTACGAGAAGCGCCGTACGCAGCACGGCGGTGTCGGCGCCGCGGCGTTGCGGCAGCGCCGGTGCGAGGGCTGCCGGATGGAGCTGGACGCGCGCTACCTCGGCCAGATCGCGGCGAAGCCCGACGACGCCGTACTGAGTTGCGAGGAGTGCGGCCGGATCCTGATCCGCACGCTGGAGTCCGGTGTCTGACCGGCTGTTCGAGCACTCGTCCGGCGGAGTTTCCGGAGTTTCCGGAGTTTCCGGTGGTTCGGCGGGTTCAGGCAGGCGGCTGGTCGTCGAGGCGGACGGCGGCTCGCGCGGCAACCCCGGCCGGGCGGCGTACGGCGCGGTGGTCCGCGACGCGGAGTCCGGCGACGTGGTCGCCCGGGCGGCTGAGCGGATCGGCACCGCGACCAACAACGTCGCGGAGTACAACGGCCTGATCGCCGGGCTGAAGCTGGTCCGCGAACTCGACCCGGACGCGGCCGTGGAGATCCGGATGGACAGCAAGCTGGTCATCGAGCAGATGGCCGGCCGCTGGAAGGTCAAGCACGCCGACATGCGCCGGCTCGCCGAGCAGGCCCGCGCGCTGGTGCCGGCGAACCCCACCTGGACGTGGGTGCCGCGCGAACGCAACAAGACCGCCGACGCCCTGCTGAATGCCGTACTCGACGGTGGACCGCCGGTCTGGGAGGTCGGCGCCTCGTCAGCGGGAGCGGCCGACCCGACGGCCGACAGCTCCGCGCCGGCAGACGACTCCGCGGCAGTACCGGAATCCGTGGCAGAACTGGACGTCGCGGCAATACCTGAATCCGTGGCAGAGCAGGGATCCGTGGCAGCGGAGGATTCCGCGCCGGCCCGCGGCTGGGGCGGCGATGCCGGCAGCGCCACCACGCTGTTGCTGTTGCGGCACGGCGAGACCGAACACTCCCAGGCCAAGCGCTTCAGCGGGTCCGGCGGAGCCGACGTTCCTCTCACCGAACGCGGCCGCGCCCAGGCCGTCGCGGCCGCACGGTCGTTGGCCGACCGGCTCGGTGTCGCCGCTGTGGTGAGCTCGCCGTTGCGGCGGACGCGCGAGACCGCCGACGTGGTCGCGAACGCACTCGGCCTGCCCGTCGAGGTGGAGCCCGGCCTGGCCGAGACCGCGTTCGGCGAGTGGGACGGTCACACCTTCGCCGAGGTCGGGCAGCGCTGGCCGGCCGAACTCTCAGCCTGGCTGGCGGACACCTCCGTGGCGCCGCCGGGTGGCGAGTCGTTCGAGCAGGTGCTCACCCGGGTGCGCGCGGCCCGGGACCGGCTGATCCGTACGTACGGCGACAAGACCGTCGTGGTGGTCACCCACGTGACGCCGATCAAGCTGCTCGCCTGCCTGGCACTCGACGTGCCGATCCGCGCGGCGTACCGGATGGAACTCCCGCCGGCCGCGCTCACGGAGGTGCGGTGGTTCGCCGACGGCGCCGCGTCGCTGCGGTCGTTCGGCGTGCCGGTGAGCGAGCCCGGAATGGGCGAACCGCTCCACGACTAGCTGTATCCACACGCTCGGCGGACGCGATCACGGGCGAACCACCGCGCCGCCGGTCCGCGCCGCGAAGACTCCCGGCCGGCTCACGTGCTCGTGGACGGGCTCGGTGCCGGGCCGCGGGAGAACGAAGCCGTGGGCTTCAGCGTGCTCCAGCAGTTTCCGTTCCACCGCGTCGAGCTGCGCTCGTATGTAGTTCAGCTGCTCGAGCACCTCCCTCCTCTCGTCGGGTGTCAGTGACTCGACAGGTGTGCGGGAGAGCAGGTCGAGTGCGGCGTCGATCTCGGCGAACAGCGCGGTCAGCTTCCGCCCGAACTCGCTCTTCGCCTGACAAACCTCGTTGATCGAAGACATGTTCGAACCCTAGTGGCCACCACCGACAGGACTTCGTTTCTCCACTGGCCGACTGGTCGAGAGCGAGACGGAGCAGCAAAGTTCCCGGCGTGCCCCTCGGCGGGCCGCGGGTACCGCCCGGCGAAAGCCTGCGGGTGAGCGGCGATTCTTCCGCGGAAGAATCGCCGCGGCTCGGCTCGGCTCGGCTCGGACCCGCGCGACCAGGTCGGCCTGTCGGGCGTTCGATCCTCGGTGCTCACATCTCAGGGTTCACCCTCGGGGCCATGCGGGTGCCCGCGTCCGTGTTCGTGGCCAGGTCCGGGGCCGGGGCCGGGGCCGTGACCAGGGCCGTGTTCGTGGCCATGCCCGGGCGGGGGCGGAAGCGTGTCCAACTCGGGGGCGGCGCCCGGCCACACGAGCAGCACCGCGCAGGGCGCGTGGTCGACGACGAACCTCGTCGCGTGCCCGAGGCTGGCCGGCCCGAGCCGGTCGGTGTCGCCGGTACGCGCACAGACGAGGAGCCGAGCCTGTCCGGCCAGGTCGACGATCTCGCGCTCGACCCGGCCCTGGCGTTCGACCGTACGCACCGGACCGTCGCGCGGGCCGATCCGCTCCGCCGCGGCGGCGAGGAGTTCGCGGGCGTTCTCCCCGGCGAGGGCGTCGATCCGGGTGGCCGGGTCGCGATCGTGGTGGTGCCGGCCGAGTAGTGCACCGAACGCACCCTCGGCCGCGCCGTGGAGCTCGGCCGGGGTGACGTGGGCGAGCACGACGGGCTCACCCGGGCCGGCGTACTCACCGGCAGCGGCCACGCAGGCAGGCCAGGTGTCTTCGGTCACCCAGACGAGTACGGTCATTCGCGGTCACCTTCCGGACCACCGGAGAAGCCGGGCCACGCGGGGAGCTCAGATCCCGGCGACGACGAGTGAGCACCAGAGTGCCACGACCGCGAGCACCAGTGTGAGCGGAACCGTCGCCACCCCGAGGGTCAGGAAGTCCCGCAGCGCCGGCTCGATGCCCCGCAGCCGCAGCGTCCGCCGCCACAACAGGGTCGCCAGCGAACCCACGTAGGTGAGGTTGGGTCCGACGTTCACCCCGATCAGGGCGGCGAGCACCGGACCCGGCCCCGACCCGGCCAGCAGCGGCAGCAGCAACAGGATGGCGGGCAGGTTGTTCACCAGGTTGGCGAGCAGGGCCGCCACCGCCGCCACCCCCAGCAGGGCCGGCAGGGACGTACCGCTCGGCAGCACCGCGCCCACCGCGTCGCCGAGTCCGCCCGCCGCCACCGCGCTGACCACGACGCCGAGCCCGAGGACGAACACCGCGAAGTCCAGGCCCGCGGCCCGCACCACCCGGCGCGGCGACACCAGCCGCTTCCGCATCCCCCGTACGGCGAGAACGACCGCACCGGCGACCGCGAACCACACCGGCTCCAGCCCGAGCGGCTGCGCCACCGCGAAGCCGAGGAGTACGACGGCCACCACGACCAGCGGCACGCGGGGGAGCGACACCCGGTCGGCATCGGCGGCATCGGCGGCACGGTCCGGTCGCACCTCGGGATCGGACGCCGTCTCCGCAGTCGCACCGGTCCGCGTCGCCGCCCCCTGCCTGCGCAGGTCGGCGGCGAAGAACCGCCGGAACACGACGTACTCCACCGCGATCGCCACCACCCACGGCCCGGCCATCAGCCCGGCGAAGGCGAGGAAGGACAGCCCGGACGCCGCCAGCGCCAGCAGGTTGGTGAGGTTGGAGACCGGCAGCAGCAACGACGCACTGTTTGCCAGGTGCGTGCAGGCGTAGACGTGCGGGCGGGCCGAGACCCTCGTCCGAAGCGCTGCCGCGACCACCACCGGAGTGAGGAGTACGACCGTGGCGTCCAGGCTGAGTACGGCGGTGGTGAGCGAGGCGACCACGAACACCTGAGTGAGCAGCCGCTTCGGCGAGCCCCGCGAGGTCCTGGTGAGGATCCCGCCCAGCGCGGTGAACAGGCCCTCGGCGTCGCACGCGTCGGCGATCACCAGGATCGCCACCAGGAACACGACCACCGGGGCCAGGTCGAGGATCTGGTGCCAGGCCGCGGCCGCCGACAACCCGCCGGTGAGGACCACCAGGACGGCCGCCGGGACCGCCGCGACCACCTCGGGGTAGTCCCGCGGCCGGGCCACGGCGAACGCCAGGACGCCGGCCAGCGCCAGGACCGCGACCACCTCGGGCCAGTTCACGACCACGCCCCGATGGCCGCCGACATCCTCACGGCCGAAGCGTAGAAGACCCCGCCCCGGCCCACCTCGCCGCCAGTCCCGACGGCGGTCCCGACGCCGGTCCTGACAGCGGTCCTCGGCGCTGGTCTCCGCCGGCAGCTCTGACCGGGCTGTTGCGGCCGGGGGCCGGATCGCCGAAGCTTTGCGCGTGCCCCTTCGCCGGCTTCGCCTCGCCGCGGCGGACGGAGCCGACGTACGAGCCGGTTTTGTGCGGATCCGTACCGAACTCGACCTCCCCGACGGCTTTCCCGAGGCCGTCGGCGCCGACGCCCGGGAGGCCGCGGCGACCACCTTCCCGGCCGGAGCCGGACGCGCCGACCGCACCGACCTGCCGTTCGTGACCATCGACCCGGCCGACTCCCGCGACCTCGACCAGGCCGTCCATCTGGAACGCCGGCAGGCAGGCGGCTACCGCGTCCACTACGCGATCGCCGACGTGGCGGCGTTCGTCGTACCCGACGGCGCCGTGGACCGGGAGGCCCACCGGCGCGGCGTCACGCTCTACGCACCGGACCGGCGGATCCCGTTGCATCCAGAGGTGCTCTGCGAGGACGCCGCGAGCCTGTTGCCGGGCGTGGACCGCCCGGCGCTGCTGTGGACGATGGACCTCGACGCCGATGGGGAGGGCGTCGGCGTCGACGTACGCCGGGCGATGATCCGCAGCCGCGCCAAGCTCTCCTACGTCGGGGTGCAACGTGCGCTTGACGACGGTCGGGCCGACGAGCAGGCGCGGCTGCTGCGCGAGGTCGGCCGGCTGCGCGAGGAACGCGAACACGACCGCGGCGGCGTCGACCTGCCCAGCCCCGACCGCGAGGTGGCCCAGGACGGGTCGGGCTGGACGCTCGTCCTGCGCGCGCCGCTGCCGGTGGAGCGCTGGAACGCCCAGATGTCGCTGATGTGCGGCATGGCCGCCGCCCACCTGATGCTGTCCGGCGGGATCGGCGTCCTGCGGACGCTGCCGCCGGCCGACCCGCGTGACCTGGCCCGGCTGCGGCGCTCGGCGCGGGCGCTCGCCGTGCCCTGGCCGGAGGAGACGTCGTACGCCGACTTCATCCGTACGCTCGACCCCTACCAGCCCTCCCACGCCGCGCTGCTGGCGTCGTCCACGGTGACCCTGCGCGGCGCCGGCTACACGGCGTTCGAGGGCGGGGCTCCCGAGCAGCCGCTGCACGCCGCGCTGGCCTCGCCGTACGCCCACGTCACCGCCCCGCTGCGCCGGCTGGTCGACAGGTACGCCGCGGAGGTGTGCGTCTCCCTGTGCGCGGAGCGGGAGGTGCCCGCGTGGGTCCGGGCCGGACTGCCCGTGGTGCCGAAGCAGATGGAGGCGGCCGACCGGAGGGCCCACCAGTACGAACGCGCGCTCGTGGACCTGGTGGAGGCGGCCCTGCTGCAGAACCACGTCGGCGCCGCGTTCACCGGCGTGATCACCGAGGTGGACGAGCGTGCGGCCAAGGGCACGGTCCAACTGCGCGACCCGGCGGTGGAGGCGAGGGTGACGGGGGAGCGGCTCCCGCTGGGCGAGGTGGTCCGGCTGCGGCTGGCCGAGGCCGACGTCACCCGCCGAAGGGTGCACTTCGAACTGGCGTGACCCCGCCTGCCCTGACACCGACCGGCCGGACGCCGCTAGGCTTGGCGGCGGACGAGCCGGCCGGGCGGCCGCGTCGAGCGTCTCGCGACGTTCGTCGAGGAAAGTCCGGACTCCACAGAGCAGGGTGGTGGGTAACACCCACCCGGGGCGACCCGCGGGACAGTGCCACAGAAAACAGACCGCCAGCGGCCCCGGCTCCACGAGCCGGGGTGCGGGTAAGGGTGAAACGGTGGTGTAAGAGACCACCAGCACCTGGGGTGACTCAGGTGGCTCGGTAAACCCCACCCGGAGCAAGGCCAAGAAGGGACGGCACCTTCGGGTGCAGATCCCGCGCAGGCGTTCGAGGGCTGCTCGCCCGAGGTCTGCGGGTAGGCCGCTGGAGGTCGCCGGCAACGGCGACCCGAGATGGATGGCCGCCGATCACAGAATCCGGCTTACAGGCCGGCTCGTCCACCCCCTTTCGCTCGTCGGCGCCCCGGGCGCCCGGGGCCCGGGGCGCGTCCGGACTGTCAACGCCGGGTTGCGCCCGGTCCCGTCAACCTCGGCTTGCGCCGACTCTCCGCCGCCCCGGATCGCAGGTATGGCGGGCGTATCGAGAATCGCGTACGCCTTCGCAACAGCCTTCCGGCTTCGCTGGAGGCATGGACCACCGCACATCACGGCCGGCTCCGGCCCCTCCCGCGCGCCGGGTCGCGCTGGTCACTCTGGCGCTTCTCGGTGTGGTGATCGCCGCGCTCCTCATGCGGCGGTCGCTCCTGGCGTCCGCTCCGTCGAGCGAGACGGGCGCGCCGACCGCGACGAACACGTCGACGGCGCCCACCCCGCCAGGCCCGTCAGGCTTGTCAGATCCGGCAGGTCGGTCGGATCCGGAAGGTCGGTCCGGTCCGACGGCAGAGGTTCGAAGGCCGCCGACCGGCAGGCAGTCGCGGGCCGCGCTGGGGGAGGACGACGGCGTCGTGCCCGACGGAACGAAGGTCTCGGTGTTCGACGAGGGAGTACCGGCGGTGGGCAGGCTCGCCCCGGATCTCCTCGATGCCCTGCACCGGGCGGCGACGGCTGCCGAGGCCGACGGCGTCGCCTTCCGGGTCGACAGTGGCTGGCGCTCGCCCGGGTACCAGCAGCGGTTGTTGCAGGACGCCATCGCCGAGTACGGCTCACGGGAGAAGGCCGCGCGGTGGGTGGCCACCCCGGAGACGTCCGCCCACGTGTCGGGTGATGCGATCGACATCGGTCCGTACGGCGCCACTGCCTGGTTGTCCGCGCACGGCGCGGCGTACGGCCTGTGCCAGATCTACCGCAACGAGTCCTGGCACTACGAACTGCGTCCCGATGCCGTTCGCGAGGGGTGCCCGCGGATGTACGCCGACCCCACCGAGGACCCGCGGATGCGTCGGTGAACCGGCCGGCCTCACCTCAGGTGCCGGTCGAAGAACCGGTTCCCGTCGTCGACCTCGAACCACGGGGTGCCGGTGTGTCCGCCCAGGTTGGCGTGCAGCGTCTTCTCCTTCGAGCCGAAGGTGTCGAACAGGTCCAGGGCCTGTTGCCGGTCGTTCCCCTCGTCGTCCCACTGCAGCAGGAACAGCAGCGGAACGGTGACCTGCCGAGCCTGCCCGCGTAGGGCACGGGGCACGAAACCTCCGGCGAAGAATCCGGCGGCCACGATGCGTGGCTCGACCACCGCGAGCCGGATGCCGATGGCGGTCATCCCCGAGTAGCCCACCGGGCCGCCGATCTCGGGCAGCGACAGAAGGGCGTCCACGGTGGCCCGCCATTCGGGGACGGCCCTTTCGACCAGCGGGACGACGAGGGCGTCGAGGATCTCCTCGATCGGCTCGCCGGCCTCCTTGGCCCGGCGGAGGTCGGCGCGGACCTGCTCCTCGCCGGCCGGACGAGGACGGTCACCGTGCCCGGGGGCGTCGATGGCGGCCACCGCGTAGCCGTACGCCGCCGCGGACCGCCGGGCCCGGGCCACCAGCCGTGACTCCCGCTTGTGCAGGCCGCCGTTGTGCCCGGCCAGGATCAGCGGGGTGGGGGCGTGGGGTGCCGCGGCACCGGGCGTCCACAGGATCCCGGGGACGTCGCCGAGGGTGAAGTCGCGTTCTAGGACGCCGTCGTCGAGGCGTCGTTCGGAAGTGAATCGCATGGCCGTGCCTTTCAGGAGTGCTCGAAACGGCGCTCCCGGACGACCTACCGCCCGACCGTGACCCCAGAGGGGAGCACCCATGTCGATGCGTTCACGGGTACCACCTCCTCGGTCTCTCGCACGGCCTCCTGAAAGCTAGCAGCGGCTGCCGTGGCCGGCCAACGGAGTTTTCCGGCGGGGGTTCGGTGGATTCCGGCGGCGCCACGGAAACCACCGCGCGGAGATCGTTTCGGCTCACGGGTGATCCTTGCCCGGCGGGTGCCGGGTTCACATATGCCCGCGATATGCCGTGGAGCCTAGGCTTCGGGTATGCGTGTGCTGGTCGTGGAGGACGAGCCCTACCTCGCCGAGGCCGTCCGTGACGGTCTGCGGCTGGAGGCGATCGCCGCCGACATCGCCGGCGACGGCGACGCCGCCCTGGAACTCCTCGGCACCAACGCCTACGACCTCGCCGTCCTCGACCGCGACATTCCCGGACCCTCCGGCGACGAGATCGCCCGGCGGATCGTCGCCTCCGGCAGCGGCATCCCGATCCTCATGCTCACCGCCGCCGACCGGATCGACGACAAGGCCTCCGGGTTCGAGCTCGGCGCCGACGACTACCTCACCAAACCGTTCGAGCTTCGAGAGCTCGTCCTGCGGCTGCGGGCGCTCGACCGCAGGCGTGGGCACGCCCGGCCCCCGGTACGCGAGATCGCCGGCCTTCGGCTGGACCCGTTCCGCCGGGAGGTCTTCCGCGACGGACGCTACGTCGCGCTCACCCGCAAACAGTTCGCCGTGCTCGAGGTCCTCGTCGGCGCCGAGGGTGGTGTCGTCAGCGCGGAGGAACTGCTGGAGCGGGCCTGGGACGAGAACGCCGACCCGTTCACCAACGCCGTTCGGATCACCGTCTCCGCCCTGCGGAAACGGCTCGGCGAACCTTGGCTGATAGCGACCGTGCCCGGCGTCGGCTACCGCATCGACGAAGGCCCCGGCGCCCCGGACGGAGGAGCCGACAGCGGTGACGGAGGAGCCGACGGTGGGTAGGCCCCCCGGCCTGAGCGTCCGGCTCAAACTCACCCTCAGCTACGCCGGCTTCCTCATGCTCGCCGGTGGCCTGCTGCTCGCCGTGGTGTGGGTCTTCCTGCTGCGCTACGTTCCGGACGGGCAGTTCTGGATACCGGGCCCGCACATCCCCAACCGCTCCGATCTCCAGCGCGCCTTCGCCCCGCGGGCGCTCCAGGCGATGGCGTTCCTGCTGATGTTCGGTCTGGCGGGCGGGTGGATTCTCGCCGGCCGCATGCTCGCGCCGCTGACCCGGATCACGAACGCCACCCGCAAGGCCGCGACCGGATCGCTGTCCCACCGGATCCAGATGGAGGGTGGCAGGGACGAGTTCCGCGAGCTCGCCGACGCCTTCGACGCCATGCTCGAGCAGCTCGAGGCACACGTCGAGGAGCAGAAGAGGTTCGCGGCCAACGCCTCCCACGAACTGCGCACCCCGCTGGCGATCACGCAGACGCTTCTCGAGGTGGCCCGCAACGACCCGCACCGCGACACCGGCGAACTCGTCCGGATCCTGCACGCCGTCAACACCCGGGCGATCGACCTCACCGAGGCACTGCTCCTGCTCAGCCGGGCGGACCAGCGCACCTTTGCCCGAGAAGAGGTCGACCTGTCCCTCCTGGCCGAGGAGGCGACCGAGACGCTCCTCCCGCTGGCGGAGAAGCACGGCGTCACGCTCGAGACCTCCGGCGACGTCACCCCAACCCTCGGCTCACCGGCACTCCTGCTGCAGATGACCACGAACCTCGTACACAACGCGATCGTGCACAACCTCCCCGCCGACGGCATCGTGACCGTGCACACCGAACGGCGCGACGACGCGAGCGTGCTGCGGGTCGAGAACACCGGCCGCAGGCTCGCCGCGGAGCTGGTACCGACCCTCACCGAACCCTTCCAGCGCGGAACCGAACGCGCCCGCACCGACGACCATGCCGGCGTCGGTCTCGGGCTGGCCATCGTGCGCAGCATCGTCCGCGCCCACGAGGGGACGCTCGACCTCGCGGCCCGCCCCGCCGGTGGCCTCCTGGTGACGGTCCGGCTTCCCCGCGCGCCGCGGGCGCCGTCTCCGAGCGGAGCCGGGTGAGCGTACGTTCACCTCGCCGTCGTCGCTGTGAGAACCCTGTGGGCCTGATCCGTCACGCGTGGGAGCGCGCCTGCATGGCGTACAGCTCGGCGTACAGCCCGGCCCGCTCCATCAGGTCCGCGTGCGTGCCCGCCTCGGCGATCCGGCCCCGGTCGACCACCAGGATGAGGTCGGCCGACCGGACCGTCGAGAACCGGTGCGACACCAGTACGGTCACCGCCCCGGCCGCCCGACCGGCTCGCGCGGTCGCGGCGTAGCGCTCGAACAACGCGTGCTCGGTCGGGGCGTCCAGGCTCGCCGTCGGCTCGTCGAAGCAGACCAGCAACGGGTCCGGCCGCATCAGCGCCCGGCCGAGCGCGAGCTGCTGCCACTGCCCGGTGGACAGGTCCACGCCACCCGGCCAGGTCGCGCCGAGCTGGGTCGCCGAACCCTCCGGCAACACGCCGAACAGGTCGGTGGAGGTCGCCCGGGCGAGCGCAGACCGCACGGCCGCACCGTCGTCGCGGCGGGGCAGGTCGCCCAGCCCGACGGCGTACTGCGCGGCGAACTCCGGCCGGGCGAAGTCCTGGAACGCACCCGACACCCGTCGCCGCCAGCTGTCCGGTGACACCTCGGCGAGGTCGGTGCCGGCCACCAGCACCCGGCCCTCGGTGGGCTCGTACAGCCTGGTCAGCAGTTTCACCAAGGTCGACTTGCCGGCGCCGTTCTCGCCGACGACCGCGACTACCGTGCCGGGCCGGATCCGCACCGACACCTCGCGCAGCACCCACGTGCCAGTACCAGTACCAGTACCGGTGCCGGGGTAGCGGAAGGACACCTCCGACAACTCGATGCCCTCGCCCAGGCTGTCCGGCGCCGGCCGGTCGCCGAGGCCGGCGGTGGCGGCGGCCGCGTGGGTGCGCAGCCACCGCAGCCTGCCCGCGGCACGGAGCACCCGGCCCATGCCGGCCAGCCCGTACGCCGGTCCGAGGACCTGGTTCTGCACCTGCTGGCAGACCACCACCGCGGTGACCACGTCACCGGCGCCCGCCAGCCCGCGAGCGGCCCGCCACAGGACGAAGCCCACCGCGAGCCCGAAGCCCACCGCGAAGACGAGGGAGCGTACGGCGGAGATGGCGAACGCCACCACCTGCGCCCGGTGCAGCGGCAGTCGTGCCGCGGTCCACGCCCGGTCCAGCCGTTCCAGCAACTCCGGCCCCAGCCCGAGGACCCGGAGTTCGGGTGCGGCCCGGGGATCGAGCATCAGGCCGCGCAGGTGGCGGGCCAGCCGGGCCGGCGCGGCGGAGGCCTCCTCGGCGCGCGCGTGCCCGCGCTGCTGCAGCGCCGCGAGCGGCAGCGCCGGCAGGGCGAACACCACCAGCAGCAGGACCAGCGGGTGCACCAGCACCAGGACGACCGCGGTGCCGAGCGCGCCGACGACGGCGTTGGCGGTGGAGACCACGTGGTTGAGCGACTGGCCGAGCGCGCCCTGGCTCTGGCGCAGCAACTCCAGCCGGTCGCGGTAGCCGGTGTGTTCCTGGTGGGCGAGGCCTGGGAGCCCGCCGGCCAGCCGGGCGATCTCCTCGTCGAACGCGAACCCCACCCGCTCGGCGAGGCCGGTGCGGATCGCGGTGCCGACGTACGCCGCGACGTAGCGCAGGGCGACCGTGGCCAGCAGGCCCACGGCGGCGGTTGTCAACCTGGCCTTGTCATCGGTGAGCAGCCCGTCGACCAGCAGCCCGAGGAACCATCCGAACAACGGGAACATCAGGCTGCCCAGGGGTTCCAGCAGGCTGCCGAGGGAACGCCACGGGTCGGTACGGACGGCGGTGCGCACCAGCAGTGCGAGGTTTGCCCAGTGCTCACGCATCGGCGCCTCCCGTCGGTGCGCCGGGCTGATCGGCATGGTCGGCATGGTCGGCTGGGTCGGTGTGGTCGGCGAACCGCTCGGCCTGGAGGCGGAACATCCGCGCGTACCTGCCCCCCGCGGCCAGCAACGTGTCGGGGTCGCCGTCCTCGGCCACCTTGCCGTCGGACAGGACGACGATCCGGTCCACGTGCCGGACGCTGGCCAGCCGATGGGTGACCAGAATCGTCGTGGTGTCCCGGGTGAGGGCCAGGAAGCGGTCGAAGAGCTCGGTCTCCGCACGGACGTCGAGGTTGGCGGTCGGTTCGTCCAGGATCAGCAGGCCGGCCCCGCCGCGCACCGCGACGAGCGCGCGGGCCAGCGCGACCTTCTGCCACTGCCCGCCGGACAGGTCGACACCGCCGTCGTAGCCGCGCGCCAGGATGGTGTCCCATCCCGCCGGCAGGTCGGTGAGGAGGCTCGTCCCGCCCGCGTCGCGGAGCGCCTCGCCGAGCGCCCGTTCGTCGTGCAGCAGCGGGAGACTGCCCAGGCCCACGTTGTCCCGCAGCGACAGCTCGTACCGCAGGAAGTCCTGGAAGACCACCGCCACCCGGCCCGGCGCGCCGTGGGTAGGCCCGTCGGTCCGGGATGCCCGCGGGTCGGCGCCGTCCAGCCGAACGCTGCCGCCGCTGGGTGGATACAGCCCGCAGACCAGCTTCGTCAACGTCGTCTTGCCCGCGCCGTTCGCGCCCACGACGGCCACCGACTGGCCGGGCGGGATCCGCAGGTCGAGGCGCCGCACCACCGGCGCGGGACGGCCGGGATAGCGGAAGGACACGTCGGTCAGGCGTACCTCCACCGGCGCCGGTCCGGACGCCGGCCCGCGCGGAACCACCGTCACCGCCGGGCGTGCGGCGGGCGGCGGGCCGCAAGAGGGTGCTGCGGGCGGGGGGCCCAGGCGTTCGGACAGGTCGAGGGCCTGCCGGGCCAGCGCCGTCGCCCGGGCGACCCGCCACTGCGGCGGGCCGAGGAAGCCGAGCTCGCCGACCCCGATCACCGACAACCCGTAGACGGTGAGCGCCCCGGCGCCGAGCTCACCCCGGCCGGTGCGCTGCACCAGTGCCGCGAGCACCACGCCGTGGCAGGCCAGCAGCGCGGCGGTGCCGGCGACGAGTGACCACGCGTTGGTACGCCGGGCCCGCCAGACCACCTCCATCGCCGCCCGCCAGGTGCGGGTGTACTCCTCGCCGAGCCAGCCGGCCAGGCCGAACACGCGGATCTCCTTCGCTGCCGGGGCGTCGACCAGCAGGCCGCGCAGGTAGTCGGCCCGCCGCAGCGCTCCGCCGCTGTCCTCGCGTACGGCGGTGAACCCGCGGCGCATCCAGCGATGGGACGCCACGTTGGTGACAGACCAGCCGGCCACCAGCACCACCGGCGCCCACCAGGCGAAGGTGGCGAGGATTCCGGCCGCGCACAGCCCCGCCGTGCGCATGGTGAGCAGCATCCGCACCGACCAGGCGGTCTGCAGGTGCAGGTCGGAACGCTCGAACTCCTCGACCGCGGCGAGGTCGGCGGTCACCGTGGGGTCGGCCAGCCGGGTCAGGTCGCCGGTGCCGAGCGCGGCTCGCCCGACGGTGGCGGCGAGGGCCTGGGTGAGCCTGGTGTTCATCAGCTCGCACAACAGCCGGGAACCGGCCAGGCCCACACCGCCGGCGAGGAAACCGAGCGACACCAGCGCCAGCCAGGTGAGCGCCTGCCGGCCTGCCGGGGACGCCGGGCCGTGGCCGACCGCGCCGGGGACGGAGCCGACGAACGCGCCGCTCGCCACCGCCGTGGCGTTCGGCGCCAGACCGAGGACGACGGTCAGCAGGGCCAGCCAGAGCGTGAGCCGGCGGTCCGCCCGCCAGAACAGGATGGCCAGCGCGCCCGCGTTCCGCAGCGGCGTTCGCACGCGCTCGAAGGCTCGCTCACGAACCCGTCCGAACTCAGGTCGACGTAATCGCGAAAGTGATCGTGCCAAGCCGAAACTCTCCGTTTCGCTCGCCCGGTGCCGCGGGCAGATGCCCTGCGGGCGGTTCGAATCCCGAACCGGGGTTGAAGAAATCGGGTGCCGGACACGGACTGGCCAGATGGTGCCAATTCCTTCGTGCGAGGTGCACCCGGTGATGTGCTGCGGACTGGACTCGGCAAGCCCGGCGGAGTTCCGTAAGCCCGGTAAGCCTGGCAGGCCGATCAGGTCCGGCCCGTTCGTTCACGACGGCATCGCGCAGGAAAGCCGCAGACTGGAGCCGCCGATGTGCAGCATGGCAGACAAACCGAAGCCGGACCAGCCCTTCGCGGCCGTGACGTGTCCGGGTCCGGCGTCGTGAGCGGCCCGCTCGACGGAGTGCTGGTCGTCGACCTGTCCCGGGCACTGGCCGGTCCGCACGCGGCGATGATGCTGGGCGACCTCGGTGCGCGGGTCGTCAAGGTCGAGCACCCCGACGGCGGCGACGACTCACGCGGGTGGGGGCCGCCGTTCGTGGGTCCGCCCGGCGCGGCCGAGGCGACGTACTTCCTGTCCTGCAACCGCAACAAGGAGTCCGTCGTCCTCGATCTGAAGTCCGAGGAAGGCCGGCGCGACCTGGGCCGGCTGCTCGCCCGCGCCGACGTCCTGGTGGAGAACTTCCGTCCCGGCGTGCTGGACCGGCTCGGCTTCTCCGTCGAGGAGGTCACCGCCGCCAACCCGCGGCTGGTGGTGCTGTCCATCACCGGGTTCGGCCACGACGGTCCCGAGGGTCAGCGCGCGGGCTATGACCAGATCGCGCAGGGCGAGGCCGGTCTGATGTCGGTGACCGGCACCGGCCCGGGCGAGCCGGTGCGGGTCGGCGTACCGATCGCGGACCTGCTGGCCGGGATGTACGGCGCGTACGGCGTCGTCGCCGCCCTGCACGAACGCCACACGACCGGACGCGGCCGCGTCGTGCGCACCTCGCTGCTGGCCGCGGTGGTCGGCGTGCACGCCTACCAGGGAACGCGCTACACCGTCGCCGGCGAGGTGCCGCGCGCGCAGGGCAACCACCATCCCTCGATCTGCCCGTACGGCCTCTTCCACTGCGCCGACGGGCTCGTGCAGATCTCGGTCGGCAGCGAGCATCTGTGGCGGCGGTTCGCGTCGGGGTTCGGCCTGCCGGTGGACGCGCCCGGGTTCGCCACCAACGCCGACCGCGTGGGTGCGATGGACCGGGTGGTCGCCGCGGTGGAGGCGGCGTTCGCGTCCTGGCCGATGGCCCGGTTGCTGCCGCGGCTGGCCGAGGTCGGCGTACCGGCCGGTGAGGTGAAGACGCTCGACCAGGTGTACCAGTGGGAGCAGACCCGGTCCCAGGGGCTGGTGATCGAGGTCGACCACGCCACGCTGGGGCCGATCAACCTGCCGGGCCCGCCGATCCGGCTGGACGACGACCCGCGGGCTGGCGGGCGGCACACCCATCTGGCGCCGCCGACGCTCGGGCAGCACACCGCCGACGTCCTCGCCTGGCTGGACGAACTCGACCGCGATCCTGATCAGACCTAGGGCAGGTCCTGGGCGCCGGACACGCCGTCGATGCGGAGGTCGGCACGTCGCCGGGTGTCCTCCGCGGCGAAGTGGTCCCGCTCGGCCTTCGCCCACGCGTCCCAGTACGGCTCGAACGCCCCGCCGTCGCGGGCGGCGGCCCGGGTGCGACGAACGTCCTCGGGCGCCTCCACCCACAGCTTCGAGGTGGCCAGGCCCTCCACCACCCGGCTCGCCGAGCCGACCCCCTCGACCACGAGCGCGGGGCGGAGCGGGACCTCGTGCCATTCGGCGTACTCACCGCGCGGCCAGTCGTAGCGGCGGTATCGTCCCGGCCGTCCGGCGCGCAGCGGTTCCAGCAGCCACGTACGCAACCGGCCGGCCACCGTGGGCAGGCCGTCCCATCCCTCGTACAGGTCGTCCATGTGCACGGTCGGCACGTCGCCCAGCGCCGCCGCCAGCCGGGCGGCCAGGGTCGTCTTGCCCGAACACGCCGGGCCGTCGACACACACCAGCCGCACCGGCCCCAGCCGTGGCGGCGCGGCGAGCACCTGCGCGGCGAGGGCGTGCAGCCGCGGTGGCGCGGGTCGCAGCGGGGGAGAGGAGGGCGGCACGCGAGCAGCGTAGGGCTTTCGGGAATGCCCGCTTCGTACGGCCACAGCCGTTAGGGTCGCGCCATGCCGAGTCGCCGACGCGTACGCCTGGCCGCCCTCGTGTCCAGCGTTCTCACGCTGGCGACGGCCCTCGGAAGTTGTGCCGGTCCCGCCGACGGCGACCGGACCGCCGAGGCCAGGGTGGGCACACCGACCCCGGGCGCGACCCCGGCGTCGCCGGCCACGTCCGGTCCGCCGGTTGCCCGGCACGCGAGTGCGCCTCCCGCAGAGGTCCGGCTCGCTGGCGGCCGCACGTACGTCCTGCCCACGCCGGCGCGAGTTCGCCCGGGCGCCCGTCGCCCGCTGCTGCTCGTCCTGCACTCCTTCGGCGGCACCTGGAGGCGGATGGAGCACATCGGGCAGTTCCAGCGGCGCGCCGCCCGGCGCGGCTACGTGGTGGCGTACGGCATCGGCGCCCAGCGCTCCTGGGACGCCGACGGCTGCTGCGGGTGGAGCAACGCCCACCACGCGAAGGACGTGGAGTACCTCGCCGACGTGGTGACCGACGTCCGCCGCCGGGTGCCGGGGATCGACCCCCGTCGCGTCTACCTCACGGGGTTCTCCAACGGCGCGATGATGACGCTGCGCGCCCTGTGCGAGCGGCCGCACCTGTTCGCCGCTGGGGTCGGTGTGGCCGGTGCGCTGGTCGGCAGGTGCAGGGGTGGCGCGCCCATCCACTACCTGGAGATCCACGGCACCTCCGACGCGGTAGTCCCGTACGCCGGCGGCCGGATCGACTGGCTGCACGCGACCTTTCCGCCCGTTTCGGACCTTCCCGGCACGATCGCGTCCCGGGCGCCCGGCTCGGTGGTCGCGATCCGTACCCACCCCTGCGGCCACGTGTGGCCGGTGGGCGGGCGGTGCCGGCTGGACGCCGCCACCATCGGGTGGGAGTTCCTCCGGCGGTACGCCCTGCCGTCGCCCGCTCACCACGTGTCCGGGATGGCCCGAGGCGGCTAGGGTCTGGGGTGGCCGATCGGGGGATGCCGCGGCGACGAGGCCGGGACCAGGCGGTGGGCGGCTCGCCCGCGAGCCTGGTAAGGTTGCCGATGGCCGACCCGGTAGGTGGGACTCTCACCGGTCCGGGTCACAAGCGGAGGTCCATCTCCCACCCGCATCGATCGTCAGGTCGTCGGGTTCCGGCCGGTCGCCGAAGGCACCGATCTCCGGATCGTCCTCGGCGTCCAGCGTGACGTATCCGCATCGCGCGGGTGAGGTCGCGTACCGGATTCGATGGCTTCCGCGAGTGGTAGACGCGGGAGCCTTTTTCGCGTCCGCGGCCACCGTGGAGGCCCCGCATCCGGCGGTGCCCGACGAAGAAGTCGCACCACACCACAGGAGGGTCCCATCGCCACAGAGCTTCGCATCAACGAGCGGATCAGGGTTCCCGAGGTCCGGCTCGTAGGGCCGAACGGCGAGCAGGTCGGCATCGTGCGCATCGAGGATGCGCTGCGGCTGGCTCAGGAAGCCGACCTCGATTTGGTCGAGGTCGCCCCGACAGCCCGGCCGCCGGTCTGCAAGCTGATGGATTTTGGGAAGTTCAAGTACGAGACCGCCCAGAAGGCCCGCGAGTCGCGACGCAACCAGGCCCAGACGGTCATCAAGGAAATGAAGCTCCGGCCGAAGATCGACCCGCACGACTACGACACCAAGAAGGGTCACGTCGTCCGGTTCCTCCGGCAGGGAGACAAGGTCAAGATCACCATCATGTTCCGTGGGCGCGAGCAGTCGCGTCCGGAGCTGGGCTTCCGGCTGCTGCAGCGGCTCGCCGACGACATCGCGGACCTCGGGTTCGTGGAGTCCTCGCCGCGCCAGGACGGCCGCAACATGATCATGGTCGTGACTCCCCACAAGCGAAAGTCCGAGGCGCGCGCCGACGTCGAGGCCGACAAGGCCAAGCGTGCCGCCGAGCGGGAGGCCGATCGGGAAGCCGAGCGGGCCGACCGCATCCAGCCCGCCGCGGCCGCCGGCCAGGCTCCCGGCAGCGAGGGCTGACACGGACAGTTCGGGCGCTCCGGACGGGCAACCGTCCGGGCGGTCGGTCTGACGTGACCGACGCGCGGCACCGCATGACAGACTGCGGCGCCGCGCGTGTCAACACCGGTGCTGACCCGTCGCGGGGCAGCACCAAGACAGCTGTCAGGTGTGCACCTGGTGCCCCTGCACCGTCGAACCAAGGGACGACTATGCCGAAGATGAAGACCCACAGCGGGGCCAAGAAGCGCTTCCGCGTCACCGGGTCCGGGAAGCTGATCCACAAGAAGGCGAACCGCGGTCACATCATGGAGAAGAAGAACTCCAAGCGTGCCCGTCGCCTGGCCGCCCCGAGCGAGATCGCCCCGGCCGACACCAAGAAGGTCAAGCGGCTGCTCGGGCTCTGAGCCGGCCGTCCGAGTCATATCGGAGTCCGGCTCACCCGGTCCCACCGCACCACCACGGTCCGTACGCGGACCCGTCCCAGGTCCCGATGTTTTTCCCCGCCCGGTCGTTCCGGAGCGGGCAGTCTGAGCAAGGAGTTCGCCAGTGGCACGCGTGAAGCGGGCGGTCAACGCCCACAAGAAGCGTCGCGAGGTCCTCGAGAAGGCCAAGGGGTACCGCGGCCAGCGATCGCGCCTCTACCGCAAGGCGAAGGAGCAGGTCACCCACTCGCTGGTCTACTCCTACCGCGACCGCCGCGCCCGCAAGGGTGACTTCCGCCGGCTGTGGATCACCCGGATCAACGCCGCGGCCCGCCAGAACGGCATCACCTACAACCGCCTGATCCAGGGCCTGAAGGCCGCCGGTGTCGAGGTCGACCGCAAGGTCCTCGCCGACCTGGCCGTCAACGACGCCCCCGCGTTCGCGACGCTGGTCGAGGTCGCCCGCAAGGCACTGCCGGCCGAGACCGAGGCCGCGGCCTGACGACGGCGAGGCAGTCGTCCACCGACCGCCGAACCGATCCTGTCACCACAGCCCACCCCACACCGAACGTGTCGCTTTCCACCCGCCTGACGGGCCCCGAGCTCACCGACACCCGCTCCAGCCGGGTGACGGCGGCTCGGCGCCTGGTCAAGCGTGCCTTCCGGGCACGCGGTCGCCAGTTCCTGGCGGAGGGACCGCAGGCGGTGACGGAGGCGCTGGCGCTGCCCGGTGTGGTCCAGGAGCTGTTCGCCACCTCACCGGCGGCCGAACGCAACCCCGACGTGGTGGCGGCCGCCGTCGCCCGCGAGGTGCCGATCCGGCTGGTGTCCGGTGAGGTGTTCGACTCGCTTGCGCAGACGGTCACCCCGCAGGGTGTGCTCGCGGTCTGCCGGTTCGTCGACGTGCCGTACGCCGAGGTGCTGGCGGCCCGGCCCCGGCTGGTCGCGATGCTGGCGCAGGTCCGTGACCCTGGCAACGCCGGCACGGTCCTGCGCTGCGCGGACGCCGCGGGCGCGGACGCGGTGGTCCTGTCCGACGCGTCGGTGGACGTCTACAACCCCAAGTGCGTCCGCGCCTCCGCGGGCAGCCTGTTCCACCTGCCGGTCGCCGTGGGCGTGCCCGCGCCGGGCGGGGTGGACGGACTCCGCGAGGCCGGTGTCACGGTGCTGGCCGCCGACGGCGCCGGCGACATCGATCTCACCGAGGCGGGCGAGCGCGGGCTGTTGTCCGGGCCGACCGCCTGGATCTTCGGCAACGAGGCGTGGGGGCTGCCCACGGCCACCCGGGCGCTGGCCGACGCGGTGGTGCGGGTGCCGGTCTACGGCCGGGCCGAGAGCCTCAACCTCGCCACCGCCGCCGCCGTCTGCCTGTACGCGTCCGCCCAGGCGCAGCGGGCACCGGGCGGCTGCCGGTCCGGCGGGGGCAGCGACACCCAGGCCACTCCCTAGACTTTCCGGGCGTACGGCCTGGTTGCCGGTCGTACCCCACTTCGGCGTACGACTGGATGAGGGGAACTCCGCGGAAGATGTCGGGCCCGAACACCAACTACGACCCGGTCGAGGTCACGCCGCTGCACGCCGACGAGGTGGAGCGGATGCGAGCCGAGGCGGTGGCCGCGATCGAGGCCGCCGCCGACCTGGACGCCCTGCGCGCCGCTCGGCTCGCGCACGCCGGCGATCGCAGCCCGCTCGCCCTGGCCAACCGGGAGATCGGCGCCCTGCCGCCGCAGGCCCGTAAGGACGCCGGCATGCGGGTCGGCACCGCCCGGCGCGCTGTCAACGAGGCGTTGTCAGGCCGGCAGGCCGAGCTCGAGGAGGAGCGCGAGGCGCGCATCCTGGTCGAGGAGGCCGTCGACGTCACCGTTCCCTGGGACGTCGAGCCGCGCGGCGCCCGGCACCCACTGACCACCACCCAGGAGTTCGTCGCCGACGTGTTCGTGGCGATGGGCTGGGAGGTCGTCGAGGGACCCGAGCTCGAGGCGGAGTGGCTCAACTTCGACGCTCTGAACATCCCGCCGGACCACCCGGCGCGGACCACGATGGACACGTTCTTCGTCGACCCGCCCGAGGGCGGACTGGTGTTGCGTACGCACACCTCGCCGGCGCAGGCCCGGACCATGCTCACCCGCAAGCCGCCGATCTACGTCGTGGCGCCGGGCCGGGTCTACCGCACCGACGAGCTGGACGCCACGCACACCCCGGTCTTCCACCAGGTCGAGGGCCTGGTCGTCGACGAGGGCATCACGATGGCGCACCTGAAGGGCACGCTGGACCACTTCGCCGAGGCGATGTTCGGGCCGGGCCTTTCCACCCGGCTGCGCCCCTACTACTTCCCGTTCACCGAGCCGAGTGCCGAGCTCGACCTGCAGTGCTTCGTGTGCCGGGGCGAGTCGGTCGGCAACCCCGACCGGCCCTGCCGCACATGCTCCAGCGAGGGCTGGATCGAGTGGGGCGGCTGCGGCATCGTCAACCCGCGGGTGCTCACCGCCTGCGGCGTGGACGCCGAGCGCTACTCCGGTTTCGCGTTCGGCATGGGCATCGAGCGGACGATGATGTTCCGCAACGGCATCGAGGACATGCGCGACATGGTGGAGGGTGACGTGCGGTTCACCCGTCCGTTCGGAGGGGAGATCTGATGCGGGTCCCGATGTCGTGGCTGCGCGAGCACGTCGACCTGCCCGCCGGCGTGACCGCCCGCGAGGTCGGCGACGCGCTGATCCGGGCGGGCCTTGAGGTCGAGGCCGTCGAGCCGGTCGGTGGCGATGTCAAGGGCCCGTTGACGGTGGGACGGGTGCTGGAGTTCGCCGAGGAGCCGCAGAAGAACGGCAAGACGATCCGCTGGTGCCAGGTCGACGTCGGCGGGGCCGAGCCGCGCGGCATCGTCTGCGGGGCGGGCAACTTCGCCGCCGGCGACCTGGTGGTGGTGGCGCTCCCGGGCACCACGCTGCCGGGCGACTTCACCATCACCGCACGGAAGACGTACGGCCACGTCTCCGACGGGATGATCTGCTCGGCCAGCGAGCTCGGGGTCGGCGACGACCACGACGGCATCATGGTGCTCGACCCGGCCGACGGCGCACCTGGTGACGACGCCGCGCCGATCCTGCACCTGCGCGACGACGTGCTCGACATCGCCGTCACCCCCGACCGCGGCTACACCATGTCGATCCGCGGCGTGGCCCGCGAGGCGGCGACCGCGTTCGGGGTGTCCTTCTCCGACCCGGTGCGCGCCGACCTGGACGTCCGCGCCACCGGCGACGGCTACCCGGTGCGCGTCGAGGACCCCGCCGGCTGCTCGGTGTTCGCCGCGGTGACCGTCCGCGGCTTCGACGCCGCGGCGCCCAGCCCACGTTGGCTGACCCGGCGGGTACAGCTCGCCGGCATGCGGCCGATCTCCGCGGCCGTCGACGTCACCAACTACGTCATGCTCGAACTCGGCCAGCCGATCCACGGCTACGACCGCTCCCGGCTGGCCGGGCCGATCGTGGTCCGCCGGGCCGAGCCGGGGGAGAAGCTGCAGACGCTGGACGGCGCGACCCGCGAGCTCGACCCCGAGGACCTCCTCATCACCGACGACTCCGGGCCGATCGGCCTGGCCGGGGTGATGGGCGGCGCGACCACCGAACTGTCCGGGGAGACCCGCGACGTGGTGATCGAGGCCGCGCACTTCGACGCGGTCGCGGTGGCGCGCACGTCCCGGCGGCACCGGCTGTCCAGCGAGGCCTCCAAGCGCTTCGAGCGGGGAGTCGCGCCGGGAATGCAGGCGTACGCCGCACAGCGGGTGGCCGAGCTGCTAGTCGCCGTCGGCGGCGGGCAGGTCGAACACGACGCGACCCTGCTGGGCGCGCCGCCCGCCCCGCCGCGGGTCACGCTCCCGGCCGACCACCCCGCCCGGGTCGCGGGCTACGACATCCCCGCCGACGTCACCGTGCGCAGGCTGCGCGAGGTGGGCTGCGAGGTCGAGGTGACGGCCGCCGACCAGCTCGTGGTGACCCCGCCGTCGTGGCGGCCGGACCTCACCGACCCGAACGACTTCGCCGAGGAGGTCGTCCGGCTCGAGGGGTACGACGCGGTGCCGAGCGTGCTCCCGGTCGCGCCACCCGGGCTGGGGCTGACCGCCGACCAGCGGCTGCGGCGCGCCATCGGCCGGCTGCTCGCCGGCGCGGGATACCTCGAGGTGCTCGCCTACCCGTTCACCGGGGAGGCCGACTTCGACCGGCTGCGGCTGCCCGCCGACGACGCGCGGCGCCGGGCGCTGGCGCTGGCCAACCCGCTGTCGGAGGAGGAGCCGCTGCTGCGCACGACGCTGCTCCCCGGCCTGCTGGCGATCGCCCGGCGCAACGTCGGCCGCGGCAGCACCGACCTGGCGCTGTTCGAGCTCGGTGCGGTGTTCCGCCCGCGCCCGGACACGCCCCCTGCTCCCCGGCTGCCGGTCGGCCACCGCCCGTCCGACGAACAGCTCGCCGCCCTGAACGCCGCGCTGCCCGACCAGCCCCGCCGGGTCGCGGTCGTGCTCACCGGCGACCGGGCACCGGCCGGCTGGTGGGGCCCGGCCCGCCCGGCCGGGTGGGCCGACGCGATCGAGGCCGCCCGTACGGTCGCCCTCGCCGCGGGGGTCGAACTGACCGTGCGCGCGGACGACCACGCACCCTGGCACCCCGGCCGCTGTGCCGCGCTGTACGCCGGCGACACGCTGGTCGGGCACGCGGGTGAGCTGCACCCGAAGGTCGCCGAGGCGTACGGCCTGCCGGCCCGGGCCGCCGCGATGGAGCTGGAGATCGACCGGCTGCCGGGGGAGCGGGCAACCGTCACCGCGCCGAGGATCTCCGCCTACCCGCCGGCCAAGGAGGACGTCGCCCTCGTGGTCGACGCCGCCGTACCGGTCGCCGAGGTCGCCGCCGCACTGCGCGAGGGCGCGGGACCGTTGCTGGAGTCGGTCCGGCTGTTCGACGTCTACACCGGAGAGCAGATCGCGGCGGGTACGAAGTCGCTGGCGTTCGCGCTGCGGTTCCGGGCGCCGGACCGCACCCTGACCGACGCGGAGGTGGGTGCCGCCAAGCAGGGCGCCGTCGACGAGGCCGCCCGGCGTACCGGAGCGGTGCAGCGCGGCGCCTGAGCAGGGACGGCCCGACCGACCGATCCACCCCGTACGTACGACGGAAGGGACCCCATGCCCGAGAACGCCGGGAACGCAGAGCACGCCGGGAACGCCGGATCGGATAGCCGGGTCGCCCTGGTCACCGGCGCGAGCCGGGGGATCGGGCGGGAGGTCGTGCTGGCGCTCGCCCGGGCGGGGCTCTCCGTGGGCCTGACCGCGCGGTCGGCGAAGCCGCTGGAGGAACTCCGCGAGGAGTGCCTCGCCGCCGGCGCCCCGGCCGTCGCGGTGGCCGCCGCCGACGTCACCCGGCCGGCCCACGTCACCGCCGCGGTCGAGCGCATCAGTTCCGAGCTCGGTCCGGTCGACCTGCTGGTGAACAACGCCGGCCGGATCGAGTCCGACGAGGTACCGGTGTGGGAGTCCGACCCGGACGAGTGGTGGTCGGTGGTGGAGACCGACCTGCACGGGCCGTACCTCTTCTGTCGTGCCGTACTCCCCGCCATGGTCGAGGCCGGGCACGGCCGGGTCGTCAACGTCACCACCGGCGCGGCGGTCCGCGACAGCGCGATCTACTCCGCGTACGGCGTCGCCAAGACCGGCCTGCTCCGGCTCACCGGCTCGATCGTGGCCGCCGGCGCGGACGCCGGCATCACCGCGTTCGACCTCGCGCCCGGCGTCGTGGTGACCGACATGACCCGCTCCATGGCGATGCACGACGACCGGACCGAGTGGACGTCGGTCGAGGACTTCACCGACCTGGTGGTGGCGGCGGCGAAGGGACGGCTGGACCCGCTGTCCGGCCGCTACCTCCGTGCGGGCACCGACAAACTCGACGACCTGCTCGCGGCGGCCGGCGACCTCGCCCGGAGCGACGCGCGCACGCTGCGGCTGCGGCCCTACGGCGACGACGACCCGTTGGCCTGAACGCCGCCCGACCGAAAATCGGCCGACCAAAACACCGCCCCGCCTGGGCTGATGAGGAATTTCTCATCGACCCGGGCGGCCGGACGTGGCCGACTTGTGATCGCCACTAATGACCGGTAGTCGATCAAGAGCGCCGGTAGCTTTCTGAGAAGCACCTCATCCATGGGAGACCAGCGGGGGAGTTCTCATGAAGGTCACCTCGATCGGGCATGCCGGTTTCTACGTCGAGACCGCTGCGGGCACAGTTCTGTGCGACCCGTGGGTCAATCCCGCGTACTTCGCGTCCTGGTTTCCGTTCCCCGACAACTCCGGGCTGGACTGGGCCGCGTTCCGCCACCCCGACTACCTCTACATCTCCCACCTTCACCGGGACCACTTCGACCCCGGCCACCTGCGGGAGGGTGTCTCCCACGACACGACGGTGCTGCTGCCGGACTACCGCACCCCCGACCTCGAGGACACCCTGCGCGGGATCGGCTTCACCCGGTTCGTGACGATCCCGAGCGGGCAGCCGGTCGAGCTCGACAGCGGCCTGCGGGTGATGATCGTGGCGCTCACCTCGCCCAGCGACGGGCCGATCGGCGACTCCGCGCTGGCGCTGGACGACGGGACCGCGCGCATCCTCAACCAGAACGACGCCAAGCCGGGCAACCTCGAACAGCTGCGGGCGTTCGGTCCGTACGACGTGCACTTCCTGCAGTTCTCCGGCGCCAACTGGTGGCCGATGGTCTACGACCTGTCCGACGCGGCGAAGGTCGCCTTCGGCACCAGCAAGCGCGCCAACGGGCTCGCCCGGGCCTACCGCTACGTCGATGAGGTGGACGCGAGGTACGTCGTGCCCTCCGCCGGCCCGGCGGCGTTCCTGGACGCCGAGCTGATGGCGTACAACGACCTCGACGACTCACCGGCCAACCCGTTCCCCGACCACTCCGCCTTCGTGGAGTACATGCACGAACAGGGGCGCGACAACGCGAAGCTGATGGTCCCGGGCAGCGTCATGACCATCGGCGACGGCAAGGTCGACGTCGTGCACCCGGGCGAGGACGCGTTCCGGCCCTACCACGAGAAGGCGAAGTACCTCCGCGCCTACGCCGAGCGCCGGCGAGCCCAGATCGAGGCGGAGAAGGCCTCCTGGCCGGCGACGGGGATCGACTTCCTGCCCGCGCTCAAGGAGTGGTTCGAGCCGCTGCTGGCGATGGCCGACCACATCTGCGCCGGAGTGGGCGCGATGCTGAAGCTGGAGATCGGTGACCACACCCAGCTCGTGGTCGACTTCGTCGAGCGGGAGGTACGCCCGTGGGCGGGCGAGCGCTGCCGGTACCGCTTCCGGTTCGCCCAGCCGATGGTCGAACGCCTGATCGCCGACCACGAGATCGACTGGGTGAACAGCCTGTTCCTCAGCATGCGGTTCAGCGCCGCCCGGGTCGGCCCGTACAACGAGTTCGTCTACACGTTCTTCAAGTGCCTCTCGCCCGAACGCATGGCCTACGCCGAGCAGTGGCACGCAACCCAGCAGGACGAGCTGGAGGAGATCCAGCTCGGCAGCTGGCTGGTCCAGCGCACCTGCCCGCACCGGCAGGCCGACCTCGGCTACTTCGGCGAGGTGGAGGGCGACACCCTGCGCTGCTCCATGCACGGGTACGAGTTCGACCTGACGTCGGGCAGGTGCCTGACCGCGAGCGACCGGCCGATCCGGGCCCGGCGGGCGGCGGAGGACGCCGAACCGCTGCACGACGAACGCCACGAGGTGCCGGAGGACTGACCGGCCCTACCCGCTCAGGATCCGCTCAGCCCGGCGGGCTACGGTCGCGCCATGGCGGCAGCGGACGACCTCGGTCAGGTGTGGCAGGACGTGCTGGGCACCCAGCCCCGGCTGTCCGACACCGCGCTGCTGGCGTGCGCCGCGGTCGCCCTGGTGACGGTCTGGGTCCGCCGGGTGTGGCGGGTGACCCGCCAGGTGGTCACCATCGTGCACGAGGGCGGGCACGCCCTGGTCGCCCTGCTGGTCGGCCGCCGGCTGGCGGGGATCCGGCTGCACTCCGACACCTCCGGGGTCACGGTGTCGCGGGGCCGCCCCACCGGCCTCGGGATGGTGGCCACCGCGGCCGCGGGATACGTCGCACCGTCGGTGCTCGGACTGACGTACGCCGCCATGCTGGCCGGCGGCCGGATCACCGCGCTGCTGTGGCTCAGCGTCGGGTTGCTGGCCGTGATGCTGGTGGCGATCCGCAACGCCTACGGCGTGGTGGCGGTGCTGGTCACCGGGCTCGGGCTGTTCGTGGTGTCGTGGTACGCCCCCGCGCGAGTGCAGGCCCTGGTGGCCGGCGCGTTCACGTGGTTCCTGTTGCTGGCGGCGTTTCGCCCGCTGGCCGAACTCCAGCGCAAACGTGCCACCGGCCGGGCTCGCGACTCCGACGTCGACCAGCTGTCCCGGCTCACCCGGGTGCCGGCTCCGGTGTGGGTCGCGATGTTCGCGCTGGTGGCGGCCGGCGCCCTGGTCCTCTCCGTCACCTGGCTGCTCCCGGTGGCCTCCGTACGCGGCTGGAGCCTCGGCGGCTGACCGGGCCGACGCCCGCACCCTTTCCCTCCACCGTCGGCTGACCGCGCGGTGGCGACCGTTGAGTGTGTGCACGTCCAGTTGTGGACGTACGACGGTGGGCAAACGGACGTAACTGTTGTCTGGGTGCATTCCGTCCCTTATGTTCGCCGGACCGGCCCCACCCACACCGCGAGGTTCGGTGAGTTCTTCGCGGTCACCGGGTGTGTGACCGGTGCGGTGCGCAGTCCGGACAGCACGAGTTTTCCGTAAAGGCACAGCCTGGGAGAGCGCTTACCCGACCTGTCGTGGTGGCGTTCCGAGGCCCGATTCTGGAGGTGTGCGATGACGCCATCCGACACCCCGCGTCCCAGTCGCAGAGACCTTCTGGTGTGGGGAGGCGGAGCGTTCGCCACCGCCTCGCTGTCCGGTTGTTCGTTCCTGTCCACGGATCCGAGCGGCAAGAAGGCCGCTGCCGGCGACGCGGCGCAGAAGGCGAAGGGCAAAGAGGCGCCCATGCTGGCGCAACTGGTCAAGGAGGGGAAGCTGCCCAAGGTCGGGCAGCGGTTGCCGAAGACGCCGCTGGTCGTTCAGCCGGCGGAGAAGGTGGGCATCTACGGCGGGACCTTCCGAGCCGTTCTGGTGAACGCCGCGGACACCTCCTGGCTCGGTCGCACGATGGGCTACGAGGCCCTGATGCGCTTCGACCCCACCGGCCGGAAGGTCATCCCGAACATCGCCGAGTCGGTCACCCCCAACGACAGCGGCGACGAGTTCACCATCAAGCTCCGCGAGGGCATGAAGTGGTCCGACGGCAAGCCGTTCACCGCCGACGACCTCGAGTTCGGCTTCAACGACTGGCTTCTCAACGCCGACCTCAGCCCGGTGGTGCCCGACTGGATCAGCAGCGTCGGCAAGCCGGCGAAGCTCACCAAGGTCAACGACGTGACGGTGAAGGTGACCTTCCCGCAGCCGAACGGCCTGTTCCTCTCCAAGCTGGCGTACAACACCTTCTTCGCGCCCAAGCACTACCTCCAGAAGTTCCACAAGAAGTACAACCCCGACGCGGACAAGCTCGCCAAGCAGGCGAAGCTGACCGCCTGGACGGACCTGTACGGCTCCAAGAACGACCACTGGGGAAACCCGGAACTGCCGACGCTGTGCGCGTGGGTCACCAAGAACCCTCTGGGCATCGGGAGCCGGGTGACGTTCGAGCGCAACCCGTACTACTTCAAGACCGACCCCGACGGCAGCCAGCTGCCCTACCTGGACCGGGCCAACTTCGACGTCACCTCCGACGTCCAGGTGATCCTGCTCAAGGCCTCCGCCGGCGAGCTGGACATGACGACCCGGCACATCAACACCCTGCCGAACAAGCCGGTCCTGGCCCGCGGGCGCGAGAAGGGGCAGTACCACTTCATCACGCTGGAGAACACCGTGATGAACGACATCGTGATCTCGCTGAACCTCAACCACAAGGACCCGGTACTCCGGAAGATCTTCCAGGACAAGAACTTCCGCATCGGGCTCTCCCACGCGATGGACCGACCGGAGATGATCAAGTCGGTGTTCCAGCGCCAGGGCGTGCCGTGGCAGGCGGCGCCGGACGAGCGGTCGGAGTTCTACGACGAGGAGTTCGCCAAGCAGTTCACCGAGTACGACGTGGCGAAGGCGAACTCCTTCCTGGACAAGGCCGGCCTGACGAAGAAGGACTCGGCGGGATTCCGGTTGCGCCCGGACGGCAAGCGGCTGACCTTCCAGGTCGAGGTGGCGAGCCCTTCCCTCACACCGTCCTGGGTCGACGGCACCACGCTGGTGGTGGAGTACTGGCAGAAGGTCGGCGTCGACGCCAAGCTGAAGAACGAGGACCGCACGCTCTTCTACGAGCGCAAGGATCCGACCGCCAACGAGCACGACGCCGGGGTCTGGATGGGTGACGGCGGCCTGCTGATCGAGAAGCTCGAACCCCGGTGGTACTTCCCGTTCAGCAGCGAGTCCATCTACGCCGAGCTGTGGCAGCAGTGGTTCAACACCTACGGCAAGCAGGGTGAGGAACCGCCGGCTGAGACGCGCAAACAGATGGAGCTGTACCGCAAGCTCGTCGACACCATCGACGAGCAGGAGCAGAAGGCGATCTACAAGCAGATTCTGCAGATCGCCAAGGAGCAGTTCTACTGCATCGGCTGCGTCCGGATTCCCAACACCTACGGCATCGTGAAGAACAACTTCCACAACGTGCCGGCCAAGATGCCGGAGGCGTCCATCATGGCGACGCCCGCCCTGAGCAATCCCGAGCAGTGGTACAAGTCCTGACCCTGACGACTGCCCACATCAGCGCGGTGCGAGGAGGTAGCCGGACGTGTTGACGTACATGGGGCGGCGGATCCTGTTGATGATCCCGACCGTCTTCGCCATCTCCGTGGTGGCGTTCATCATCATCCAACTGCCGCCCGGCGACTACCTGACGACCATCGTCTCCCAGCTGCAGTCACAGGGTGACCAGATCGACAAGGCGCAGTTGGCGGCGCTGTCGGCGAGGTACGGACTCGACCAGCCGGTCTACGTGCAGTACCTCAAGTGGATCGGCGGCATCCTGCACGGCGACTTCGGCATGTCGTTCGCCTGGAACAAGCCGGTGTCCGCGCTGCTGGGCGACACGCTGGGACTCACCATCGTGCTGGCGATCACCACCCTGCTGTTCACCTGGGCCGTGGCGTTCCCCATCGGCGTCTACTCCGCGGTCCGGCAGTACTCCGTGGGCGACTACGTTGCCACCACACTGGGCTTTCTCGGCCTGGCGGTCCCGAACTTCCTGATCGCGCTGGTGCTGATGTGGGTGGGACTGAACTACTTCGGGCTCAGCGTCGGCGGGCTGAACTCCCAGGACTACGTGGACTCGGCGTGGAACCTCGGGAAGGTGATCGACCTGCTCGCTCACCTGTGGGTTCCGGTGGTCGTCATCGGCACGGCCGGCACAGCCGGCCTGGTCCGGGTGCTGCGGGCGAACCTCCTGGACGAGCTGCACAAGCCCTACGTCGTCGCCGCCCGCGCGCGCGGAATGCCCGAACGCCGGCTGACGGTGAAGTATCCGCTGCGCGTCGCGCTGAACCCGTTCGTGTCCACCATCGGGTGGGTCCTTCCCGGGCTGGTGTCCGGTGAGGTGATCGTGGCGCAGGTCCTGTCGCTGCCGACGACCGGACCGCTTCTCCTGAACGCGCTGAAGAGCCAGGACATGTACCTCGCCGGGTCGGTCATCCTGATCGTGAGCGTGCTCACGGTGATCGGCACCCTGATCTCCGACATCGCCCTGGCCTGGCTGGACCCGCGGGTCCGGCTCAGCCACCGGTAGGCGGGAGCGACGATGACACAGCAGACCCTTCCCGCGGACGAGGGAACCGGACCGGTCGTCGAGCCGGACGCCCTGGCCGCCGAAGCGGGCGCGAAGGGCGACACCGCGATCGCCGTCGCACCGCAGTGGAAGCTGGTGTGGTGGGGCTTCAAGCGGCACAAGCTCGCCATGGCCGGACTCGTCGTGACGGTGGTGATCTACCTGCTCGCGATCTTCGCCGAGTTCCTCGCGCCGTACTCCAGCGGCCACTACAACCCCGACTACGCCTACGCACCACCGCAGCGGCTGCACTTCGTCGACGACGGCAAGTGGGGCATGTACGTCTACGGCTACAAGTCGAAGCAGGACCCCACCACGCTCGCGCTGACCTGGACCACCGACGAGACCAAGAAGGTGCCGGTGAGCCTGTTCGCCAAGGGCGAGTCGTACAAGCTGTTCGGGCTCATCCCCGGCGACCGGCACCTGATCGGGCCCAGCAACGGGGTGAAGGGCCCGCCGATGTACCTCATCGGCGCCGACCGCAACGGTCACGACCTGCTGTCCCGGATCATCCACGGGTCGCGGGTGTCGATGTCCATCGGCCTGGTCGGGGTGGCGTTCGCGTTCGTGCTCGGCGTGGTGCTCGGCGGGGTGTCCGGCTTCTTCGGCGGCATCGTGGACACGCTCATCCAGCGCGCGGTGGAGTTCTTCATGTCCGTCCCGACGCTGCCGCTGTGGCTCGGCCTGGCTGCCGCGGTGCCACCGGGCTGGGGTCCACTCAAGCGCTACTTCGCGGTCACGGTCATCCTGTCGATGATCGCCTGGACGCACCTGGCCCGGGTGGTCCGCAGCCGGTTCCTCTCCCTGCGGGAGGAGGACTTCGTGACGGCCGCGACGATCGACGGCGCCAGCCAGCCGCGGATCATCTTCCGGCACATGCTCCCGTCGTTCTCCAGCTACCTGATCGCCTCGCTCACGCTGTCGATCCCGGGCATGATCCTCGCCGAGACGTCCCTGTCCTTCCTCGGCCTCGGCCTGCAGGCGCCGGTGGTGAGCTGGGGCGTGCTCCTGCAGGAGGCGCAGAACATCCGCGCCGTGGCCACCGCACCCTGGCTGCTGCTGCCGGGCGCGACGGTCGTGGTCGCCGTCCTGTCCCTGAACTTCCTCGGTGACGGCCTGCGTGACGCGGCGGACCCGTACAAGCACTGACATCAGTGGTGGAGGCCCGAATGAACCAGTCCAGTCGCTCCGAGGTCGCCGAGGGCGGCCGCCGGCGTGGTCGCGCCCGTGGCCGTGGCCAGGCTGCCGCGACGGCCCCCGCGTCAGGTACGGCTGCCGACCCGTCGACGCTGCTGCGCATCACCGACCTGCACACGCACTTCACCAGCCGGGAGGGCGTCGTCCGCGCGGTCGACGGCGTGGACCTGACGGTGCCCAAGGGCCGTACGGTCTGTGTCGTCGGTGAGTCCGGTTGCGGAAAGTCGGTGACGGCGCGGTCCATCCTGCAGCTCGTCGACCGGCCCGGGGCGATCGCCGGCGGCCGGATCGACTGGCGGCCCAGCACGGACGCGGCGTGGACCGACCTCGCCAAGCTCGACCCGCGCGGTGAGGAGATCCGGCGGGTACGCGGCGCCGAGATCGGCATGGTGTTCCAGGAGCCGATGGCCTCGCTCTCGCCGATGTACACCGTGGGCGACCAGCTCGTCGAGGCGATTCTGCTGCACCTGCCGCTGTCCAAGGAGGAGGCGCACGAACGCGCGGTCGCGCAGCTGCGCCGGGTCGGCATCCCGCAGCCGGAACGCCGGATGGACGCCTATCCGTTCCAGCTGTCCGGCGGCATGTGCCAGCGCGTGATGATCGCGATCGCGTTGTCCTGCGACCCCGCGCTGCTGATCGCGGACGAGCCGACCACCGCGCTGGACGTCACCACCCAGGCGCGCATCCTCGACCTGCTGAAGGACCTACAGGACCAGACCGGGATGGCGATGGTCTTCATCACCCACGACCTGGGCGTGGTGGCCGAGATCGCCGACGAGGTGACCGTGATGTACCTCGGCAAGGTCGCCGAGCACGGCACCGTACGCGAGATCTTCGACGAGCCGAAGCACCCGTACACCCAGGCCCTGCTGCGTTCGATCCCCACCATGCGGGGCTCGGACCGACTGGAGCGGCAGCGACTGGCCGCGATCCGCGGGATGGTCCCGCACCCGCAGAACCGCCCGGCCGGCTGCCCCTTCCACACCCGGTGCGACCACGTGATCGCCGGCGTGTGCGACAAGCAGGACCCGCCGCTGGTGCGGTTCGGGAGCGAGCACCTGGCGCAGTGCCACCTCTACGACCAGCAGGGCGAGCTGACCGCCGCGGGCGCCGGCGCGCCGGCCGGACGTACGGCCAACGGCGACCGGGCGCCGGCGGAACCCGTGGCGCTGGAGACACCGAAGGTGCCGACCGGTGGCTCGGGAGTCGCTGGCGGCGCTGCCGGCGGACCGGTGCGGGTACGGGAGCGTCCCGACGGCAACGGATCCCGGCCGCGCACCGGATCGGACGCTCCGCTGGTCGAGGTCCGTGACCTGTCGATGCACTTCCCGATCAAGCGCGGGATGTTCGGGCGCACCACCGGTGCCGTTCGTGCGGTCGACTCGGTCGACTTCACCATCACGCCGGGAGAGACGCTCGGCCTGGTGGGTGAGTCCGGCTGCGGCAAGACGACCCTCGGCCGCTGCCTGGCCAGGGTGCTCCAGCCCAGCTCCGGCGAGATCCGGTACCGCCGGGCCGACGGCGAGACCGTCGACCTGGCCCGGATGCGCAACCGCGAGCTCGCGCCGTACCGCCGGGAGATCCGGGTCATCTTCCAGGACCCGTTCTCCTCGCTGAACCCGCGGATGACGCTGCTGCAGCTCGTGGGGGAGCCGCTCCGGACGAACAACCTCGCCCAGGGTTCGGAGCTGCAGGACCGGGTGGCGGACATGCTGCGCCGGTGCGGCCTGCGACCGGAGTACATGCGGCGCTACCCGCACGCGTTCTCCGGGGGAGAACGGCAGCGGATCAACATCGCCCGCGCCCTGATCACCGAGCCCCGGCTGGTGATCGCGGACGAGGCGGTCTCGGCGCTGGACGTGTCGGTCCGGGCGCAGATCCTCAACCTCCTGGGCGATCTTCAGGCGCAGTTCGACCTGACCTACCTGTTCATCTCCCACGACCTCTCGGTGGTGGAGCACCTGTGCGACCGGGTGACGGTGATGTACCTCGGCTCGATCGTGGAGACCGCCGACACCTCCTCGCTGTACACCCAACCGCACCACCCCTACACCGAGGCACTGCTGAACGCCGTGCCCCTGCCCGACCCGCACAACCGGCGGGCCCGGCACGAGCACGGGCTGCCCGACGATCTCCCGGACGCGGCGAACCCGCCCTCGGGGTGCCTGTTCCACACCCGCTGCCCGCACGTGCAGCTGGACCGCTGCGGCTCGGAGGTACCGGCGCTGCGGGAGGTCGGGGCACACCACCTCGCGGCCTGCCACTTCGCGGAGGAGCTCACGTTGAGCGGCGCCAGCCGGAAGTGACCCCGTGAGCAGGTGAGAGACGTCGGCGTCACCAGGACTCGGTTGCATGGCCATGCATGATCGGGCATACTCATGCAGAACCAACCGAGGGGTGACGTGACCATGGGTTTCAGCGCGGCGGTGGCAGGTGCGAGCGGCTATGCCGGTGGCGAGCTGTTGCGCCTGCTCCTCGCCCACCCCGAGATCGAGATCGGCGCGGTGACCGCCGGCTCCAACGCCGGCACGCCGCTGGGGCAGCACCAGCCGCACCTCACGCCACTCGCCGACCGGTTGCTGGGGGAGACCACCACCGACACGCTGGCCGGGCACGACGTGGTCTTCCTCGCCCTTCCGCACGGGCAGTCCGCGGCCGTCGCCGCGAGCCTGCCCGAGGACGTGCTGGTGATCGACTGCGGCGCCGACTTCCGGCTCACCGAAGCCGCCGACTGGCAGCGGTGGTACACCGGCGACCACGCCGGCACCTGGCCCTACGGCCTGCCCGAGCTGCCCGGCCAGCGTGACCTGTTGCGCCCGGCCCGGCGGATCGCGGTCCCAGGTTGCTACCCCACCGTCTCGACGCTCGCGCTGCTGCCGGCCGTCGCCGCCGACCTGGTGGACGCCCGCGACGTCGTGGTGGTCGCCGCGTCGGGCACCTCCGGTGCCGGCCGCTCGGCCAAACCACACCTGCTCGGCAGCGAGGTGATGGGTGCCATGTCCGCCTACTCCGTCGGCGGCACCCACCGGCACACCCCCGAGATCGAGCAGAACCTCCGGCTGGTCTCGGGCTCGCCGGTCACCGTGTCGTTCACCCCGACCCTCGCGCCGATGCCGCGCGGCATCCTGGCCACCTGCACGGTGCGCGTCCGCGACGGCGTGGACACCGCTGCCGTACGCGAGGCCTATGCCCGGGCCTGGGCCGACGAGCCTTTCCTCCACCTGCTCCCGGAGGGCGCCTGGCCGAGCACGGCCGCGACGCTCGGCTCCAACGCCGTGCACGCGCAGGTGGCGGTGGACGACCGGGCCGGTCGACTGGTCGCGGTCGCCGCACTGGACAACCTCACCAAGGGCACCGCGGGCGGTGCCGTCCAGTGCATGAACCTCGCCCTCGGGATCGCCGAGACCACCGGTCTGGGCACTGTCGGGCTGGCGCCATGACGAGCCGGTGCGAGGTCGCGGTCGGCGGACCGTGGAGCGGGCACCGCTACCGGCGACGACGAGGCCGGCCCGGCCGATAGCCCGGCTACGCCACCGTCGCCGGGCGGTCAGGTCGGACACGCGTCGTCAGTCAACCGATCCTCGCCCCCCGAAAGGCACTCCCTTGTCCGTCACCACCCCCCTCGGCTTCCGGGCGTCCGGCGTGACCGCCGGACTCAAGCCGAGTGGCAATCCCGACGTCGCTCTGGTCGTCAACGACGGCCCCTCGTACACCGCTGCCGCCGTGTTCACCGACAACCGCTGCAAGGCCAACCCGGTGTTGTGGAGCGAGCAGGTGTGCAAGGACGGGCAGGTCCGGGCCGTCGCCCTCAACTCCGGCGGAGCCAACTGCTACACCGGGCCGGCGGGCTTCCAGACCACCCATGCCAGCGCGGAGCACACCGCCGAGGCGCTGAGCGCCGCGGCCCTGCCCGGTGTGGATGCCACCGCCGCCATCGACGTCGCGATCTGCTCGACCGGCCTGATCGGCGAGCTCCTCGACCGCGACAAGCTGCTGGGCGGCCTCACCGAAGCCGCGGCGAAGCTGTCCGACGACGGTGGCCGGGCGGCCGCGACCGCGATCATGACCACCGACACCCGGGCCAAGGAGGCGACCCACGCCGGGGCGGGCTGGTCCATCGGGGGGATGGCCAAGGGCGCGGGCATGCTCGCCCCCTCGCTGGCGACCATGCTCGTGGTGATCACCACCGATGCCGTGGTCGACCCGGTGGCCGCCGACCTCGCCCTGCGTGCGGCCACGTCGGCGACGTTCGACCGGCTCGACTCCGACGGATGCATGTCGACCAACGACACGGTCCTGTTGATGGCCAGCGGTGCGTCCGGCGTCACCCCCAACCACGAGGAGTTCACCGCCGGGCTCACCGCCGTCTGCCACGACCTGGGTCAGCAGCTGATCGGTGACGCCGAGGGCGCCGAGCACGACATCGCGATCGAGGTGGTGCACGCCGCGACCCAGCAGGACGCGCTGGACGCCGCTCGCGCCGTCGCCCGCAACAACCTCTTCAAGTGCGCCGTCTACGGCAAGGACGCCAACTGGGGCAGGATTCTCGCCGCCGTGGGCACCACCCGGGCGGCGTTCGACCCAGCCGCCCTGGACGTCGCCTTCAACGGCGTGTGGGTGTGCCGCGACGGCGGAATCGGCGAGTCCCGCGACCTGGTGGACCTCTCGCCGCGCCAGGTCGAGGTGACCGTCGACCTCAAGGCCGGGCAGGAGTCGGCGACCATCTGGACCAACGACCTGACCCACGCCTACGTCCACGAGAACTCCGCGTACTCCACCTGAGCCAGTCCACCGACCAGTGCACCACGAGCCATGCATGGGACGTGCCGACGCATGAGCACCACACCGAGCACACCGACCACACCGAGCACACCGAGCACGCCGGACGGGACCGCGCCGGCGAAGGGGCCGGCCCAGGTCCGGACCAGGGACCGCCTGCAGGCGATGCGCAAGTCCGAGACCCTGATCGAGGCGCTGCCGTGGTTCGAGCAGTTCCACGGTTCGATCGTCGTGATCAAGTACGGCGGCAACGCGATGACCGACGACGTGCTGAAGCGCGCGTTCGCCCAGGACATCGTGTTCCTGCGCTACGCCGGCCTGCGACCGGTGATCGTGCACGGCGGCGGCCCGCAGATCAGCGAGATGCTCAACCGGCTCGACATTCCCAGCGAGTTCCGGGGCGGTCTGCGGGTGACCACGCCGGAGGCGATGGAGGTGGTCCGGATGGTCCTCGTGGGCCAGGTGGGGCGGGAGCTTGTCGGGCTGGTCAACTCCCACGGACCGTTCGCGGTCGGCCTGTCCGGTGAGGACGCCGGTCTGTTCACCGCCGAACGCCGTACGGCCACGGTCGACGGCGCCGCGGTCGACATCGGCCTGGTCGGCGACGTGGTGTCCGTACGCGCCGAAGCCGTTCGCGACCTGATCGAGGCCGGTCGCATCCCGGTCGTGTCGAGTGTCGCGCCCGACGTCGACGGGCAGGTGCACAACGTCAACGCCGACACCGCCGCGGCCGCGCTCGCCACGGCGCTGGGGGCGCGCAAGCTCGTCGTGCTCACCGACGTGGAGGGCCTCTACCGCGACTGGCCCGACAGCGACGAGGTGATCAGCGAGCTGGACGCCCACGAGCTGGCCGGCCTACTGCCGTCGCTGGCATCGGGCATGGTGCCGAAGATGGAGGCATGCCTGCGGGCCGTCCGAGGCGGGGTGCCGCAGGCCCACGTGATCGACGGGCGGGTCGCGCACTCGCTGTTGCTGGAAATCTTCACCGACGAGGGCATCGGCACCATGGTCGTGCCGGCGCAGCAGGAAGGAACCTACGCATGAGCGTCTGGCCGCAGTACGACACGTGGGCGGAGCGGTTCTCCGCCGCGCTGATGCCCAACTACGGTGTCCCGCCGGTGGCGCTCGCCCGCGGTGAGGGATGCACGGTCTGGGACCTCGACGGAAACAGCTATCTCGACTTCATCGCCGGCATCGCGGTGTCCTCCCTCGGGCACGCGCACCCGGCACTGGTCGAGGCGGTCTCCAGCCAGGTCGCCACCATCGCGCACACCTCCAACCTGTTCCTCCACCAGCCCGAGGTGCTGCTCGCCGAACGCCTGCTCGCCCTGCTCGGCCACGACGGCCGGGTGTTCTTCGCCAACAGCGGGACGGAGGCCAACGAGGCGGCGCTCAAGCTGGTGCTCCGCAACGCCGCCGACACGGGCCGCCGCTACGTCGTGGCCGCCGCCGACGGCTTCCACGGCCGCACCATGGGCGCTCTCGCGCTGACCGGAAAGGCGGCGATCCGTGAGCCGTTCGGGCCGTTCGGCATCGACGTGCGGTTCGTCCCCTACGGCGACGCCGACGCGTTGAAGAACGCCGTCACCGACGAGTGCGCGGGGGTCTTCCTCGAACCCACGCAGGGGGAGGCGGGCGTGGTACCGCCGCCGGCGGGTTACCTCACCGCCGCCCGGGAGATCTGCGACGCGACCGGCGCCGTGCTCGTCCTCGACGAGATCCAGAGCGGGGTCGGCCGGACCGGCACCTGGTTCGCCCACCAGCACGAAGGCGTCCTCCCCGACGTCCTCACCCTCGCCAAGGGACTCGGCGGCGGGCTGCCGATCGGCGCCTGCATCGGCGTCGGCCGGTTCGGGCAGACGTTCGCCAAGGGCGACCACGGCTCGACCTTCGGCGGCAATCCGGTCGCGGTCGCGGCCGCACTCGCCGTCCTTGACACCATCGAGGCGGACGGCCTGCTGGACAACGTGGCGAAGGTGGGTGCCGAGCTCGCGGAGGCCATCTCCGCGCTGTCGCACCCGCTGGTGTCCGGGGTCCGCGGTCGAGGGCTGTGGCTCGCGGTTCTGCTCACCGAATCCAGGGCCGCACAGGTGCAGGCCGCCGCCCAGCACGCCGGGTTCCTCGTCAACGCCGTGCAGCCGGACGCGATCCGGCTGGCGCCGCCCCTGGTGGTCACGTCGGAGCAGGTGCGATCCCTGGTCGACGCGCTGCCCGGCATTCTCGACACCGCTTCCACCGAGGAGTCCTGATGGTTCGGCACTTCCTGCGGGACGACGACCTGAGCGGCGCCGAGCAGGCGCAGGTGCTCGACCTCGCCGAGACGATGAAGAAGGACCGCTTCGCGTTCCGCCCACTGGAGGGGCCGCGCGTCGTGGCCGTGCTGTTCGACAAGTCCTCCACCCGCACCCGCGTCTCCTTCAGCGTCGGAATCTCCGAGCTCGGTGGTTACCCGATGGTGATCGACACCCAGGGTGCCCACCTGGGCCGCGGTGAGCGGATCGCCGACACCGCCCGAGTGCTCGACCGCCAGGTCGCGGCGATCGTCTGGCGTACGGCCGGCCAGGAACGCATCGAGGAGATGGCCGCGGCCAGCGCGGTGCCGGTCGTCAACGCGCTGACCGACGAGTTCCACCCGTGCCAGATCCTCGCCGACCTGCAGACCGTCCGCGAGCACAAGGGGCGGCTGGCCGGTCTCCGGCTCAGCTACCTCGGGGACGGCGCCAACAACATGGCGCACTCCTACCTCCTCGGCGGGGCGACCGCGGGCATGCACGTCCGCGTCGGCACCCCGCGCGGCTACCAGCCGGACCCGGCGGTGCTGGCCCGGGCCACCGAGATCGCCGCCGCCAGCGGTGGATCGGTCGCTGTGGTGGGCGATCGCCACGAGGCGCTGGAGGGCGCCGACGTGGTGGCGACCGACACCTGGGTGTCGATGGGCCAGGAGGGTGAGGCGGCCGATCGGGCCGCGCCGTTCGTCCCCTTCGCCGTGACCGAGCAGGCGATGAGCCACGCTGCCCCGGACGCGATCGTGCTGCACTGCCTGCCTGCCTACCGCGGCAAGGAGATCGAGGCCGGCGTCATCGACGGACCACGCAGTGTCGTCTGGGACGAGGCCGAAAACCGGCTGCACGCGCAGAAGGCCCTGCTCACCTGGCTGCTGGAGCGATCGCGAGAAGAGCATCCGGGTCAGGAGGTCTGATGGACCACGACACGACGGCCGAGCAGGTCCCGGCCAAGAGGACCCGGTCCAGGTCCACCACCGGGGAGTCCGCGACCAGGGACGAGGCGGCGCCTTCGAGGACCGGCCGGAAGACCGCGAGGGCCGCGGTGGCCAAGGTCCCCGACGTCGACCTGACCACCCCGCGCCCCGGCGCGGACGTGCCCCGGGTGGCGATGACCAAGACCGCCCGCCACCAGTACGTCGTGGAGGTGCTGTCGCGCACCGAGGTGCGGTCGCAGGCGGAGCTGGCCGGCCGGCTGGCCCAGGAAGGGATCGCGGTGACGCAGACCACGCTGTCCCGTGACCTGGACGAACTCGGCGCGGTCCGGGTGCGCACGGCCGGCGGTGCCCTCGTCTACGCCCTGCCCGGCGAGGGCGGCGACCGCACACCTCGAGCCACCCCGGATGCGCCCTCCCTGGCCGAGGCCCGGCTTGCCCGGGTCTGCGGTGAACTCCTCGTCTCGGCGGTTCCGTCGGCCAACCTCGTGGTGCTGCGGACCCCGCCCGGAGCGGCCCAGTTCTTCGCCTCCGCCCTCGACCACGCCGAAGTCCCCGGTGTGATCGGCACCATCGCCGGGGACGACACTGTGCTCGTGGTCGCCCGCGAACCCGACGGTGGCGCCACCGTCGCCGACCAACTGCTTGCGCTCGCTCGCAAGAACCAACCCACGAAGGAGCAATGACATGACCGAGCGCGTGGTGCTCGCCTACTCCGGCGGGCTCGACACCTCCGTGGCGATCGGCTGGATCGCCGAGCAGACCGGTGCGGAGGTCGTTGCTTGTGCGATCGACGTCGGCCAGGGCGGAGAGGACCTGGACACCATCCGCAAGCGCGCCCTGGAGTGTGGGGCGGTCGAGGCCGTCGTCGTCGACGCCAAGGACGAGTTCGCCGACGGCTACTGCCTTCCGGCGCTTGCCACCAACGCCCTGTACATGGAGCGGTACCCCCTGGTCTCCGCCCTGTCCCGGCCGCTGATCGTCAAGCACCTCGTCGAGGCGGCCAGGCAGCACGGCGCGAGCGTCGTGGCGCACGGCTGCACGGGCAAGGGCAACGACCAGGTCCGGTTCGAGGTCGGCGTCGGGGCGCTGGCTCCCGACCTGAAGGTGCTGGCCCCGGTCCGTGACTTCGCCTGGACCCGGGAGAAGGCGATCGCCTACGCCGAGCAGCACAACCTGCCGATCGACGTCAGCAAGAAGTCGCCGTTCTCCATCGACCAGAACGTCTGGGGCCGGGCCGTCGAGACCGGATTCCTCGAGGACCTGTGGAACGCCCCCACCGAGGACGTCTACGACTACACCCAGGACCCCGCGGCGGCCCGGGAGGCCGACGAGGTGGTGGTGACCTTCGAGGGCGGCCGCCCGGTCGCCCTGGACGGCCGGCCGGTGACGATGCTGGAGGCGATCCAGCAGCTCAACACCCGCGCCGGGGCCCAGGGAGTCGGCCGGCTCGACCTGGTGGAGGACCGCCTCGTCGGCATCAAGAGCCGGGAGATCTACGAGGCTCCGGGTGCGATCGCGTTGATCACCGCGCACCAGGAGCTGGAGAACGTCACCGTGGAGCGCGACCTCGCGCGGTTCAAGCGCCAGGTCGAGCAGCGCTGGACCGAGCTGGTGTACGACGGGCTGTGGTTCTCGCCGCTGAAGCGGGCACTGGACAGCTTCGTGGACGCCTCGCAGGAGCAGGTGTCCGGTGACATCCGGATGACGCTGCACGGTGGCCGGGCGGTCGTGAGCGGTCGCCGGAGTGCCGCCTCGCTCTACGACTTCAACCTCGCGACCTACGACGAGGGCGACGTGTTCGACCAGTCGCTGGCCCGCGGGTTCGTGGAGCTGTGGGGACTGCCCAGCAAGATCGCCGCCAAGCGTGACCTCGGGAAGTCCTGAGTCACCGCACCACGACGAGGAAGGAACTCCGTGATCGAGGAGCACCCGCCGGGCGAGCAGCCGACCCGGCTCTGGGGCGGCCGCTTCGCCGCCGGTCCTGCCCAGGCGCTGGCCGCCCTGTCGAGGTCGGTGCATTTCGACTGGCGGCTGGCACCGTTCGACCTCGCGCAGACCCGTGCCCACGCCCGGGTGCTGCGCCGGGCGGACCTGCTCAGCGATCCGGAGCTGGCCCGGGTCGAGGAGGCGATCGACGTGCTCGCCGCCGAGGTGGCGGCCGGCACGTTGACGCCGCAGCCTGACGACGAGGACGTCCACACCGCGATCGAACGCGAGCTGCTGGGCCGGCTCGGCCCGCTCGGGGGCAAGCTGCGGGCCGGCCGGAGCCGCAACGACCAGGTGGCGACGGACTTCCGGCTGTACCTCCGCGCGCAGGCGCGGGTCCTGGTCGCCCTGGTGACCGACCTGCAGGAGGCGCTACTGGAGCAGGCCGAGCAGCACGTCGCCTCGCCGGCGCCCGGCTTCACCCATCTCCAGCACGCGCAGCCGGTCGCCTTCGGGCACGAGCTCGCCAAACACGTGCACGCACTGGCTCGTGACGTCGAGCGGTTGCGTGACTGGGACGACCGGGCCGCCACCTCACCGCTGGGCGCCGGCGCGCTCGCCGGCTCCTCACTGCCGCTCGACCCGGAGGCCGCCGCCGCCGACCTCGGGTTCCTCCGGGCGTCGGAAAACTCCCTGGACGCGGTGTCCGACCGCGACTTCGTGGCGGAGTTCCTCTTCTGCACGGCGATGCTCGGCGTCCACCTGTCCCGGCTGGGCGAGGAGTACTGCCTGTGGGCGTCCACCGAGTTCGGCTGGGTCCGGCTCGACGACGCGTTCGCGACCGGTTCGTCGATCATGCCGCAGAAGAAGAACCCCGACGCGGCGGAACTCGTCCGCGGCAAGTCCGGCCGGCTGATCGGTCACCTGACCGGAATGCTCGCCACGTTGAAGGGCATGCCGTTCGCCTACAACCGCGACCTGCAGGAGGACAAGGAGCCGGTCTTCGACGCGGTGGACCAACTCGTTCTCGTTCTGCCCGCGATCACCGGCATGGTCGCGACCAGTACGTTCGACACCGAGCGGATGGCGGCGGCCGCTCCACTGGGCTTCGCGCTTGCCACCGACGTGGCGGAGTGGCTGGTACGCCAGGGCGTGGCGTTTCGTGACGCCCACGAGATCGCCGGTGCCTGCGTGCAGGCGTGCGAGCGCCGCGGTGTCGACCTGCCCGACCTCGGCGACGACGAGCTGGCGGCGATCTCGGCCCATCTCACACCGCAGGTCCGCACGGTGCTGAGCGTCCAGGGCGCGCTGGACGCGCGCTCCGCACTCGGCGGCACGGCGCCGGCTCGGGTGCGCGACCAGCTGTCCCGGCTCCGGCCGCGAACGGAAGAGGCTCGGGAGTGGGCACGCGGGGGATGACCGACGACCTGCGCGTGCTGCTCACCCAGCCCGTGCTCGAGGTGGCGCCGGCCCTGCTCGGCCGGGTGGTCGAACACCGGACCGCCGACGGGCTGGTCGCCGTCCGGCTGACGGAGGTGGAGGCCTACGACGGTTCGAACGACCCCGGCTCGCACGCCTACCGTGGCCGAACCGCACGTAACGCGGTGATGTTCGGCCCGCCGGGCCACCTCTACGTCTACTTCACGTACGGCATGCACTGGTGCATCAACCTCGTGTGCGGGCCCGACGGACAGGCCAGTGCGGTCCTGCTCCGAGCCGGTGAGGTGATCGCGGGGGAGGAACTCGCCAGGTCCCGACGGCCCGCGGCACGGTCGGCGCGCGATCTGGCCCGCGGGCCGGCTCGACTTGCCCAGGCGCTCGGTGTGGACCGCGCGGGGAACGGCCTGGACATCTTCGCCCCGTCCTCGCCCGTACGCCTCGGACCCGGCGAGCAGACCGCCGGGACGAGCATCCGCCGCGGCCCCCGGGTGGGGTTGGCGGCCGCCGCGGACCGGCCGTGGCGGTTCTGGGTGGACGGCGAGCCCACCGTCTCCGCCTACCGCCCACATGCTCCCAAGCGGCGCAGGAGCGTCGCGGAGCCACCCGGCTCCACCACCATCGCACCCGGCTCAGGCACTCTTGGAGTCGACGCAGCCACCACCGAACCATCGATCCGACCGAGGAAGGAACCACGGTGACCGGTCCCGGGGACAACACAGAGCAGCCGGAGCAGTCGACGCCGCCGGCGCAGTCGGTGCTGGACGACCTGCGCTGGCGTGGCCTGCTCGCGGAGTCGACCGACGAGGATGCGCTCCGCGCCGCGCTCGCGGAGGGACCCGTCACCTATTACGTCGGTTTCGACCCGACCGCGCCGAGCCTGCACCACGGCAACCTCGTCCAGCTGGTGACGGCCCGGCGGCTGCAACAGGCCGGCCACACGCCGCTGCTCCTGATCGGCGGGTCGACCGGCCTGATCGGTGATCCCAAACCTGACGCCGAGCGCACCCTGAACGACCCGGAGACGGTGGCCGGGTGGGTCGAACGCCTGAAAGGGCAGGTCACGCCGTTCGTCGACTTCGACGGTCCGAACGCCGCGCAGATCGTGAACAACCTCGACTGGACGGCGCCGGTCAGCGTTCTGGAGTTCCTCCGGGACATCGGCCGGCACTTCCGGGTCAACAAGATGATCCAGAAGGAGGTCGTGAAGGCGCGGTTGGACACCGAGCAGGGGATCGGCTACGCCGAGTTCAGCTACCAGATCCTGCAGGCGTTCGACTACCTCGAGCTGTACCGCCGGTACGGCTGCACCCTGCAGACCGGCGGTAGCGACCAGTGGGGCAACATCACCGCGGGCGTCGACCTCATCCGCCGGGCGGCGGGCGCCACGGTGCACGCGATGGCGACGCCTCTGCTGACCCGGTCCGACGGCACGAAGTTCGGCAAGAGCGCGGGTGGCCTGACCGTCTGGCTGGACCCGGAGATGATGTCGCCGTACGCCTTCTACCAGTTCTGGTTCAACACCGCGGACGCCGACGTCGGCCAGTACCTCCGCGTCTTCAGCTTCCGCTCCCGGGAGGAGCTGGAGATGCTGGAGAAGACCACGGCGGAACGCCCGGCCGCTCGCGAAGCCCAACGAGTCCTGGCCGAGGAGCTCACCACGCTGGTCCACGGCGCGGACGAGTGCGCCCAGGTGATCGCGGCCTCCGGAGCACTGTTCGGGCGCGGCGCTCTCACCGACGTCGACGCCCGAACCCTCGATGCCGCGCTGCGTGAAACGCCGCACGTGCGCGTGGAACGCGACACCGGGGGAGCGCTCCCACCGATGGTCGACCTCCTCGCGGAGACGGGCCTGGTGGCCAGCAGGTCCGCAGCTCGGCGGACCATCGACGAGGGTGGCGCCTACCTCAACAACGAGCGAGTCACGTCGGTGGAGTCCGCACCGTCCGCCGGCGACCTGCTCCACGGGCGGTGGCTGGTGCTACGCCGCGGAAGGCGCAACGTCGCGGGCGTCGAGGTCTCGACCTAGGTGCACCGCCCCCACAGGGACACGTGCTCCTGGACGTTGCCCGGGCACCGCGTGCGCTCCGGGCAGGAGTGGATCCCCCCTGCCCGGGGCAGCCGTGAGGCCGTCGTTCGACGCGCGTCCGGGCCCGATTTGACGTCCCGGTCGGCGATCCGTATGGTTCTACTCGCTTCGCACGGGTCGCGGGACGCCAACTGGCGGCCGGTCCGGCGGGGATCCCCTTTGAATCGACGCCGCTCGTCCGGTGCACTGTTTGGTGCGCGCCGGGTGGATCGAGACGGGGGGCCGACTTACAGAGGGCCCGATTTGCCGGGTTGCGAAGAGGTCGGTAAGGTAGGTCAAGTCGCCGAGAGCGCGGGACACCGAAAGGTGGCCGATCCGGTGACAACACCCCAAACGAAGCAAAGCCTGACGCCGGAGTCTGCGGACATCGGAAGAGGGTCATACTTCATGGGGTGAATCGGTTCGAAATCGCCCGATTTGCCTGGGTGAGACCGAATCGCTAAGCTAGAACGGTTGCCCCGGAGCCGGGCTGAGAAGTCGGGTTCTGGTGTGTGTCTGATCCTTGAGAACTCAACAGCGTGCCGAAAGTCGATGCAGTGTTTTTTGCCCCGTTGGCAGAATGCTGTGCGGGCCTGAGGGCTTTTTGTCTGATGGTTTGTGTGGTGTTTTGTCGCGGATTCCTTTGGTGACAGGCGACCTTCGGGTTGTTTGTTTGCTGGGGTGGCTTTTTGTTGGTTTTCAACGGAGAGTTTGATCCTGGCTCAGGACGAACGCTGGCGGCGTGCTTAACACATGCAAGTCGAGCGGAAAGGCCCTTCGGGGTACTCGAGCGGCGAACGGGTGAGTAACACGTGAGCAACCTGCCTTCAGCTCTGGGATAAGCCTGGGAAACTGGGTCTAATACCGGATATGACTCTTGCCTGCATGGGTGGGGGTGGAAAGATTTATTGGCTGAAGATGGGCTCGCGGCCTATCAGCTTGTTGGTGGGGTGATGGCCTACCAAGGCTTTTACGGGTAGCCGGCCTGAGAGGGCGACCGGCCACACTGGGACTGAGACACGGCCCAGACTCCTACGGGAGGCAGCAGTGGGGAATATTGCACAATGGGCGGAAGCCTGATGCAGCAACGCCGCGTGAGGGATGACGGCCTTCGGGTTGTAAACCTCTTTCAGCGGGGACGAAGCGCAAGTGACGGTACCCGCAGAAGAAGCGCCGGCCAACTACGTGCCAGCAGCCGCGGTAACACGTAGGGCGCGAGCGTTGTCCGGAATTATTGGGCGTAAAGGGCTCGTAGGCGGTTTGTTGCGTCGAAAGTGAAAATCCGGGGCTTAACTCCGGACTTGCTTTCGATACGGGCAGACTAGAGGTAGGCAGGGGAGAGTGGAATTCCTGGTGTAGCGGTGGAATGCGCAGATATCAGGAGGAACACCGGTGGCGAAGGCGGCTCTCTGGGCCTTACCTGACGCTGAGGAGCGAAAGCGTGGGGAGCGAACAGGATTAGATACCCTGGTAGTCCACGCCGTAAACGTTGGGCGCTAGGTGTGGGGGACTTCCACGTCCTCCGTGCCGCAGCTAACGCATTAAGCGCCCCGCCTGGGGAGTACGGCCGCAAGGCTAAAACTCAAAGGAATTGACGGGGGCCCGCACAAGCGGCGGAGCATGTTGCTTAATTCGATGCAACGCGAAGAACCTTACCTGGGTTTGACATGCAGAGAAATCTCGTAGAGATACGGGGTCCGTAAGGGCTCTGCACAGGTGGTGCATGGCTGTCGTCAGCTCGTGTCGTGAGATGTTGGGTTAAGTCCCGCAACGAGCGCAACCCTCGTCCTATGTTGCCAGCGGGTAATGCCGGGAACTCATAGGAGACTGCCGGGGTCAACTCGGAGGAAGGTGGGGATGAGGTCAAGTCATCATGCCCCTTATGTCCAGGGCTGCAAACATGCTACAATGGTCGGTACAATGGGCTGCGAAATCGTAAGGTGGAGCGAATCCCTAAAAGCCGGCCTCAGTTCGGATCGGGGTCTGCAACTCGACCCCGTGAAGTTGGAGTCGCTAGTAATCGCGGATCAGCAACGCCGCGGTGAATACGTTCCCGGGCCTTGTACACACCGCCCGTCAAGTCATGAAAGTCGGCAATACCCGAAGCCGGTGACCTAACCCCTTGTGGGATGGAGCCGTCGAAGGTGGGGCTGGCGATTAGGACTAAGTCGTAACAAGGTAGCCGTACCGGAAGGTGCGGCTGGATCACCTCCTTTCTAAGGAGCTTTTCTGGCGGCTGCTCTTCGGGGTGGTTGTCCAGGGCGCCGTTGTCCGGCCGAGTGTGTCGGAGCGGTGAGCTCATTTAGTGGAGCATCGGCTAGTGGGTGTTTACCCACGGTTTTCACGTGGCCTAGTACTGCGTCTTCGCCTGTTTGGTGGAGATGTGTGGAGCGGGGCGTGGGCTGTGGGTGGCGCTGAGGCACGTTGTTGGGTCCTGAGGGATCAGGCCATGGCCGGCGGTTTTTCCGCCGGGTTGTGTGGTCGGGTTTCTTTGGTTGTCGGGCCGTTCCTTCACCGGACGGCCGCCCGGGTTTCGCCGGCGGGATGTTTCTCGTTCGGGGTTGTTTCGGGTGGTGCGCGGTGGTTGTGGGGTGGTTTCCGTTCGTTTCTTGAGAACTGCATAGTGGACGCGAGCATCTTTGTTTTGCCGAGAACTGTGTGTCTGTTTGTTGTGACAAGTTAGTAAGGGCACTCGGTGGATGCCTTGGCACCAGAAGCCGATGAAGGACGTAGGAGCCTGCGAAAAGCCCCGGGGAGTTGGCAACCGAGCTGTGATCCGGGGGTGTCCGAATGGGGAAACCCGGCTGGAGTCATGTCCAGTCACCGGCGCCTGAACACATAGGGCGTTCGGAGGGAACGCGGGGAAGTGAAACATCTCAGTACCCGCAGGAAGAGAAAACAATTGTGATTCCGTGAGTAGCGGCGAGCGAAAGCGGAAGAGGCTAAACCGTGTAGGTGTGATAGCTGGCAGGTGTTGCCTATGCGGGGTTGTGGGACCGTCTTGTCGGAGCTGCTGATCTGGCGAGGAGTTATAAACCGCTGCGGAAGTCGAAGGGTCTGGAAAGTCCCGGCATAGCAGGTGATACCCCTGTAGACGTAACGTGGTGGCTCCTGGACGTGTTCCCAAGTAGCACGGGACCCGTGAAATCCTGTGTGAATCTGGCGGGACCACCCGCCAAGCCTAAATACTTTCTGGTGACCGATAGTGCACTAGTACCGTGAGGGAAAGGTGAAAAGTACCCCGGGAGGGGAGTGAAATAGTTCCTGAAACCGGGTGCCTACAATCCGTCGGAGCATTCCCTTTGTGGGGTGTGACGGCGTGCCTTTTGAAGAATGAGCCTGCGAGTTAGTGGTGCGTGGCGAGGTTAACCCGTGTGGGGAAGCCGTAGCGAAAGCGAGTCCGAACAGGGCGTTTGAGTCGCGTGCTCTAGACCCGAAGCGGAGTGATCTACCCATGGGCAGGGTGAAGCGCGGGTAAGACCGCGTGGAGGCCCGAACCCACCGGCGTTGAAAAGCCGGGGGATGACCTGTGGGTAGGGGTGAAAGGCCAATCAAACTCCGTGATAGCTGGTTCTCCCCGAAATGCATTTAGGTGCAGCGTCGCGTGTTTCCTACCGGAGGTAGAGCACTGGATGGTCTAGGGGGCCGACAAGCTTACCGAAATCAGCCAAACTCCGAATGCCGGTAGGTGAGAGCGCGGCAGTGAGACTGTGGGGGATAAGCTTCATAGTCGAGAGGGAAACAGCCCAGATCACCAGCTAAGGCCCCTAAGCGTTCGCTAAGTGGAAAAGGATGTGGAGTCGCAGAGACAACCAGGAGGTTGGCTTAGAAGCAGCCACCCTTGAAAGAGTGCGTAATAGCTCACTGGTCAAGTGATTCTGCGCCGACAATGTAGCGGGGCTCAAGCGAACCGCCGAAGCTGTGGCATTCACGTATTGTTCGGCCCTTACCTTTCGGGGTGGGGTCCAGACGTGTGGATGGGTAGGGGAGCGTCGTGTGGCGTGTGAAGCGGCGGGGTGACCCAGTCGTGGATGCTACACGAGTGAGAATGCAGGCATGAGTAGCGAAAGAGGAGTGAGAAACTCCTCCGCCGAATGACCAAGGGTTCCAGGGCCAGGCTAATCCGCCCTGGGTAAGTCGGGACCTAAGGCGAGGCCGACAGGCGTAGTCGATGGACAACGGGTTGATATTCCCGTACCGGCTTTGTCGCGCCCATGCTGAGCCCGGTGATGCTAAGCGCCCGAGTCTGGTTCGACCTTTCGGGGTTGTTCTGGGTGAGCGCGTGAACCGATCCGGTAGTAGGCAAGCGATGGGGTGACGCAGGAGGGTAGCTCTACGCGGCGATGGTAGGCGAAAGCTGATCCGCGGGCAAAGGCGTAGGACGAGGCGTTGGTAAATCCGCGTCTCATGATGTCTGAGACCTGATGCCGAGCCGATTGAGGCGAAGTGAGTGATCCCATGCTGCCGAGAAAAACCTCTAGTGAGTGACAAGGCCGCCCGTACCCCAAACCGACACAGGTGGTCAGGTAGAGAATACCAAGGCGATCGGGCGAACCGTGGTTAAGGAACTCGGCAAAATGCCCCCGTAACTTCGGGAGAAGGGGGACCGGATCCGTGAGGGGACTTGCTCCCTGCAGCGGTGAAGGTCGCAGAGACCAGGCCCAAGCGACTGTTTACTAAAAACACAGGTCCGTGCGAAGTCGCAAGACGATGTATACGGACTGACGCCTGCCCGGTGCTGGAACGTTAAGGGGACCGGTTAGACCTCACGGTCGAAGCTGAGAACTTAAGCGCCAGTAAACGGCGGTGGTAACTATAACCATCCTAAGGTAGCGAAATTCCTTGTCGGGTAAGTTCCGACCTGCACGAATGGCGTAACGACTTGGGCGCTGTCTCAACCACGGACCCGGCGAAATTGCACTACGAGTAAAGATGCTCGTTACGCGCAGCAGGACGGAAAGACCCCGGGACCTTTACTACAGCTTGGTATTGGTGGTCGGTTCGGTTTGTGTAGGATAGGTGGGAGACTGTGAAGCCTGGACGCCAGTTCGGGTGGAGTCAACGTTGAAATACCACTCTGATCGTATTGGCTGTCTAACCTCGGTCCGTTATCCGGATCAGGGACAGTGCCTGGTGGGTAGTTTAACTGGGGCGGTTGCCTCCCAAAATGTAACGGAGGCGCCCAAAGGTTCCCTCAGCCTGGTTGGCAATCAGGTGGCGAGTGCAAGTGCACAAGGGAGCTTGACTGTGAGACCGACAGGTCGAGCAGGGACGAAAGTCGGGACTAGTGATCTTACGGTGGCACGTGGAAGCGCCGTGACTCAACGGATAAAAGGTACCCCGGGGATAACAGGCTGATCTTGCCCAAGAGTCCATATCGACGGCATGGTTTGGCACCTCGATGTCGGCTCGTCGCATCCTGGGGCCGGAGCAGGTCCCAAGGGTTGGGCTGTTCGCCCATTAAAGCGGTACGCGAGCTGGGTTTAGAACGTCGTGAGACAGTTCGGTCCCTATCCGCTGTGCGCGCAGGAGACTTGAGAAGGGCTGTCCCTAGTACGAGAGGACCGGGACGGACGAACCTCTGGTGTGCCAGTTGTTCTGCCAAGAGCACGGCTGGTTGGCTACGTTCGGAAGTGATAACCGCTGAAGGCATCTAAGCGGGAAGCACGCTTCAAGATGAGGTCTCCCACCGGGTTAACCGGGTAAGGCCCCCAGAAGACGACTGGGTTGATAGGCCAGATGTGGAAGCGAGGACTAAAGACTCGTGAAGCTGACTGGTACTAATAGGCCGAGGGCTTGTCACACACCACACCTTTCGCGGGTGTGAGCACCACACACGTGACCTGCGAAACAAAGACTGTGCGTCCACTATGCGGTTCTGAAGAAACGAACCACCCACCCCGCCACACAACACCGGCCAAGTAGGTCGGGGAGTTTGTGTGGGCCCGGCAGTTGTGGTTGCTGGTTCACATCTTCACAGCGTTACGGCGGTCATGGCGAAGGGGAAACACCCGGTCCCATTCCGAACCCGGAAGTTAAGCTCTTCAGCGCCGATGGTACTGCAGGAGGGATCCTGTGGGAGAGTAGGACGCCGCCGGACATACATTGGTTGAGGGCCACCCCACACGGGGTGGCCCTCAGTCATGTCCGGAACCAAAACCCGGCGGCCATCAATTCTGGCAGTCATGAATCCGGCGGTCAGGAACGACGGTCGTCTCCGGCCACGTTCCCGGACGGCGAGCCGTACAGGACTCGCCGTGGACCTGCCTTCGGCCGCCCCCGCCACACCGGCGACAACCCGGCGCGACCCACGCGGCAAGATGGGGACGTCAGCCGTCCCCCTGAGGAGCACGATGAGCGACAGTTCGAGGCGCGGCCAGGAACCAGACCGCGATCGACGTGACCGCGACAGCCGGCGTTCGGCTGAAGGTCGCACCGACCGAGGCGGCGCCCGTGGAGGCAGTGGCCGCGGAGGCGCGTCCGGATCGCGATCGTCCGGCAGCCGGCAGTCGGAGCCACGAGCTCGAGGGGCTGGTGGCTGGCGCGAGCGGTCCAGCGACGGCCGGTCATCCGGCGCCGGTCAGCGCGGCGGGACGGAGCGGACATCGCGCGGACAGGACTCGGGGAGTGGGTTCAAGCCGAGCCGAAGGTCCGGTGATCAACGCGGCGGGGACTCCCGGCGTGGTCGACCGGCTGAGGGCGGTTGGACCTCGCGGCCCCGTCCGGACCGAGATGGTCCCGGTGGTGACCGTGCTCGTACGAGTCGTACGGATCGTGGGGGTGGCGGGGGCTCCGGCTCGGAACGTCGCACCGGGGACCGCCGGGACGACCGCGGCCGTCCCGGAGCCGACCGTGGTGGGCAGAGCCGCGGGTGGCGTTCGGACTCCTCCAGGCGTGAGTCCACCGGCCGTGACGCGGATCGTTCGCGCCGTGACGAGGCGTCCGGAGGGTACGACCGGTCCTCACGCGCTGAGCGCCCGGACCGTGGCGGCCGTCGTTCGGACGCGGCGCAGGGCGGCGGTAGGTACGCCCGGAGCGATGACCGCGGTGGTCGTGACCGTGGGTTCGGGGATCGCGACCGGCCTCGGGGTGGGGCTTCCGACCGCGGTGGTCGTGACCGTGGGTTCGGGGATCGCGACCGGCCTCGGGGTGGGGCTTCCGACCGCGGTGGTCGTGACCGTGGGTTCGGAGATCGCGACCGGCCGCGGAGTGACGCCTCCGGGAGCAGAGGGCGCTCTCAGCAGCAGCGTTCCTCAGGACCGTCCGGCGGCAACCGGTACGAACGGCCGGGCCGACCTGCCGACGCCGGCCGCGGTCGCGACTCCGACCGCCCGGTTCGGGACACCCGTCCGGGTGCGGACGACCGCCGGCGGGGAGGGACCCGTGACCGGGCCCGACCGGTGAACGAGCCCGTAGGGCCGGAGCTTCCCGGGGACGTCACCGGGCTCGAGCTGGACCCGGACGTGCGGTCGCAGCTCGGCACTCTCACCAAGGCCACGGCCGACCGGGTGGCGCGCCACCTCGTGATGGCCGGGCAGCTCGTCGACGAGGACCCGGACGCGGCGCTCGAACACGCGCTGGCCGCGCGCAGCGAAGGTTCCCGCCTGGGCGTGGTGCGCGAGGCGGTGGCGTACACCGCCTACGCCGCCGGGAAGTACGAACAGGCTTTGGCGGAGTTTCGCGCCGCTCGCCGAATGACCGGCTCGCCGGAGTACTTCCCCGCGATGGCCGACAGCGAGCGTGGACTGGGCCGTCCTGAGCGCGCACTGGATCTCATCGCGACGGTCGACCGGTCGGAGCTGGACCCGGTGGCCCGCGTCGAGCTGCTGATCGTCGAGGCCGGGGCGCGACGTGACCTGGGCCAGCCCGCCGCGGCACTGGCGCTGCTCGACGTACCCGCTCTGCACGGCCGGGCGTCGGTCACCGCGGTCACCCGGGTGCGTTACGCCTATGCCGACACCCTCGAGGAGCTCGGCCGGCGTGAGGAGGCCGCACGATGGTTCGCGCGGGTTCTCGAAGTCGACGTCGATGCCCAGACCGACGCCGAGGAGCGGTTGGCCCGGCTCGGCGAGGAGTGAGAGTGGCGGCTCGGCGAGCCTGACCTGGGTGAATCGTCCTGCGCCGGCTTGTTGTCCACAACTGCCGGATCGGCAGCGTTGTACACAGGCGAGGACGCTCACCTGGATGCCGGTGCCGAAGCAGAGGAGATTGGGGCTGCCAACCCGCTACGACGGACCTTCCAGAGAGGGAGGCAGCCCCGATGACCGACTCCGACGCGCAGAAGCCGCGGGCCCCGTGTCCTCCTCACCGCAACGAAGTGACGCTGGTCGGTCGGGTGTCGGCGCCCGCGACGCGGCGCGAGCTGCCCAGTGGCTCGGCCGTGGTCAGCGTCCGGCTCGTGGTGCAGCGAGATCCGAAGACTCTGCCTCCGCGATCGGCCGTCGTGGACACGATCGAGTGCGCTTCCTGGTCGGCCGAGTGCCACGCCGAGATGGAGCAGTGGAGTTCCGGCGACATCGTCGAGGTGGCCGGCGCCCTGCGGCGGCGGTTCCGTCGCGGTGAGGCCGGACCGATCAGCCGTTACGAGGTCGAGGCGGCCAGCGTGCGTCTGCTCGTCGACAAGGAGACGGTCAGTGCTGGTCGAACATCCGCATGACGAATCCGGTGCGCGGCTTCGGCCCGAACGACGTCGACTTGCGCGGCATCCGGCCACCTTCCCGGGCGACAGCCTGCACAGTGGCGACGTCGACCGGGTTGAGGAGCACGGCGACGCCGTGGCCGTTCCGGGCGTGGTCGACGGCAGCTCGCTCACTGTGCGCATAGCCGATGTGCTCCTCGGCCAGGCCGAGGATGCGCCCGAACAACCGATCGTGCAGCACCTCCGTGTCCAGGCGGCCTCGCCCGGCGGTGGTCTCGGCGGGGATGCTCAACAGGTCCCAGCGAAGCCCGTCGGTGACGACGAACGCGTTCCGTCGGCCACGGGCCGCGGCGAGCGCGTCATGCGCCCGGTCACCGTCGCCGTCGAAGGATTCGACGGCGAAGTCGGTGCCCGCCCGTGTCACCAGCTCAGCCAGGGTGATCCCCGCGACCGTCCGATGAATCGCCGTGAGCCGCAACGGGTGAGCGTGCTGGTCGACGAGCAGTGCGAGTCCGCTGTCCCAGGGGCCCGGCCCGGCGCCCGTGGCCCGGATCTGGCGCTGGAGCTTCAGGTAGGACGCGTACCGGTGGTGACCGTCGGCGATCAGTGCCTGGCGCGGAGCCAGGTCGGCGGCGATGGTGCTCAGCGCGCCCGGGTCGGTGATCCGCCACAGCTGGTGATCGACACCGTCCGCGGTGCGGGCATACACCAGCGGCTCGCTTCGAACCGTCGCCTCCACCAGGTCGCTCGCCGGCCCTCCGCCGTCGTACACCAACAGGATCGGTTCCAGATTGGCCTCGCAGGCGCTCATCAGCGCCAGCCGGTCGGCCACAGGTCCGGGCATCACGTCCTCGTGGGGAAGAATCACCCCTTCTTCGGGCTCCCGCAGGGCCACGGCGCCGAACATCCCTCGCAGAACGAACTGCTGACGGCCGTTCCCGCCGGATTCGGGCACGCGTTGTTCGTAGACGTACAACGCGGCCTCGGTGTCGGCCCGCAGGATGCCTTCGGCTCGCCATCGGTTGAGCAGGCCAGCGGCCCGCCGGTAGTGGTCCGGCTGGTCCGGGTCCGACCCGGGCTGCCGACCAGCCTCGCCGCCGCTGCCGATCCGTCCGGCTTCGCCGGCACGCGAGTCAGCGACGCCGGGCGATTCGTCCCCCGTGGTGGACGGGTCGCCTTCGCCGGGGCCCGACCGCTCGTCGGAGGTCCAGTCGGCCGGACCCGCCGGCCGGGGGAGAACCACCCGGACGATGTTGTGCAATTCCTCCGCGGTGAGCGCGGTCACGCTGCCTGGATCGAGGACGTCGTACGGTGGCGATGTCACGGCGGCGAGGTCGCTCACCCGTTCGGGGTCGTAGCGCACACCCACAAAGGGCGACAGCACCAGCGGCCGGGCACCGGTGCCGGGAGTCGGGGAAGGGTCGGTCACGCTGGGCATCGTAGGTGTCCACCCGGTTCGGGCGAGGTGCCTGGGGCATCCTCGGGCAGGTGTCCGTGCGAAACCGAGGCCGGCGGACCGGGTGGAATAGCCCGGCCCGGCCTCCGGTTGAGGGCGCCGAGGAGGGAGGACACCATGATCAACGACGATGCGAATGTCGGCACACCCGGCGGTGACGTCTACGACTGGTATCGCAGGGGCCTCGCCCTGCTCGAAGGCGGCGACTCCGCGGCCGCGGCGCAGCTGCTCGTGCGGGCCCGGGAGGCCGAGCCGGGTTCGAAGTCGATCCGGGAGGCTCTCGCACGGGCATTGTTCAACAGCCGGCACTACGCGGACTCCGCCGAGGCGTTCGAGGGACTCGTCGACGATAATCCCTCCGACGATTACGCACACTTCGGTCTCGGTCTGGCTCTGAGCAGAATGGGCCGACACGACGCGGCGGCACCTCACCTCGCGATGGCGGCGGCGATGCGCCCGTCCGTCGACCACTACGACAACGCGCTCCGGCAGGTCCGGGCGACCCTCAGGGCCCGGGAGGACATGAAGTGACCGACGAGACCACGACCGAGCAGGACGCGGCGCCCGAGCCGTTGTCCGAAGCCGACCGTCCCCTGGTCGAGCAGTACGACGCCGGACTGTTCGACCTCGACGGCGTGGTCTACGTGGGCGCGGACGCCGTACCAAGGGCCCCTGAGGACCTGGAGCGGGCGCGGGCGGCCGCCATGAAGGTCGCGTTCGTGACCAACAACGCGTCCCGCACTCCGGACGCGGTGGTCGAGCACCTTCGCAAGGTCGGGGTCCGCGCCGAGGTCGGCGACGTGGTTACCTCGGCACAGGCGGCGGCGCGCCTGGTCGCCGAGCGAGTGCCGGTGGGATCGCGGGTGCTGGTGGTGGGTGGCGAGGGTCTGCTGGTCGCCATCAGGGAGCGTGGGCTGGTCCCGGTCCGTACAGCTGCCGAGGATCCGGCCGCGGTCGTCCAGGGGTTCCATCCGGAGGTCGGCTGGCGGCAGCTCGCCGAAGGCGCCTACGCGGTGCGGCGAAACGTCCCGTGGATCGCGTCCAACGTCGACCGGACCCTGCCGACCGACGGGGGTCTGGCACCCGGGAACGGCACCCTCGTCGAGGTGATCCGGATGGCGACCGGCCAGACACCGGTGATCGCGGGTAAGCCGGCGCCGCCACTGTTCCGCGAGACGGTCGAACGAGTGGGCGCCGAGCGTCCCCTGGTGATCGGCGACCGGCTCGACACCGACATCGAGGGGGCGAACGCGGCCGGCATGCCGAGCATGCTCGTACTCACCGGTGTGTCGAAGCTCGCCGACCTTCTGACCGCACCGGAGAACCAGCGCCCGACCTATCTCGCCCGCGATCTCGCCGGGCTCTTCGCTTCGCACCCGGCTCCCCGGGCCGGCGACGGCAGCGCCACCTGCGGGGAATGGACCGCGACGCTCGAACGCCAGGACGCGGCGGGCGCCGACGGCCGGAAGGGGCAGCTTGTGGTCCGGCTGTCCGGCAGCGGTGACCCGCTGGACGGCGCTCGTGCGCTGCTCGCCGCCGTGTGGACCGCCACCGAACCCGCTCGGATCGACGCGTCGGAGGCCCTCGCACTGCTGCGTGGCCAGGACGCGGCGATGGGTTAGTGTCAAGTGGCGGGCCAGGAGCAGGAGTGGTCAGCGGCCGGCTCGCTGACCACCACGTACGCAGCGCGCGGAGCGAGTCGTCCGTACGGCCGGAGTCGCGGCGGGGAAACTCGGACCAAGGAGACGTGGGCACTGTGGAAGACGACACTCCGGTGGAGGAAGCCATCTCCGTCCAGGCGGCGGCCGCGGATGAGCAACCGCCCGAGTACGACCCGACCGGCCGACCCGACGTGGATGCCGTGCTCGACCGGCTCGGCGAGCTCGCCGGCCTGGCGCCGAGTGACCACATCGACATCTACGAGGACGCCCACCGCCGCCTGCACGAAACACTGCTGGCAGCCGGCGAGGACCATGGGGACGACGCTGGACGGCCGTGACCACGGCCCGCCCGACGCCCCGGGCCGCCGGACCCGTCTCGACACCGAACTCGTCCGACGAGGACTGGCCAGGTCACGCGAGCACGCGGCCGACCTGATCACGTCGGGAAACGTCCGCGTCGACGGGCGGCCGGTCTGCAAACCGGCCAGCAGGGTCGCCGCCGGCGACGTGTGCGAAGTGGATTCCCCGGGCCCGGAGTTCGTCTCCCGTGGCGGGCACAAGCTGGCCGGGGCGCTGGAGGCTTTCGGGCCGCTCGGCCTGACAGTCGACGGGCGGCGTTGCCTGGACGCCGGCGCGTCCACCGGAGGGTTCACCGACGTGCCGCTGCGCGCGGGCGCGCGGCAGGTGGTCGCGGTCGATGTGGGGCACGACCAGCTCGTTGCCGAACTCCGGGACAACCCGGCCGTCGACGTCCACGAACGCACACACGTCCGCGACCTGCGACCCACGCAGGTGGGCGGCGCGGTGGACCTCCTCGTCGCCGACCTGTCCTTCATCTCGCTCGCGACCGTCCTGCCCGCGCTGGCCGGCCTGGTCCGTCCCGGCGGGGATCTCGTCGTGTTGGTCAAGCCGCAGTTCGAGGTGGGCCGTTCACGGCTGGGCAAGGGTGGCGTGGTCCGCGAGCTCGCGCTACGCCACGACGCGGTACGCACGGTCGCCGTTGCCGCGGGCGACGTGGGCCTGGGGGTGGCCGGCGCTACGGTGAGCCCACTTCCCGGTCCGGCAGGCAACACCGAGTACTTCCTCTGGCTCCGCGCCGACGCACCACCGTGGGACGACACCACCCTTGCCGCTCTGGACCCACCCGGCTCGCCGAAGGAGACCTCGCTGTGACCGACGACCGCACGGTGCTCCTCGTGGTTCACACCGGGCGAGCCGAGGCGACCCAGTTGGCGAGAGAGGCGGCCGCCCGGCTCGCCGACGCCGGCGTGGGCGTGCGCCTGCTCGCCCCCGACGCCGAGGACATCGGCCTGGACAAGGCCGAGGTGGTCGACGTCTCTCCGGTCGCCGCGGAGGGCTGCGAGATCGTCATGGTGCTGGGTGGCGACGGCACGATCCTGCGTGGCGCCGAGGTGGCCCACGCCTCGGGCACCCCCGTCCTGGGAGTCAACCTCGGCCACATCGGCTTCCTGGCGGAGTCCGAGCGTGACGACCTCGACGTCACGATCGACCACGTCGTCCACCGCAAGTACGCCGTCGAGGAACGCATGACCCTCGACGTGACCGTCCTGGTCGATGGCGCGGTCGCCGCGACCCAGTGGGCGCTCAACGAGGCGAGCGTGGAGAAGTCCGCCCGCGAACGCATGCTCGAGGTCGTCGTGGAGGTCGACGGGCGGCCGTTGTCTAGATGGGGCGGCGACGGTGTCGTCGCCGCCACACCGACCGGATCCACCGCCTACGCGTTCTCCGCCGGCGGACCGGTGGTGTGGCCGGAGCTGGAGGCGATGCTCGTGGTGCCACTGAGCGCACATGCGTTGTTCTCACGGCCGCTGGTCGTGTCACCGCGCTCGGTGGTGGCGATCGAGCTCATGCAGCGCAACCCCGGCCCGGGTGTCTTGTGGTGCGACGGGCGACGCACCGAGGAACTCCCACCGGGTGCGCGGGTGGAGGTACGCCACGGTGCACGGCCGGTGCGGCTCGCCCGGCTGCACCAGGGCCCGTTCACCGACCGACTGGTGGCGAAGTTCGACCTGCCGGTGCACGGATGGCGTGGGCGGCGGGAGGACCGTGCTCGCCGGGCCGCGGCGAGGATGACCAACGCCCGCCCGGAAACCACTCCCGGACCCGACCCCACGGCCGTCGACTCGTCCGATTCTTCATCCGCCTCCTCATCCGACAGTCGCGAGCGTGCCGCGGGCGAACGGCCCGGTCGCGCCGGCGAGACCCCGTAGAGTGCCGGCGATGCTGGAGGAGCTCCGGATCCAGGGGCTCGGCGTCATCGACGACGCCGTGCTCGACCTCGACGCGGGCCTGACCGTCGTCACCGGCGAGACCGGCGCCGGCAAGACGATGGTGGTGACCGGCCTGTCCCTGCTGCTCGGCGGGCGGGCCGATGCCGGGCTGGTTCGTCGCCAGACCGAACGCGCGGTCGTGGAGGGCAGGCTTCGGCTCGACCCTGGTTCGGCCGCGGCGCGGCGGGCCGTCGAGGCCGGCGCACAGCTCGAGGACGACACGCTGATCGTGATGCGGACCATCGGCCGCGACGGCCGGTCCCGCGCCTACGCCGGTGGTGCGGGAGTTCCCGCGGGAGTGCTCGCGGAGCTGGCAGAGGAGCTGGTCGCCCTGCACGGCCAGTCCGATCAGATGCGGCTGCTGCGCCCCTCACGGCAGCGGGAGATCCTGGACAGATACGCGGGCGCAGGTGTCCAGGAGCCACTCGCCACCTACCGGATCCGTTACTCAAGGCTCGCCGAGGTCGAAGCCGAGCTGTCCACTCTGGTCGCGCGGGCCCGCGACCGCGCCCAGGAGGCCGACCTGTTGCGGTTCGGGCTGGCGGAGATCGAGGCGGCCGACCCACAGCCGGGGGAGGACAAGGCGTTGTCGGTGGAGGAGGAACGCCTCGCGCACTCGGACTCGCTGCGAGCCGCCGCGTCCCAGGCACAGTCCGCCCTCACCGGAGACGAGGACGTGACCGGAGCGCCGGTCGACGCGCTGTCGCAGGTGGCAAGCGCGCGGAAGGCGCTCACCGCGGCCGGAGTGCACGACCCCGAGCTCGCGGGGGTGGCCGACCGACTGGCAGAGGCGGCCGCGCTGCTGGCCGACGCGGGCTCCGACCTGGCGTCCTACGCCGTCGGAGTGGACACCGACCCGGCACGGCTGCAGGCCATCGGTGAACGGCGGGCGATCCTCGGTGCGCTCACCCGCAAGTACGGCGACACGATCGACGACGTCCTCGCATGGTCGCGCAGATCGGCGATCCGGCTGGCGGAGCTGGACGGATCCGACGACACGATCAGCGCCCTCAAGGCCGAACGCCGGAAGCTGGCGACCGAACTCGGCACGCTTGCCCACGAGGTGAGTTCGGCACGCACGGCAGCCGCCGAGCGCCTCGGCGCCGCCGTCACCACCGAGCTGGGCGCACTCGCCATGCCGCACGCCGTGCTCACTGCCGATGTGTCCCAGACCGAGGTGCGCACCTCCGAGGTGCCGGAGCGGCGTTCGGCGGAGGAGCGACGGCCGACCCGGAGCAGACGGGGTGCGACCCAGCCGGACAACGGAACCCCATCCGGCACGGACGCCGAGGCCGGCCCGGTCGACCAGCGGGCTCTGCTGGTCGACGGCCGATGGCTGGCGTACGGCGCGCACGGCGTCGACGAGATCGAGCTGCGGCTACGACCGCACCCAGGCGCTCCCGCCCGTGCGGTCCAGCGAGGTGCGTCCGGCGGGGAGCTCTCCCGGGTGATGCTCGCGGTCGAGGTGGTCTTCGCCGGCGTGGACGGCGTACCCACGTTCGTGTTCGACGAGGTGGACGCCGGCGTGGGCGGCCGGGCCGCGGTGGAGATCGGCCGCCGGTTGGCCCGGCTCGCGGTCAACGCGCAGGTCGTGGTGGTCACCCACCTTCCGCAGGTGGCCGCGTTCGCCGATCGGCACTACGTCGTACGCAAGAGTGACGACGGTTCGGTGACCCGCAGCGGGCTCACCTGGCTGGACGACGAGGGCCGGGTGGCGGAGCTCGCCCGGATGCTCGCCGGTCTGGACGGGTCCGCCAGCGCACAGGCGCATGCGGAGGAACTCCTCGCCACCGCGGCCCAGGCGCGCGCGGACGCGGCCAAACCTCCCGCGAGGAAGTCCGCGAGGAAGAAGGCCGTCGCAGCCAGCGCGACCGCAGAGGCCCTGCGAGGGAACGCGAAGGACGCCAAGGTTGTCGGCGGTGACGCGAACGAATCCGGAGGCGCCGCCAAGGCCGCGCGGGACGACACCAGGCAAACCAGGGCCCGTCAGCAAAGCAAGGCCGCTGAGCAAAGCAAGGCCGCTGAGCAAAGCAAGGCCCGACAGCGAACCAAGGACCCCGAGCCGGCCGATGCCAGTGAGGTCGCGAAAGGTGGCCAGAACGCTGCGGGCGGCAGGACGAGGAAGGCCACGAGGGCCGGCAGGTCTCGCGGTGGAGAGGCCTGAAGCTCGCGGTGGAGAGGCCTGAAATGTGTTCGTGGCACCCGCCGGGATCACGTCGGAGTGGACCACGGTAAGCGGGTCGATGTCGCGTACCTGTGCCGACGGTCAGGCCGGCAGCAGGTGCCCGTAGCGGTGTCACCGCACTGCGCCACGCCCACAGCACAACATGCGCCCACTGGACATGCTCGCGTGGCAGTATCTGGACTGCGATGAGACTACCTACTTTGCGCCGTCCACGACCGGTGGCCTTGCCCGGTGTCGTCGGTGTCGCTCGACTCGACTCGCGGACGAAGAACCTCACCAAGCGGCTTCGTCCCGGTGACATCGCCGTCATCAACCATGTCGACCTCGACCGGGTGAGCGCGGAGGCACTGGTCTCCGCTCAGGTCGCCGCTGTCGTCAACGCCGCGCCGTCGATCAGCGGGCGCTATCCCAACCTCGGCCCGGGAATCCTGATGGCTGCCGGGATCCCACTGGTCGACGACGTGGGCGCCGACGTCTTCGCGAAGGTCGGCGAGGGGGACGCGGTACGCCTGCACGGTGCGAGCCTGTACCGCGGCGACACCGAGGTCGCCCTCGGGTCGGAACAGACCCAGGAGACCGTCGCCAAGGCCACCGACGACGCACGGTCGGGGCTGGCCATCCAGCTCGAGGCCTTCGCAGCCAACACGATGGAGTACCTCCGGCGCGATCGCGACCTGCTGCTGGACGGCGTGGGGGTCCCCGACGTCAGCACCCAGATGGAGGGGCGGCACGTCCTCATCGTGGTCCGTGGCTACGACTACCGCGAGGACCTCGTCGCACTCAAGTCCTACATCCGGGAGTACCGCCCGATCCTTGTCGGGGTGGACGGCGGCGCCGACGCGCTGCTGGAGGCCCGGCTCAAGCCGGACATCATCGTCGGTGACATGGACTCGGTGTCCGACACCGCCCTGCGCTGTGGCGCCGAACTCATCGTGCACGCCTATCGTGACGGGCGCGCGCCGGGCGCGGACCGGCTCGATCGCCTCGGCCTGGAGTCGCGCGTCTTCGCCGCCACCGGCACCAGCGAGGACATCGCGATGCTGCTCGCCGACTCCAAGGGCGCAGCGCTCATCGTCGCCGTAGGCACCCACCTCTCGCTGGTGGAGTTCCTGGACAAGGGCCGCTCCGGAGCGGCCAGCATGTTCCTGACCCGGCTGCGGGTGGGCGGCAAGCTGGTCGACGCCAAGGGAGTCAGCCGGCTCTACCGTTCCCGGATCCAGACCTGGCAGATCGTGATGCTGCTGGTCGCCGGCCTGCTCGCGTTCCTGGTCGCGCTCGCGGCCACGCCCGCGGGACAGGCCTGGCTGGAGGTTGTCGGCATCCGGTGGAACGACCTGGTCTTCTGGATCCAAGGGCTCTTCACGTGATCGACTTCCGCTACTTCCTCGTCTCCATCGCCGCGATCTTCCTCGCCCTCGCGGTCGGGGTCGCGTTGGGCGCCGGCCCGCTGAAGGGCGAGCTCGACCAGCAGTTGCGGGGCACCATCTCCGCGGTGAGCAAGGAGAAGGACGGCCTCCGCAAGCAGATCGCCGACCTCCAGCAGGGCGACAAGTACCGCGACTCGTTCGCCGCCGACATCGCACCCGGCCTGGTCAAGGGGCGGCTCAGCGGCCAGAAGGTCGTGGTGGTCGCCCTGCCCAACGCCGACAACAGTGTGGTCAAGAATGTCCAGGCGAGCCTGACCAGCGCCGACGCCACGGTCACCGGCACCGTCTCGATGACCGACAAGTGGTCCGACCCGAGCCAGCGACAGTTCCTCGAGGAACTCGCCACCAGGCTGGTCACCGGTGACGTACGAATGCCGGACAACGGTTCTGCGTACGACCGGGCCGGAGTCGTGCTCGCCCGGGCACTGGTCACCCGCGACGCCAAGGCGGCGGGCCGCAGGGACAGCGCCACGCCGACCATCATGGGCGCGTTCGGGGAGGGCGACCTGGTCGACGGCGACAGCGACCTCCCGCAGGCGGACCTGGCCGTGGTGGTCGCGCCGGTGGTGCCGCCGAAGGCGAAGCCCACCTCGAACTCCGACGCCGTCCAGGCATGGGTGTCGCTCGCCCGGTCACTGGACTCCGCCAGCCGTGGTGCCGTGGTGGTCGGCGACCCGTCCTCCGCCGGTGATGGCGGCGTACTCGCCGGCCTGCGCGCGGACAAGCAGGCCCGCGGCGAGGTCTCGTCGGTCGACGTCGCCGACCTCGCCAGTGGCCAGGTGGCGGCGGTGTGGGCGCTGGCCGAACAGGCCGGCGGAGGTGTCGGCCAGTACGGCGCCGTGGGTTCGACCGACGGGGCGCTGCCCAAGCAGCCGACCGCCGGCTCATGACCGGCTCACCCGCCGAAGGACTCCGGGCGGGCCGGCGGACACCGCGCGCTTCGCGGCGCGGACTTCGGCCGCCCTCCCGCACCCGCGAGGCCGCCGCGCGGCTCGTCGTCGCGACCGGGGCCGCGTTCGCCGCTCGGCAGGCGTTCCGGCGCGTTCAGCCGCGCACGGGCGACGGTGGCGACGATCAGGCCGATCGCTGGAGCCGCACCAACCATCGCGGTGAACAGGTCAGCATGCTGCTCGGCCCGGCCGCTGTCGCCGGGACCCTCGCGGCCACCATGGCGATGCCCGGCCTCACGCCGGCAGAACGCCTGGCCGCGGCGGCCGCGGTCGTCGGCAGCGGTGCGGTCGGCGCCTACGACGACCTGACCGGTACACCGACGGCCAAGGGGCTGCGTGGTCACCTGGGCGCGCTGCGGCGCGGCGTGATCACCAGCGGGGCGGTCAAGGTCGCCGGCATCGGCGCGAGCGGGGTTCTCGCCGCGGCGCTGCTCGGCCGCGCCCGCGGACCCCGGACGGGCGTGGTGACGGTCCTCACCGACGGCGCGCTGGTCGCCGCGTCCGCCAACCTCGTCAACCTCCTGGACCTTCGGCCCGGACGTGCACTGAAGGTCGTACTCGCTCCGGCGCCCTTCCTCCTGACCTCGGCCGGTCCCGTGCTGGCGGCACCGGTCGGAGCGGCGGCCGGTCTGCTGGCCGACGACCTCGCCGAGATCGGCATGCTCGGCGACTGCGGTGCCAACGCGCTCGGCGCCGGGCTCGGTGTGGCCATGGCCGCGAGGCTTCCCCGGCCCGCCCGGCTGGCGGTTCTCGCCGGGCTGGTCGGGCTGACCCTCGCCTCCGAACGGGTATCGTTCACCGCCGTGATCGACCGACACGCGCCGCTGCGCCGACTGGACGAGTTCGGCCGCCGCCCGCCGCGCCGATGACCACGGCGCGGGAGCCCACGGCGGCTCGCCCGCGCGCAGGGGGGACGGGCCTGGCCCGCGCGGCCGTGCTGGTCGCCGCGGTCACCGTCGCCGCCCGGGTGGTGGGGTTCGGCCGGTGGCTGCTCTTCTCCAAGACCGTCGGCGACACCTGTCTGGGCGACGCGTACAACACCGCGAACCAGTTGCCGAACGTCGCCTTCGAGATCGTCGCCGGCGGGGCGCTGGCCTCGGTGGTCGTTCCGTTGCTGGCGGGTCGCACCTCCCGGGCCGCGGCCGGCGACGCGGCCCGCACGCTGTCGGCACTGCTGACGTGGACGCTGCTCGTTCTCACCCCTGTGGCCGTCCTGGCGGCGGCACTGGCCGGTCCGTACGCCCACCTCATGCTGGCCGGCCACGCCGCCGGTGCCGGCTGCGGCGAAGCCACCGCCGACCTCGCGGGCCGGATGCTGGTGATCTTCGCACCGCAGCTGTGGTTCTACGGCGTGGCTGTCGTGGTCTCCGGTGCCCTGCAGGCACAGCGCAGGTTCCTGGCCGCCGCACTCGCCCCGCTGGCGAGCAGCGTGGTGGTGGTCGCGGCGTACGCGGGGTTCGCGGTCGTCGCCGGTGGCTCGCTCGGCGCGCAGGCGGTCTCCGGCCGTGCGGTGGCCGTGCTCGCGGGCGGCACCTCGCTCGGGGTGGTGGCGATGGCCCTCACCGTGCTCGTGGCGTTCACGCGGGTGAAGGGGCCTGTCGCACCGATCCGGCCGACGTTGCGGTTCCCACCCGGTGTCGCGGCGCGCGCTCGCCGGCTGGCGGTAGCCGGGATGCTCGCCCTGGTCGCCCAGCAACTCGTCGCGCTGGTGCTCACCTGGCTGGCCAACCACCGCGGCGAGCCGGGGACGCTGACCCTCTACACCTGGGCGTACGCGCTGTTCACCCTGCCGTACGCGGTGCTCGTGGTCCCGGTCGCGACCACGGTCTTCCCGCACGCGGCGGCGCTGGCCTCGACCGACCGGCCCGCGGCGCCGAGCACGCCCGACCCGCCCGCGCCGGCAGATGCACCGGGGGAGGCCGATGCGACCGAGCTGAGCCGGCTCACCGCCGGTGCGGTCCGGGCGGTGGTTCTGCTCGGGGCGCTCGGCGGTGCCCTGCTCGCCGGGACGTCGGCTCCGCTGGCCAGGCTGTTCGTCCTCGGACCCGGCGGCGGCGACGCGACGTCGGCTCTGGCCGGTGCCCTCGTCGCGTTCGCTCCGGCGGTTCCCGCGCTCGGGCTGGTGACCCTGGCCGGCCGGCTGCTCTACGCCCGCGGGAATTCCGCCTGGGCGGCGTGGGGAACGACGTCCGGGTGGCTGGCTGTCGCCGCCACCGCGGTCGCCGCCACCGCGGGCCTGCCGGCGTCGGCCACCGTCGGTGGTCTGGGCGCGGCCACGTCGGTCGGGTTGGTCCTGGGCACCGTCGTGCTGCTCGGCGGGGTACGCCGCGCGACCGGACCCGGATCGCTGCGCGGACTCGGCCTGTCGGTGCTCGCGGGTAGCGTCGCCGCGACGGCTTCGGCGGCGGCCGGCCGGTGGACGGGACGGGGGTTCGCGGACGGTGACATCGTGCGTGCGGTGACGGGGGCGATGGTGGCCGGGCTGGCGGTGGTGACGGTGTTCGCCGTGCTCGTGGGCCTGCTCATGGCAGTGGTCGATCGTGAGGACCTGTTGTCGGTGTTCCGGCGGATCGGCGGGCGACGGTGAGGGCACCGCGCATCGCCCTGGTGCTCGGGCCGAGCACGGGCGGCATCGGGCAACACGTCCGCTCCCTCGCCGTTCGGCTGGTCGAGTCCGGCCACACCGTCCGGATCGCCGGGCCGGCCGCAACCGATCGCCGGTTCGGGTTCGGCCGGGTGGCGCAGTTCGTGCCCCTGGACGTCCCGGCGCCCGGTTCGGTCCGGAGGGGGCGAGCCGTCCTGGCAGGCGCCGACGTGATCCATGCGCACGGGCACGCCGCCTCGGTGGTCGCGGCGCTGGCCGGCCGGCGTTCGGTGCCACTGGTGGTCAGCTGGCACAACAACGTCTCGGCCACCGGCTGGCGGCGGCTGCCCCTGCACCTGGCCCGCCGGTGGGTCGTCCGCCGGGCGACGGTCGTGCTCGCCGCCTCGGCCGACCTGGCCGAGGCGGCCGTCGGCCTGGGTGCCCGCGACGCCCGGTTCCTGTCGGTGTCCGCGCCGGCGCTCGCTCCTCCCGGCCGCGGCCGGGATGAGGTACGCAGGTCGCTCGGGCTCGCGGCCAGGCCGCTGATCCTGGCGGTGGGCAGGCTCGCCCCGCAGAAGCGGTACGACGTACTCCTCGACGCCGTGGTCCGGCTGCTCGACCGGGACGCGCTTCCGCCGCTGGTGCTGGTCGCCGGCGAAGGTCCCCTGCACGCGGAGCTGGCCGAACGCATCGAACGCGAGCGGCTGCCGGTCCGGCTGGCCGGGCACCGCACCGACGTCGCGGAGCTCCTCACCGCGGCCGACGTCGCCGTACTCACCAGCCGGTGGGAGGCCCGGGCGCTGGTGGCGCAGGAGGCCCTGCGGTCCGGCGTCCCCCTCGTCGCCACCGCGGTGGGCGGTATACCCGACCTGGTGGGTTCGGCGGCCCTGCTGGTCCCACCGGACGATCCCGGTGCGGTGGCCGCCGCGCTCGCGGAGGTCCTTGATCGACCGGAGGTCGCGGCGCGACTGCGTGCGGCCGGCCCGCGACAGGCCGCCACCTGGCCGGACGAGGACGAGACGGCGCGGGAGATCGCCAAGATCTACCAGGAGGCCGTCACACCCGGATGACCCGGGCATCCACGGCCGATCCACCGCGTCCCGCCTCGTCCCACCGTGTCCCGTCGCGGATCCAGCCCTGTCTCAACCGTGTCCCAGTCGTGTCCCCGGGCAGGTCCCCAGGCGTGTCCGGGTGTCACCGCCGGGGTGTAACGTCCGACCATCCGCCCGGTCCCGCGGACCGGCGTGGTGTGTGGCGGGCCGATCGGCTGTTGCTAGGCTGAAAGCCCGTGGACATGCTGGATTCCGCCCGGGTTTCCGGCCCCGACCGACCACGGGGAGTAGCTTTGGCCGCCTCTTCGCCCACCAGGCACGTGTTCGTCACAGGGGGCGTCGCCTCCTCTCTCGGCAAGGGCCTCACCGCCTCCAGCCTCGGCAATCTGCTGAAGGCACGCGGGTTGCGGGTCACCATGCAGAAGCTCGACCCCTATCTCAACGTCGATCCCGGCACCATGAACCCGTTCCAGCACGGTGAGGTGTTCGTCACCAACGACGGGACCGAGGCCGACCTCGACATCGGCCACTACGAGCGGTTCCTGGACGTCGACCTCGGCCGCAGCGCGAACGTCACCACCGGCCAGGTCTACTCCAGCGTGATCGCCAAGGAGCGCCGCGGCGACTACCTCGGGGACACCGTCCAGGTCATCCCGCACATCACCAACGAGATCAAGGCCCGGATCCGGGGGATGGCGGGCCCCGGCATCGACGTCGTGATCACCGAGATCGGCGGCACGGTCGGCGACATCGAGTCGCTGCCGTTCCTGGAGGCGGCCCGGCAGGTACGCCACGACGTGGGCCGCGACAACGTGTTCTTCCTGCACGTGTCCCTGGTGCCCTACCTCGGGCCGTCCGGCGAGCTGAAGACCAAGCCGACCCAGCACTCCGTCGCGGCCCTGCGCAGCATCGGTATCCAGCCCGACGCGATCGTCTGCCGGTGCAACCGCGAGCTTCCGCCCAACGTCAAGCGGAAGATCTCGTTGATGTGCGACGTCGACGAGGAAGCCGTCATCGAGAATCCCGACGTGCCGAGCATCTACGACCTTCCCAAGGTCCTGCACGGCGGAGGTCTGGACGCCTACGTCGTACGCCGGCTGAACCTCCCGTTCCGCGACGTCGACTGGACCGAGTGGGACGAGCTGCTGCGCCGGGTCCACCACCCCGCCGACGAGGTGACGGTCGCCCTGGTCGGCAAGTACATCGACCTGCCCGACGCCTACCTCTCGGTGACCGAGGCGTTGCGTGCCGGCGGTTTCCAGCACGACACCCGGGTCAACATCCGCTGGGTGCCCTCCGACGAGTGCACGACGCGGGAGGGCGCGGCCCGCCATCTCGCCGACGTGGACGCGGTGTGCATTCCCGGCGGGTTCGGAGTACGCGGTGTCGAGGGCAAGGTCGGCGCGGCGGCCTACGCCCGCGAACACCAGCTGCCGACCCTGGGCCTGTGTCTCGGCCTGCAGTGCATGGTCGTCGACGTGGCCCGCAATCTCGCCGGCCTGGACGACGCCAACTCCAGCGAGTTCGAGGCCACCTGCGCCCACCCGGTGGTGGCCACGATGGAGGAGCAGCGCGAGATCGTGGCCGGGTCCGGTGACCTCGGCGGCACGATGCGGCTCGGGCTGTATCCCGCGAAGCTCGCCGAGGACTCGCTGGTGCGCCGGGCCTACGCCGAGCCGTACGTCGAGGAACGCCACCGGCACCGTTACGAGGTCAACAACACCTACCGCACGCAGCTGGAGGAGGCCGGCCTGGTCATTTCCGGCACGTCGCCGGACGGCCGGCTGGTGGAGTTCGTCGAGCTGCGCCGCGACCTTCATCCGTACTACGTCGCCACCCAGGCCCACCCCGAGCTGCGGTCCCGGCCGACCCGCCCGCACCCGTTGTTCACCGGACTGGTCGAGGCCGCGCTGGCCCGCCAGCGGGAGATGCAGCTCCCGGTCGGCGACCTCGGGCTGGTCTACGCCGAGGACGCCGACGGCATGGCCACCGGGCGGCAGGAGTCCGCGGACTCGGCCGGGGCCGGTTCGCTCACGGCGGCCGACGCCGATCCCGACGCCGACGGTGCCGACCTGGCCGAGACCTCCGGTGAGGCCGACGGGACGCACGGAGCGGTGCCGCTCCGGCAGCGGGACGGCTGGCTGCGCACGGGAGTACGCCGGTGAGCGGTGCGACGGTGGACGGCAGGTTCGGTAACCAGAACGCCGACGGAGCCCCTCCACGCGACGTACCCGAGCGCTGGCCGGTCGCCTCCTCGTCGTACACCCTGAGCACCGGCCGGGTGATCGCCGTCCGGAAGGACGTCGTCGACGGCGGCGACGGCCGGGAGTTCACCCGCGACGTCGTGGTGCACTCCGGTGCGGTCGGCATCATCGCCATGGACGACCGCGACCGGATGCTGCTGGTGCATCAGTACCGCCATCCGGTCGGCCACCGCCTCTTCGAGCCTCCCGCGGGGCTGCTCGACGTGGAGGGGGAGGACTACCTCGCCGCTGCCCAGCGGGAGCTGTACGAGGAGGGGCACGTCCGGGCCCGCGACTGGCGGGTGCTGGTGGACGCCTTCACCTCGCCTGGGATGACCACCGAGTCGCTGCGCATCTACCTCGCCCGCGGCCTGTCGGAGGTGCCGCACGACGAGCGGCACAACGGCGTCGACGAGGAGGCGGACATGACCGTCTCCTGGACGCCGCTGGCCGACGTCGTGGCGGGGGTGCTGGCCGGCGACCTGCACAATCCCTCACTGGTGATGGGTGCGCTGGCGGCCTGGGCGGCCCGCAACGGCGCCGGCTTCGACGCGCTCCGCCCGGCCGACGCGCCGTGGCCGGCCCGCGAGGCGGTGCCCTACGAGCCGCTTCGGCCGACGTAGGTCCAGAAGTCCCGCATCACCGGCGGCGCCACCGGGCTGTCCATCGCCACCTGAGTGAGCAACAGCGAGATCGTGCCGCTCGCGGGGGAGATGTACGCAGCCGTTCCGCTGCCGCCGGTCCATCCGTAGCGGCCGGGTTCGTTCCACGGCCGGGTGGGCGCGAGGTCGACCGATCCGCCGTAGCCCCAGCCCTGTCCGTCCAGGAACAGCTCGCCGATTTCGCGTTGTCCTGCACTCAGGTGGTCTGTCGTCATCCGGCGTACGGACTCCGCCGTCAGCACCCGGCGGCCCTCGTGCGTGCCGCCCGCAAGCAGCATCCGTGCGAAGCGGAGCCAGTCGCCGGCGGTGCCGGCCAGGCCGCCGGCGCCGGACGGGAAGGCCGGCAGGCTGCTCCACTGTCCGTCCGGAGCGTCCGCGAGCACCAGCCCGCCCCCGTCGGGGTCCCTGCGGTACATGCTGGTGAACCGCCCCCGCTTGCCGGCCGGAACCTCGAACGCCGTGTCGGCCATGCCGAGCGGCTCGAACAGCCGCTCGGCCAGGAACTCCGGAAACGACTGGCCGGTGACCCGGCCGATCAGCACGCCCTGCAGGTCCGAGCAGGTGTTGTAGAGCCACGCCTCGCCCGGCTGGTAGAGCAGCGGGACGCAGGACAGCGCCGCCAGCCAGGCGTCCGGGGCCTCGACGTGCTGCGGGTCGAGCCCGCTCTTCTGAATGTCGAAGATCAGCCCGATCGCCGGCAGGGTGAAGTCGGACGGGAATCCCCAGCCGGCCCGGGAGCTGAGCAGGTGCTCGACGGTGATCGGCCGCACGGCCGGCACCACGTCGTCGACCGGACTGCCCGGCGTGCGCACCACCTTCGGTTCGGCGAGCTCGGGCAGCCACTTGGCGATCGGGTCGTCCAGGCCCAGCCGGCCGTCCTCCAGGAGCACCATCATGGCGGCGGCCGTGATCTGTTTGGTCAGCGAGGCGAGCCGGAAGATCGAGTCCCGCGTCATCGGTGCGGTGCCCTCGACGTCGATCGAGCCGGCGACCGCCGACTCCGGATCGTCGCCCCGGACCACGACGGCCACGGCGCCCGGCACCGTGCCCTCGCGGACGTGCGTACTCAGCAGGTCACTCAGGTCGTTCAGGTCGTTCAGCTCGGTCATCGGTCTGGTCCGCCTTCTCCTGGCTCGGTGGCCGCGGGCCGCCGGTCGGTCGCGACGCTGGGAGGAAGACTGCTCCGGCCACCGGAACTCATCGGCGCCGACACTCCGGCGGCGGCGGTCGGCGGTCGGTGCGCGAACTCCGGCGACCTGGACGACCGAGTCAGTTCTGCGCGGTGGGGCGGACGACGATGTCGCCCACGTCGACGTTGGCGGGCTGCTCGAGGGCGAAGGCGACCGCACGGGCGATGGCGTCCGGCGGAATCGCGATGTCGCCCATGCGGTCGAGGACCTGAGCCCGCATCTCCGGCGCCATCGAGTCAGAGAACTCCGTGCGGGTGACGCCCGGCGAGACGACCGTGACCCGCAGGTTGGCACCGGCCTCCTGGCGCAGGCCCTCGGAGATGGTGCGGACCGCGTTCTTGGTACCGGCATAGACCGACTGCTGCGGCACGATGCGCAGCCCGGCCGTGGAGACGATGTTCACGAAGTGCCCGAAGCCCTGCTCCCGGAAGACCGGCAGTGCGGCGGCGATTCCGTACAGGACGCCCTTGAGGTTGACGTCGATCATCTCCTCCCAGTCCTCGACCCGCAGGTCGTCCAGGGGGGAGATCAGGCCGACGCCGGCGTTGCTGACGAGGGCGTCGATCCTGCCGTACCGGTCGCGGGCCAGCCCGACCAGACCGGCCACGTCCTCCCGGCGCTTCACGTCCGTGCGTACGTAGGCGGCCTGGCCGCCGGCATTCTCGATGCGGGCGGCCAGCGTCTCCAGACGCTCCGGCCGACGAGCGCCGAGCACCACCGTCGCCCCCCGCTCGGCCAGCAGCAGTGCGGTCGCCTCTCCGATCCCGCTGCTGGCGCCCGTGATCACCGCGACCCTGCCTTCGATTCCCGACACGACATCCTCCGAAAGTGGAATGAGCGCAGCACACCACCTAAAGTGGAGGCTCCGCCGGTTAGGTTCACCCTAAGTGGACGCGCCTCCACTTTGCAAACGGGACGAGGGAGCGAGCCGTCGATGGCACGGGACACGGAACGCCCACTGAGGGCCGACGCCCAGCGCAACCGGGACAGGATCCTGGCCGCAGCGGTGCGGGTGTTCACCGAAGAGGGGCTCGACGCCCACTTCGAGCGGATCGCCCGGGAGGCGGGAGTGGGGACCGGCACGCTCTACCGCAACTTCCCCACCCGGGAGATCCTGATCGAGGCGGCCTACCGCAACGAGGTGGCGCGGCTGTGCGATGCCGTCCCCGATCTGCTGGCGACGATGCCGCCACGGGAGGCCCTGCGCGCCTGGATGGGGCGTTTCATCGACTACGCCACCGCCAAGCTCGGCATGGCCGACGCCCTGCGCGCGGTCGTCGCCTCAGGAGCCGACCCCTACGGCCACAGCCGTGACCTGATCCAGACCGCGCTCTCCACCCTCATGGAAGCGGGCGCCGCCGCCGGCGCGCTGCGCTCGGACATCCACCCGACCGACATGTTCGCCGCACTCGCCGGCATCGCCCTCACGTCGGCGAAGCCCGAGCAACGAGACCAGGCCGAACGCCTTCTCGACCTCACCATGGACGGGCTGAGGCCCGCACCGTCACAGGCGCCCGACGGCTGACAGGCGTCAGTACCGTCGTCGAGCCGCGGTCAGGAGCGGATGGTGCCGCCGCTGCGCCGGCACCACCTTTCGCCCACGGACTCAGTGGGAGCGGCCGTCGTCGAGCACGGTGATGGACAACAGAATTCCGGCGTAGTCGGTGGTCGGGAAGTACAGGTGTCCGTCCGCGTCGGCGAACTTGAAGTGCGCCACGGACGTGCCCGGGATGATGTGCGCCTTGCAGGGAACGCTGATGTCGACCTCCTCGCCGGGCTCGGTGTCCGGGATCGGGGTCAGCCGCGGGGTGGCCACCTGCCCGGCCGCGACCAGGGTGCCCAGCCGCATCAGGTACCGCTCGACCCACCGGACCGAACCGGCGTTGCGGAGCCGCCAGGTCTTGGTGAACGTCTGCGAGGGACGCATCAGGGTGCCGTCGGGAATGGTGACGTCGGCGACCCACTCGCTGCGGTCTCCGGGTATCGGCCGTTCCGGCGCCGGACGCCTCGGCGCGCGGCGCTGCGGCGAGGTGAGGCGCCGGTGCCGCTCCTCGTACCGCATGTCCTCGTAGTAGGCGTTGAGAATGTTGTTCGCGTTCAGCACGGTGTCCCAGGTGTGCACGAGGGCCTCGCCTGGTATCTGGACGCCGCGTTCGGCCTGCCCGATCGTGGTGACCGAGCAGCCGGACCGGGCCGCCATCGCGGCCAGCCCGAGTTCGTTGATGTGCCGGAGCTCGCGCAGTTGCGCACCGAAGCGTTCCTTCGCGTTCGTCGGCAGCGGCAACGGCTTCTCCGGCCGGCCACGGTGGCCCGCCATCCCATCCCCCCGGTGGAATTGATTAGATCTCGCCGCATAAATACACCCCGATCTACGGTTACGTCCATCGGGTGTGTGGGGTGGGGACTGCTACGACACCCGATGGGGGGAGAGGGTGGGCCCGGCCGGCGGCCGGGCCCCCGCCCACCGGCCGGGACCCCGCCGGGGTACGGACGTACGGTAGGTCGGCATGACCGACACCACACCAGCCGCGCCTGCCGCGCCGGCAGCACCAGCCACCACGGCAGCAGGCACAGCCCCGGCCGCCGGCGGCGTCGACCTGACCGGCCGGACGGCCGTGGTCACCGGTGGCGCCAGCGGAATCGGTCGAGCCTGCGTCCACCGGCTCGCCCGGGCAGGCGCACGCGTGGTCGTGCTGGACCTCGACGCCGACGGTGCCGCGGCGGTGGCCGCGGAGGTGGGCGGACAGTCGCACCCGGTCGACCTCGGCGATCCGGCCGCGCTGGACGCTCTCGACGAACTGGACGCGCTCCGCGGGGCCGACATCCTGGTCAACAACGCCGGCCTGCAACACGTCGCGCCGGTGGAGGAGTTCCCGGTGGAGAAGTTCGCGCTGATCCAGCGGGTGATGCTGGAGGCGCCGTTCCGGCTGGCGCGGCTGGTGCTGCCCGGCATGTACGAGCGGGGGTGGGGACGGCTGGTGCACGTCTCCTCCGCACACGGCCAGCGGGCCTCGGCGTACAAGTCGGCCTACGTCGCGGCCAAGCACGGACTGGAGGGCCTGTCGAAGGTGCTCGCGCTGGAGGCGGCCGGGCGTGGTGTCACGTCCAACACGATCTGCCCGGGGTACGTCCGGACACCGCTGGTGGAAAAGCAGCTCGCCGCGCAGGCGCAGGCGCACGGCGTGGGGGAGGAGCAGGTGCTGGAGGACGTGCTCCTGGCCCGCACACCGCTCAAGCGCCTGGTCGAACCCGACGAGGTGGCCGAGCTGGTGGCGTTCGTGTGCGGACCCGCGACCACGTCCCTGACCGGCGCCGCGCTCACCCTCGACGGCGGCTGGACCGCTTCCTGACGAGGGCGGCGTGTCCGCGTGGCGGCGCCTGGAAACCTCAGCAAAACAAGGTGATCCGCCCCACCAGCGGGCGTAGGGTTCCCGGATGTCCCCGCGTCCTGAGGTGCTGCTGCGTCCGCTCGAGCTGACGGACTGGCCGGCCGTCCACTCCTGGTCCGGCCCGCCCGAGACCTGCCGCTACCAGGCATGGGGACCCGACTCACCGGCCGAGGCGGAGGCGTTCGTACGCGGTGCGGTCGACGCCTGGTCTGACTTGCCCTTGCTGCGGGAGTCGTACGCCGCGCTGGTCGACGGTGAGGTGCTCGGCATGGGTGTGCTCGAGGTCGGTCCGCGGGCGCGCCACCGGCAGGGCGAGATCTCCTACGCCGTGCACCCGCGGGTGTGGCGCAAAGGCGTGGGTACGGCAATCGGCGGGGCCCTGCTGCGGATCGGCTTCGCCGAGCGCGGCCAGCACCGGATCGCCGCCACCTGCGACCCGCGTAACACCGGCTCCGCGGCACTCCTGCGCCGGCTCGGCATGACCTACGAGGGCAGGCTCCGCCACACCATGCTGCTGCGCGACGGGTGGCGGGACTCCGAGACGTTCGGCATCCTCGAGGACGAGTGGCGCGGGACGCCGCGGACCGCGGCCCGCGCCGACACGGCCCAGCGGGTCTTTCTCTAGGTCTGGCCCGCAGGACAGACCTAGATGTCGCGGAAGGACTCGATCTGCGCGCCGAGCTGGTTGAGCCGTTCGGCGAGGTCCTCGTACCCACGGTTGATGACGTAGATGTTGCGCAGCACCGACGTGCCCTTGGCGGCCAGCATCGCCAGCAGGATGCACACCGCGGGGCGCAGCGCCGGCGGGCAGATGACCTCGGTGCCCGACCAGTGGGTCGGCCCGTCGACGTAGATCCGGTGCGGGTCGGCCAGCCGGACCCGGCCGCCGAGCTTGTTCAGCTCGGTGAGGTGGATCGCGCGGTTCTCGTACACCCAGTCGTGGATCAGCGTGGTGCCGTTGGCCGCCGCGGCGATCACCGCGAAGAACGGCACGTTGTCGATGTTCAGCCCGGGGAACGGCATCGGGTGGATCTTGTCGATCGGTGCGTGCAGCGTGGACGGGAAGACCGTCACGTCGACCAGCCGGGTCCGGCCGTTGTGGGAGGCGTACTCCTCGCTGCGGGTGAAGTGCAGGCCCATCTCGGCGAGCTGGGCCAGCTCGATCTCCATGAACTCGATCGGGACCCGCCGGACGGTGAGCTCGGAGGAGGTGGCGATCGCCGCGGTGATCAGGCTCATCGCCTCGATCGGGTCCTCCGAGGGCGCGTAGTCGACGTCGCGGTCGATGGCCGGCACCCCGTGCACGGTGAGCGTGGTGGTGCCGACGCCGTCGATGCGGACGCCGAGCTCGGCCAGGTAGAAGCAGAGGTCCTGGACCATGTAGTTGGGGCTGGCGTTGCGGATGACGGTGACGCCGTCGTGGCGGGCCGCGGCGAGCAGGGCGTTCTCGGTCACCGTGTCGCCGCGCTCGGTCAGCACGATCGAACCGGGGGAGACGGTGCGGTCGACCTCGGCGTTGTAGAACCCGGAGGTCGCCTTGACCTCCAGGCCGAACTTCCGCAACGCGACCATGTGCGGCTCGACCGTCCGGGTGCCGAGGTCGCAGCCACCGGCGTACGGCAGCTGGAAACGGTCCTCGCGGTGCATCAGCGGGCCGAGGAACATCAGCACGCTGCGGGTGCGCCGGGCGGCGGCGACGTCCATGCCGTCCAGGTCGAGGGTGGCCGGCGGGACGATCTCCAGGTCGTTGTTCTCGTTCAGCCAGCGGGTGCGGACGCCGATGCTGTGCAGCACCTCGAGGATGCGGTTGACCTCCTCGATCCGGGCCACCTGGCGCAGCGTCGTGCGGCCGTGGTTGAGCAGGGACGCGCACAGCAGGGCCACGCAGGCGTTCTTGCTGGTCTTGACGTCGATGCTGCCGGACAGCTGCCGCCCGCCGACCACCCGCAGGTGCATCGGACCGGACGTGCCGAGCGACACGATCTCGCTGTCGAGGGCGTCGCCGATGCGAGCAAGCATCTCCAGGCTGAGGTTCTGGTGGCCGCGCTCGATCCGGTTGATCGCGCTCTGACTGGTGCCCAACGTCTCGGCGAGCTGGGCCTGCGTCCAGCCGCGATGCTGGCGTGCGTCCCGGATCAGGGTGCCGATGCGGCGTAGGTAGTCCTCGGTCATGGGGCGAGACCGTATCTCACATGTGGTGTCGTCGCACGCCGGGTGGCGGCGTGTCGCGGTATGAACTGCCTCACGCCGGACCGTCGATTGCGGCTCATGATGTCACTGGCCGTCAGCGGTCACGTCTCATCCGGACCCGGTGAACCCGGGTCCGGTGGCCGGGCGTAACGCGCCGACCGCGCGCTCCACGTCGTCCTCGGTGGAGTAGAGGTGGAACGATACGCGCACCCGGCCGTTGCGCAAGCCGGCTCGGATCCCGGCCGCCGCCAGCCGCTCCTCGGCGCGCGGCACCTCGACCGACACGATCGCGGAGTCGCCCGGGGGCAGGCCGAGTCCCTCCCGGAAGCGGTTCGCCAGCCCGACGTCGTGGGCGTGTACGCGGTCCACGCCGACGGCCAGCACCAGGTCCAGGGCCGGCGCGGCGCCGACGTAGCAGAACCACGCGGGCGAGATGTCGAACCTCCGCGCGTCCGGGGCCAGCCGCAGCGGCGGGCCGTAGAAGGACGACGCCACTTCATCGCCGGCGAACCAACCGGCCTGGATCGGGCGCAGCCGCTCACGCACCGAAGGCGCGAAGTAGCCGAACGCCGCACCGCGCGGCGCCATCAGCCACTTGTACGCCGAGGCCACCACCACGTCGGCGCGGGTCCAATCCCGCGGCAGCCAGCCGGCCGCCTGGCTGGCGTCCACGACCACCAGCGCACCGGCGTCGTGGGCCACCTCGACCAGCCGGTCGAAGTCGGCCACCTGCCCGGTCGCGGACTGGACCGCGCTGAACGCGACCACCGTCGTACGCCGGTCGACGGCCTGGACGAGCTCGTCCACCGGCACGGTCACCACCTCCACGCCCCGGTCGGCGTGCACCAGCCACGGGAACAGGTTGGAGGTGAACTCCACGTCCGGCACCACCACCCGTGAGCCCGCCGGGAGGGCCGCGGCCACCGGGGCCAGCAGGCCGGAGGTCGTACTCCCGATCGCGACGTCCGCGGCGGGGGCGCCGACCAGCCGGGCGAACGCCTCCCGGGCCCGCTGGGTGGCGTCGAACCACGGCTGGGAGCCGGTGGTGCCGTGCCGCCAGCCCGCCAGCGCCTCCTGCAGCGCGTCCCAGGCCGGGCGGGGCGGCAGGCCGAAACTGGCGGTGTTCAGCCAGCCCGGCTCGGCGTCGAACAGGTCCTGGGCGGCGGCGAGGTCCATCGCCCCATCCTGCCCGGGATCGGCGGCGATCCGCGCCACGCCTGTGGACGGAGCGCCCGGCCCGCCCCGCCAGGTTTACACTCGCCCCGCCGCGACAGGTGCGCCCCGCCCGGTCCGCGGCGTACAGGCGGTACGGCAACGACGCCGTGCCGCGCGAGCCAGCGGAAGGCAACGAGCGACCGTGAAGATCGGTGTCCCCAAGGAAGTCAAGACCCACGAGTACCGTGTCGCGCTGACCCCGGCGGGTGCGCACGAACTGGTCCGCCACGGTCACCACGTGGTGGTCGAACGCGGGGCGGGGGAGGGGTCGTCGATCCCGGACCAGGAGTTCGAGCGGGCCGGCGCCAAGATCATCGAGACCGCCGACGACGTGTGGGCCGAGAGCGATCTCGTCCTCAAGGTCAAGGAGCCGATCGCCTCGGAGTACTCCCGGCTGCGCAAGGGCCAGGTGCTCTTCACCTACCTCCACCTCGCGGCGTCCAGGCAGCTCACCACCGCGCTGCTGGAGTCCGGGACCACCGCGATCGCGTACGAGACGGTGCAGTTGCCCGACGGCTCGCTCCCGCTGCTGGCGCCGATGAGCGAGGTCGCCGGCCGGCTGGCGCCGCAGGTCGGTGCGTACCACCTGATGAGCCAGGGCGGCGGCCGCGGCATCCTGATGGGCGGCGTCTCCGGCGTGTACGCCGCGAAGGTCGTGGTGATCGGTGCCGGCGTGTCCGGGCTGAACGCCGCCGCCATCGCGCTCGGCATGCAGGCCGAGGTCCTGCTGCTGGACAAGAACATCGAACGCCTCCGCCAGGCCGACCGGGTCTACCGCGGCCACCTGCAGACGGTGGCGTCCAACGCCTACGAGGTGGAACGGGCCGTCCTGGACGCCGACCTGGTGATCGGCGCGGTCCTCGTCCCGGGCGCCAAGGCGCCGACGCTGGTCACCACCGAGCAGGTGTCCCGGATGAAGCCGGGCAGCGTGCTGGTCGACATCTCCATCGACCAGGGCGGCTGCTTCGAGGACTCCCGGCCCACCACGCACGACGAGCCCACCTACCGCGTGCACGACTCGGTTTTCTACTGCGTGGCGAACATGCCCGGCGCGGTGCCGCACACCTCGACGTACGCCCTGACCAACGTCACGCTGCCCTACGTGCTCGAGCTCGCCGACCGGGGATGGCAGGAGGCCAGCCGGGCCGACCTCGCCCTCGGCCTGGGGCTGAACACCCACGAGGGGCACCTGGTCAACGCACCCGTCGCGGAGGCGCACGGACTACCGCACACCGACTTCGCCGCGGTGGTGGCCTGAGGTGACCGCCACGGGGGTGGAGCGGGCGGTCACCGGCTACCTCAACCACCTCAGCGTCGAACGCGGGCTGGCGGCCAACACGCTGGCGTCCTACCGCCGGGACCTGCGCCGGTACGCGGAGTTCCTGGCCGGGCGGGGGCTCGACCGGGCCGACCGGATCGGGCCCGCCGACGTCAGCGCGTTCCTCGTCCGGCTGCGGGAGGGTGACCCCGACCACCCTCCGCTCGGCGCGAGCTCGGCGGCGCGGACCGTGGTCGCCGTACGCGGGTTCCACAAGTTCGCCCACCGGGAGGGGCTGACGACGGACGACCCGGCGCGGGAGGTGAGGCCGCCGGTGCCGCCGCGCCGGCTGCCGAAGGCGCTGCCGGTGACCGACGTCGAACGCATCCTGGAGGCCTCCGGCGCCGGCGACACCCCACTGGCGCTGCGCGACCGGGCGCTGCTCGAACTCCTCTACGGCACCGGCGCGCGCATCTCCGAGGCGGTCGGCCTGGACGTCGACGACCTCGACCTGGACACCGGCGCGGTCCTGCTGCGTGGCAAGGGCGGGAAGGAGCGGATCGTGCCGGTCGGCTCCTACGCCGGCCGGGCCGTCACCGCCTACCAGGTGCGGGCCCGGCCCGCGCTTGCCGCCGGCGGCAAGGGCACCCCGGCGCTGTTCCTCAACGCCCGCGGCGGCCGGCTGTCCCGGCAGAGCGCGTGGACCGTGCTGCGGCACGCCGCCGAACGCGCGAACGTGCCCGCGGAGGTGTCGCCGCACACGCTCCGGCACTCCTTCGCGACCCACCTGCTCGACGGCGGCGCGGACGTCCGGGTGGTCCAGGAACTCCTCGGGCACGCGTCGGTGACGACCACGCAGGTCTACACGCTCGTCACCGTCGACAAGCTGCGCGAGGTGTATGCCGCGACACACCCCCGTGCGCGGGCGTGAAAGCCCGGGTTGGCACTACGGTCGTAGGCAGTACGGCGCATGTGCCGCCGGGATCGCTTCGAGGACCGGCGGTGGCTCGGTGCCCCTGGCCTCCCCGCCGGGTTCACCGGCAGGTGAGACTAGAGTTCCCAACCGCAGAGTCGCTGCCCGAGAAGGTGGGCCCGACGTGGCAGGAGGTTACGCGAGCCGTGAACGACTCGACGAACGGTGCCGGAACCGAGTCTGCCCAGCAGTCGCACGAGTCCGCGCAACAGTCGTACCAGCCTGAGCATCAGTCCGACCAGCAGGTGGTGCAGACGCCGGCGGCGCAGCAGTGGGGGACGACTCCCACGATCGACCCCGAGCCGGCACCCGAGCCGGACGTTGCTCCGGTGATCGACCCGTCCACTCCCGCGGACCCGTCGGTGATACCGCCGCCGACCGAGCCGACCGCACCGACGGTACCGCCGGTCCCGTCAGTCCCGTCAGGGCCGGTCGAGACCGAGGAGCCCGACCTGACGCCGGTCGCGCCCGCACCCAGCGCCGGTGACGGGGACAGGTCGTCCTCGCCCAAGCCGCGCCCGCAGTTCCCCGTCCCGCCGCCGCTGGAGAGCCACGGCCCGGCCCGCATCATCGCGATCGTCAACCAGAAGGGCGGGGTCGGCAAGACGACCACCGCCATCAACCTCGGTGCGTCGCTGGCCGAGCTCGGCCGCCGCGTGCTGCTGGTCGACTTCGATCCGCAGGCGTCGCTGACGATCGGGCTGGGTATCGACCCGCTGGCGCTGGAGGCCACGACGTACGACATGGTCATCGACCGTGACGTGACCGCCGAGGACATCCGGGTCAAGACCGCGGTCGACGGCATGGACCTGCTGCCCTCGGACATCTCGCTGTCCGGTGCGGAGATCCAGCTCGTCACCGAGGTCGCCCGGGAGACCACCCTGGCCCGTCAGCTGGAGTCGCTGCGGCCGGAGTACGACCTGATCCTGATCGACTGTCAGCCCTCGCTGGGTCTGCTCACCGTCAACGCGCTCACCGCCGCCGACGGTGTGATCATCCCGCTGGAGTGCGAGTACTTCGCCCTGCGCGGGCTCGGCTTCCTGGTCGACAAGACGATCAAGACCGTGCAGGAGCGCATCAACCCGCGGCTGAGGATCGAGGGCATCCTCGCCACGATGTTCGACATGCGGACGCTGCACGCCCGGGAGATCCTGGAGGAGGTCGTCGGCCGGTTCGGCGAGACGGTATTCCACACCGTGATCTCGCGTACGGTCCGCTTCCCCGAGACCAACAAGCTGGGCGAGCCGATCACGACCTACGCACCGAACAGCGTGGCCGCCGAGGCCTACCGCCAGCTCGCCCGCGAGCTGGTCGGCCGGCTCGGCTGATCCGGCTGACTCGGCTGACCACCGCACAGACCTTCGTGACCGACCACGTGAGCGTGCCCGCAGACGAGCCCGGAGACGAGCCGGCGCCCGGGGACCCCGCGCAGGGTGCGGCCGAGGAGGAGCCGGCGGCGGCGATCGGCCGGAGGAGCACGTTCACCGTCCGGCTGGACAACTTCGAGGGCCCGTTCGACCTCCTCCTCGGGCTGATCTCCAAGCACAAACTGGACGTCACCGAGGTGGCTCTGTCGGTGGTGACCGACGAGTTCATCGCCTACATCCGGGCGAAGGGCCCGGAATGGGACCTCGACCAGACCACGGAGTTCCTGCTCGTCGCGTCCACCCTGCTCGACCTCAAGGCCGCCCGGTTGCTGCCGCAGGGAGAGGTCGAGGACGAGGAGGATCTCGCGCTGCTGGAGGCCCGGGACCTGTTGTTCGCCCGGCTGCTGCAATACCGCGCGTACAAGCAGGTGGGTGGGCTGCTGGCGGAGCGGATGACGCGGGAGGCGCGCCGGTTCCCCCGTGCCGTGGGGCTGGAGGACCGGTTCGCCAAGCTGCTGCCCGAGGTGCTGATCGGCCTCGGCGTGGACGACTTCGCCCGGCTCGCTGCCCGGGCGATGCGCCCGCGCCCGGAGCCGGTGGTGTCGCTGGCGCACATCCACGCGCCCCGGGTCAGCGTGCGGGAGCAGGGCACCATCCTGGTCGAACGCCTGCGCCGGATACGCTCGACGACGTTCCGGGCGCTGGTGGCCGACTCGCCGAACGTCGTGACGACGATCGCGCGGTTCCTCGCTCTGCTGGAACTCTTCCGCGAGGGCGCGGTGACCTTCGAGCAGGCCGAGGCCCTGGCCGAGCTGACCGTGCGCTGGGCCGGTAGCGACGACGGCGCGGTCACGGTCAGCGACGAGTTCGACGAGCAGGACGGCGGCGGCGAGCAGGCCGAGCCGGAAGCCACCGACGAGCCAGAAGCGAACGACGAGCAGGACGGCGACGGCGAGCAGGACGAGCCGGATTCGACAGGAGACAGCACATGAGCGGTGCCGACGACGCGCCCGAGGTCGAGCGCCCGGTGCCGTCCACCGACCAGCCGGCGGAGGCCGCTGAGGCGGCCGAAGTGGGTGGGGTGGGTGCACCGGCCGAGCCGACCGAGGGCACCACGGCCGGCGCGGACGAGCAGGCCCCGGTTGACGAGGGGACTGGCGAGCAAGCTGCGGTTGACGGTGAGCAAGCTCCGATTGACGAGCAGGCCGCGGAGGCTCCGGCTGACGACGAGGCCGAGGAGACCCTCGACGTCGTCGTACCCGGTGATCTGCACGGGCCGATCGAGGCGATCCTGCTGATCGTCGACGAGCCGCTGTCTCCGGTCACACTGGCGCAGGTTCTCGGACGGCCCCGGCCCGACATCGACGAGGCTCTGCGCACCCTGTCCGCGGAGTACACCCTGCAGGAGCGTGGGTTCGACCTGCGCGAGGTCGCGGGCGGCTGGCGGCTCTACACACGCGAGGAGTACGCCGAGATCGTCCAGCGGTTCGTCCTCGACGGGCAGCAGGCCAAGCTCACCCAGGCCGCGCTGGAGACGCTGGCCGTGGTCGCGTACAAGCAGCCGGTCAGCCGGGCGCGGGTGTCGGCGATCCGCGGCGTCAACTGCGACGGCGTGATGCGCACGCTGGTGACGCGGGGGCTGGTGGAGGAGGCCGGCGCGGAGGGGGAGAGCAACGCGACGCTCTACCGCACCACGTCGTACTTCCTGGAACGCCTCGGCGTCCGGTCGCTGGAGGAGTTGCCGGACCTCGCGCCCTACCTCCCGGACATCGACGAGATGGAGGCCGAGCAGGTGAGTGCACCCGCGGAGGTGGCGCCGTCGGTTCCCGCGCAGATGCCGTTGGGCGACGCGGAGGACGTGGTGGAACCAGCCGTGGAGCCCGAGGCCGAGGGTGAGGCCGCGGCGGAACCGGACGACGACGTGGAGCCCGAGGTTGAGGACGACGTGGAGCCCGAGGCCACCGAGGCCGAACAGCAGGACGTGAGCACCGAACGGAGGACCGACGGCGATGGGTGAGTCCGAGGGCATTCGGCTGCAGAAGGTGCTCGCCCAGGCCGGGGTCGGCAGCCGGCGCGCCGGCGAGGAACTCATCGTCGCGGGCCGGGTCGAGGTCAACGGCCAGGTGGTGACGACGCTCGGCACCCGGGTCGACCCGAGCCGGGACTCGGTGCGTGTGGACGGCAAGCGGATCGCGGTGGACGACACCAAGGTCTACCTCGTCCTGAACAAGCCGCGCGGCGTGGTCAGCACGATGAGCGACCCGCAGGGCCGCCGCTGCCTCGGCGACCTGGTCAGCGACCGGCCGGAACGCCTGTTCCACGTCGGCCGGCTGGACACCGACACCGAGGGGCTGATCCTGCTGGTCAACGACGGGGAGTTCGCCCACCGGCTGGCGCACCCATCGTACGGCGTGCAGAAGACCTACGTCGCCGAGGTGCCCGGTCCGGTCTCCCCGCGGGTCGGCCGGGCGCTGCGGGAGGGCGTCGAACTCGAGGACGGCCCGGCACGCGCGGACGCGTTCCGTGTCGTGCACCAGTCCGGCGGCAAGGCCATGGTGGAGATCGTCATCCACGAGGGGCGCAAGCACATCGTCCGGCGGATGCTCGCCGAGGTCGGTCACCCGGTCCGCCGGCTGGCGCGTACGTCACTCGGTCCGGTGAAGATCGGCGACCTGGCCCCCGGGCAGGTCCGGCCGCTCAGCCAGGCGGAGCTCGGCACCCTGCTGGACACCATCGAGCTCTGACCCGGGCAGGCAGCCCGGCAGCCTGGGACCCCGGGAGCCGCGTCGACCTCGCGGGGCGACTCCTACCTCGGCAACGCCTCCAGCAGGTCGACGGTGCCGCGCTCGCCGTCCACCCGGATCCGGTCGCCGCTGCGCAGCCGGACGGTGGCGTTGCCGGTGCCGACGACGGCCGGGATGCCGAGTTCGCGGGCGACGATCGCGGCGTGCGACAGGGGAGCACCGATGTCGGTGACCACCGCGGCGGCCCGCGGGAACAGCGGAGTCCAGCCGATGTTGGTGACGGAGGTGACCAGGATCTCGCCCGGTCGCAGTTGCGCACCGTCCTCCGGGCTGGCGATGACGCGGGCGACGCCCTCCACGACTCCGGCCGCGCCGGCGAACCCGGTCACGGTCTCGGCCACCGGCGCGTGCTCGGCGGTCGCGTCGTACACGTCGAGCCGCCGGTTCGGGTCGGCGGCCCAGCGCACCGGGTCGAAGGCGCCGCGGATGAGCGTGGGGTAGACCGGCAGCGCGCGGTAGCGGTCGTACGCCGCCCGGCGCGCCGGAACCCGTGCCAGCGGAGCGTCGTCGCCGTCGAGGATCCGGACGATCTCCTCGATGGCGCAGAAGAAGAGGTCGTCGCCGTGGCCGGTCAGCTCACCGGCCCGCCGGACGAGGATCCGCATCGCCCAGAACGCCCGGATCACCTCCGACCGCGCGGCCTCACGTGCCCGGGCGGCGTGCGCCGCGCGGTCGACGTGGCGGCGCAGCGCGGAGAGCTCCCGCGGCCGGAGCCGGGCGCGCGTGCGTTCCCAGGCCGCCTCGCGTGCCTGCTGCTGGCGGGCGAGCAGGTCGGTCGCGTCTTCGTGGGCGCCGTCCATCGCGGCGAGCTCGCGGTCGACCCAGCCGGGATCCTCGGCCGGACGCGGCACGGACACCTCGAACTCGTGCGGCCCGCGGTGGCCCCACTGGTGGACGTAGGTGTCCCGGTCGAGCTGTCCCCGGCGTACCCGCGCCAGCCCGACCAGCGGGCCGAGGCTGGCCAGTTCGCCGTCGGCGGTGTGCAGGCCGGTGAGCAGGGCGTTCGCGTCGCCTTCACCGGCCACCTTGCGGACCCGGCGCCCGATCGTCGCCAGCGCGTTGCCGTCCATCCGGGAGCCGGCGGCCAGCATCCGGCTGGTGTCCCGCAGGTACGGCTCACCCTCGCCCGCCCACACCCTCGCCAGCGCCGAGGTGGTGTCCGCGGCTGCGATCGCGGCGCGGACGCGCTCGAAGCGGGCGGGCGCGTCGGCGACCAGGGCCGGGAAGTTCTTCTGGTACGTCCGCAACCGGCGGTAGAACGGCACCACCTCGCCGAGCACGCTTGCGACGAGTCGCCACCGCGAGAGCGGCAGCGCCGGGATCGTGACGCCGTCCGGGATCCGGCCGAAGATCTCCGGGATGCTCGAGTAGAACAGCTTCGACATGCCGAACGCCTGGGCGGCCGCCGCGGCGACGCTGAGGTTGAGGTAGAACCTGCCGCCGATGTTGCCGGACAGCCGGTGCTCCCCGACGGCCGACAGCGCCATCGTGTCCGCCATGAAGATGTTGATCAGCGACCAGGTGCAGGGCGTCATCACGTCCGGGATCGCCTCGCCGAGGTTGCCCGACGTCCACAGGTAGTCACCGCGCAGGCTGTCGTTCCACTCCTCGGTCCCGGTGGCGGGCAGCCCGGTCGGAAGTCCGGTGACCGGCCGGGCCTGGACGAGGAAGAACTGCCCGTCGTGGCGGGCCCACTCGACGTCCATCGGGCAGCCGTAGAGCTCCTCCACGTCGACGCCGATCCGGGCCAGCTCGCCGGCCTGCCGGTCGTCGAGGACCGGGGCGTTCCGCAGGTGCGGCGGCACGGGTTCCTCGTGCGTGCCCTGCTCGGTGCGTACCGTCCGTACGGACTTGTCGCCGGTCTCGCGGTGGGCCACCGCGAAGGTCTCGCGGTCGACGAGCAGGGAGTCGGGGGTGACCTGGCCGCCGACGAGGGCCTCGCCCAGCCCCCAGGTGGCGTCGACGTGGACGTACGCACGGTCGCCGGTCATCGGGTCGACGGTGAACATCACGCCGGCGGAGTCGGCCGTGACGAGTTCCTGCACCACGACGGCGAGGGCGACGTCAGAGGCGGGGATGCCGTGCCGGATCCGGTACGCGATCGCGCGGGCGGTCCACAGCGAGGCCCAGCACCGGCGTACCGCGTCCAGCACGGCGTCGCGGCCGCGGAGGTTGAGGTAGGTGTCCTGCTGGCCGGCGAACGACATCCCCGGCAGGTCCTCCGCGGTGGCCGAGGAACGCACCGCGACCGGGAGGTTGCCGTCGTCCAGACTCGCGTACGCCTGCTCGACCGGGGCGGAGACCTCGGCCGGTACGGCGCCCTCGGCGAACAGCCGGCCGATCTTTCGCGCCGCCTCCTCGCATCGGGTGGGCTCGTCGGCGCGCAGTCCGGACACGGCGGCGAGGATCCGGTCCTGTCGGCTGTCCCGGCCGACGAACGCGCGGTACGCCGCGGTCGTCACCTGGAAGCCGGGCGGCACCGGCAGACCGGCGCGGGCGAGGCGGGCCAGGGAGGCACCCTTGCCGCCGACCTCGGCGATGCCGGCGGAGGGGTGGTCGAGGGGGAGGACGTACGGAAGAGGTGTCTCGGGGTGGGCGGTGTCGGGGCGTGCGGAGTCGGGGCCGGTCTGGCCCGGGCCCTGTGGGTGGCCCGGGCGACCTGGGTGGCGGGCCTGGTCGGTGGAATCGGCGTTCACCGGGGCAGTGCTCCCTTCGTGGAGCATCCAGCGCGCGCGGCGCCTGGAGTCGTTGACCAGATGAACGCATCTGGTCAACGTGGAAGCTACTCCCGGCCGATCCGGTGGTCAACGGCGAAACCCGCTGGGTGACGAACGCCACTCGTCGCGGGGGATCCGCGAGTCACGAACGCGAAGCGCCCGCCGCCCTACCGGCGGCTGAGCCGGATCGGGCGGCGGGCGCGTTCCTCGTGGGCGCCGGGCTCCGGGGGGAGGCACCGGCACCCTGCGTGGCGGACGTCAGCCGCGGGCACCGCCTCCGGCGGGTTCCACCTCGCGCGCGCCGGTGTCGTGGCCCGCGCCACCTCTGTCGTGGTCGCCGCGGTCGCCGTGGTCGTCGACCATCGTGGCCTCGTCGAACGGCGCCCGGCCGGCGAAGACCTCGCGCGCCCGCTCCCGGTCGTACTCACCGGTCCAGGTGCCCACCAGGACCGTCGCGACGGCGTTCCCGGCGAAGTTCGTCAGCGCCCGGGCCTCGGACATGAAGCGGTCGATGCCCACGATCAGGCCCACGCCGTCTACCAGGTCGGGCCGGTGGCTCTGCAGGCCGCCGGCCAGTGTCGCCAGCCCGGCTCCGGTGACTCCGGCCGCGCCCTTGGAGGCGATCACCATGAAGACCAGCAGGGAGATCTGCTCGCCGATCGCCAGCGGCTTGCCGAGCGCGTCCGCGACGAACAGCGAGGCCATCGTCAGGTAGATCGCGGTCCCGTCGAGGTTGAAGGAGTAGCCCGTCGGCACGGTGATGCCGACCACGGAACGGCTCACTCCCAGGTGTTCCATCTTGGCGATCAGCCGCGGCAGCGCCGACTCCGACGACGACGTGGACACGATCAGCAGGAACTCCCGTGCCAGGTAGCGCAGCAGGGAGAAGATCGACGTCTTCGCGACCAGGCGCAGCAGCAGGCCGAGGACGACCACGACGAAGATGAGACAGGTGGCGTAGAACCCGAGCATGATCTGGGCGAGGCTGATCAGCGCGTCCACGCCGGTCGCGCCGACCACCGCGGCGATCGCGCCGAACGCGCCGATCGGCGCCAGCCACATGATCATGGACAGGATCCGGAAGACCAGGCGCTGGATGACCGCGATCGCGCCGAGCACGGACTCGCCGGGCCGGCCGAGTCCCTGCACCGCGAAACCGACCAGCAGGGCGACCAGCAGGGTCTGCAGCACCTGCTCACCGGTCAGGGCGGACAGCAGCGTGGTGGGGATGATGCCCAGCAGGAACTCGCTGGTGGACTTCGCCTCCGAGGACACCTGTTCGTGGCCGGCCGAGCGCAGTGCCTCGGTCAGGTGCAGACCGGAGCCGGGGTGGATCAGGTTGCCGATCACCAGGCCGATCGCCAGCGCGACCGTCGACATGGCGAGGAAGTACACCAGGGCGAGGCCACCGACCCGGCCCACCTTGGCGGCCTGGCGTACCGAACCGACGCCGAGCACGATCGTGCAGAAGATGATCGGGCTGATCATCATCCGGATCAGGGCCACGAAACCGTCCCCGACCGGCTTCAGCGACATGCCGAAGTCCGGGAACAGCAACCCGACCGCGGCGCCGAGAACCACAGCCACGATCACCGCGGGATACAGGAAGTGGATGCGGTCGCGGCGCGGCGCGGCCGGTCGGTCCTCGGACGGCGTCTGACCTGTCATGGGCTCTCCTGACCTTCCGGCGGAGGAGGACGACCATCCTGGTTGCCGAAGGGGTGCGCCGGCAGTGACCGTCTCCTGATGATCACGCCGACGGTTCGGCGCGCGGCGAAATCTACCGGCCTGGCGGCCACCCGCATCCCCGGCTGCCGATCATGAGCCGGACCGGTCGCTCTCGCGGTCCGAACTCGCGGTCCGAACTCGCGGTCCGAACTCGCGGTCCGAACTCGCGGTCCGAACTCGCGGTCCGAACTCGTGGGGACCAGAGGTGGACGACGAGCCGCTGCCCGGGTACGACTGACGTGCGACCTGGCGAACGACCGAACGTGCGGCCGTCCGGACGCTGCGTGAGTGACGCGCGGGCGCGGCGCGCCGGGAGGCGGTGTGCGTGCGGTTGCCCGCTGCGCATGCGTACGCTGCTTCGGCGGTGAAAATGAAGATCCGCAACGAATCCGTCGGCTGAGGACTGGTGAACGTGAGTGCGGTGAGGGCCGGAACAACCCTCGGGCGTTACCGCCTCGAGGAGCTGCTGAGTCGCGGCGGCATGGGCGAGGTGTGGCGTGCACACGACTCCACCCTGGGCCGGCCGGTCGCGGTCAAGCTGCTCCACGCGGGCGTGACCGAGGCCGGTGACCGGGAGCGCTTCGTCCGCGAGGCGCGAGCCGCCGCCCAGCTCAGCCACCGCAACGTCGTCGCGGTCTTCGACGTCGGCGAGTGGTCCGGTCGGCCGTTCCTGGTGATGGAGCTGCTGGACGGGCGTACTCTCGCCGCCATCCTGTCCGCCCGCGGCCCGCTGCCTCCCGACGACGTACGCGACCTCGGCGCCCAGGCGGCCGCCGGGCTGCACGCGGCACACCAGGCCGGGGTGGTCCACCGCGACGTCAAGCCGAGCAACCTCGTCCGTACCCAGGACGGCTCGCTGAAGGTCGTCGACTTCGGCATCGCCCGGGTGCTCGACGAGGCCTCCACCCGGCTCACCCGCACCGGGACGATCGTCGGCACCGCCTCCTACCTCGCCCCCGAGCAGGTCCGCGGCCGGTCCGCCGACGCGCGCAGCGACCTGTACGCCCTGGGCTGCGTGCTCTACCAGCTGCTGACCGGCCGGACGCCGTTCGTCGGCGGCTCGACCGAGGTGGTGTACGGCCATCTGCACAACCCGCCCACGGCACCGTCCCGGCTGCGCCCGGGCGTCCCGGAGGACCTGGACCAGCTGGTCCTCGGCCTGCTGGCCAAGGAGCCCGACGACCGTCCGGCCGACGCGGCCGCGGTCCGGACCGCGCTGCTGACCACCTCCACGACCACGTCCACGGCCTCGAACGGGTCGGCCGGGGCGAACGGCCGGGCCGGGCCGGACCCGGCGGAGGCGGCGACCGCGCTGACGCCGGCGGTGGCCGTCGCCGGAGGTGCCGCCGCCGGAGGTGCCGCCGCCGGAGGTGCCGCCGCCGCGAACGGATGGGCCTCGGCCGGGCAGGTCGGTGCTGGGGACGAGGCCGGTGACGGGGACGGGGCCGGAACGCCCGCCCACTCCGAGCAGGCCACCCGTACCTTCGCCCTCCCCGAGCTGGAACGCGATGACGCCGCCGGTGAACGGAACGCCGGTGGACGGGACGCCGACGGTGGAGGAGACGGCAGGCCGCCGGCCCGCCCGGTCGCCCCTGCTCGTCCTCGTCGCCGGTCGGGCAGCCTTGCCGTCCTGGCGGTGGCGGCCGTCCTCGCGGTGGCGTTGCTGGGCGCGTCGTTGTGGGTCTGGAAGAACACCGCGCGGTCCAGTGACACTCCGGCGGCGGGCGGCCGGCAGGCCGCCCCGTCGGCCACCGGACACCGCAGCCCGAGCCCGAGCAAGACCCAGAGCCGGCCGAACAAGGCAACGCCCGCGCCGCGCTCCACCACCCGGGTGTCGGAGTCCGGCAACTCCGGGGACGCGAACACTCCCGCCGTCGGCTCGCCGGCCTGGCTGAACCGCCTCGACGCCGCACTGGCGTTCCTGTCCTCGACCGGGCGGGTCGACCCCAAGGTCGCCGACCGGCTGCGCGAGTCGGTGGACAAGGCCCGCCAGGCGTACGCGGACGGTGACCCGGAGAAGGCCCGTGAGCGGATGCAGAAGCTGCGTGAGGAGTTCGCGAAGGCCAACCGCGCCAACGACCTTCCGGCGGGCGGGACGCTGGACAGGATCCTCGGCGCGGGCTGGCAGGGTGAGCAGGGCCCCACTGCCGGCAAAGGCAACGACAGGCACGGAAACAAGGGGCCCGGCAAGAACAACGGGCACGGTAAGAACAACTGAGAGCCGTCGACGGCTCGCGGCGGAGGGGACCCGACATGAGCGTCGTCCGGTGGCAGGCACAGACCCGGGACCAGCTGACCGCGTTGCTGCCCGAGGCGGTGGTGGTGCTCCCGATCGGCGCCACCGAGCAGCACGGGCCCCACCTGGCGACCGGGACCGACGCGCTGCTGGCCGAGACCGCGGCCACCCGGGCGGTCGAGCTGGCCGCCGAGTCCGCCGCGCGCCCTCTCGTCCTCGCCCCGACCCTGCCGATCGGTGCGTCCGACCACCACCTGCCGTTCGGGGGAACGCTGTCCCTGCGGCCGGAGACGCTGCTCGCCCTGCTCCTCGACGTGGCCCGCTCCGTGGCCGACTGCGGCGGGCGCCGGCTGGTGATCGTGAACGGCCACGGCGGGAACCGCGGCATCTGCTCGGCCGCGGCCGCCGCCGCGTCCGTCCGGTCGCCGATCACCGTGGGCTACCTCGACTACTGGGACGGTGCGGCGGACGCCGATCTCGGTGGTACGCCGCTGCCCGGGCACGCGGGCGGGTTCGAGACCTCCCTGGTGCTGGCCGTCGACCCCGAGCTCGTCACCGAACGCGCGCCGCGTACAGACGTACCCACGATCCCGGCGGTGCCCGGGGTGGAGATCCAGCGGCAGGCGTCCTGGCACGACCAGGACGGCTACACCGACGACCCGGCCAAGGCCGACGCGGCCCAGGGCCGGGAGTGGCTGGACCACCTGGTCCGCCGGCTCGCCGGCCAGCTGGTCGACCTGGCCGCCGCGATCTGAGGCTGCCCGGAGCCGTCTCGATCCACGGTTGACCTTGTCGCGGCGTCAACCTGTGCAATGGGTGCATGCGCATCGGTGAACTCGCCACCCTCGTCGGGGTGTCCACGCGTACGGTCCGGCACTACCACCACCAGGGGCTGCTGCCCGAGCCCGAACGACTCGCCAACGGCTACCGGGAGTACCGCCTGCGGGACGCGGTCGTCCTCGCCCGCGTCCGCCGGCTGACCGAGCTCGGGCTGTCGCTGGAGGAGATCCGCGACGTGCTCGCCGACGAGCGGGGCCGGGACCTGCGCGAGGTGCTGGCCGAGCTCGACGCCGACCTGGCCCGGCAACAGGAGGCGATCGGTGCCAGACGGGCCCGGCTCACCGCGCTGCTGGCTCAGGGCGAGCTGGATCCGGACTCCACGGTGTCGCCCGAGCTGGCGGCCCTCCTGCGGGACCTGCCCACCGAGGGGTCGGCGTTCGGGCAGTTCGACCGGGACCTGATCACGGTGTTCGACGCGGGCGCCGACCAGGCCGACCGGGCGAGCTTCGCCGAGCTGTTCCGGGCACTGCCGGAGGAGACCACCGGCGGGGGAGCGCGCGAGATCTACCGGAAGCTGGACGAGCTCGCCGGCGCCGACCCGGCCGACCCCCGCGTCGGCGCGCTCGCCGCCGAGCTCGCCGCGTACCTGCCGGAGGAGATCGCCTCGGCGATGGTCGCCAGCGTCGACGACCCGGAGACCGGTCAGTGGCTGGCGACGATGACGCGTGAGCTGTCCGCGGCACAGGTCGAGGTCTTCCGGGCGCTGGTGACCAGGCTGCGGGACCGTGGACCATGCTGACCGCCGTCCGGCGGGTCCGGTCCGCGATCCCGGTCCCGGTGCGCCGGGTGATGAGCTTCGACCTGCGGGGCATGGTCAGCATCGCGCTGTGGATCGCGCGCCGGCGGCACGGCGTACCCACCGGTGCCACGGCTGTCTCCTACTCCCGCGCGCAGACGCCGCTGACCGCGCTGTTCCTGTTCTTCATGGTGGTCGAGCTGGTGGCGCTGGAGGTCGTCCTGCGGGCGCTGCACGCACCGGTGGTGCTGCGTTCGGTGTTCCTGCTGGTCGACGCCTACGCCGTCGTGGCCGTCCTCGCGATGCTCGCCGCGGCGATCACCCGGCCGCACGTGGTCTCCGCGCAGGAGGTACGCGTCCGGTACGGCGCGTTCTTCGACCTGCGGGTGCCCCGGGACCGGATCGCCGCGGTACGCCGGGCCGGCAACCACAACGAGAGCGGCATGGTCACGGTGGCCGGCGACCAGCTCGCGGTGGCGGTCTCGTCCCAGACCAACCTCGTCCTCGACCTGACCGAACCCGTCACGGTCGTCCGCCCGCTCGGCCGGCAGGCGAGGGTACGCACCGTCCGCTTCTACGCCGACGACCCGGTGGCCGCGCACGCCGCGCTGCGCCCGGCCGCCGATGACCGACAGCGGCAGGAGTCGGTCTGATCATGGTTTGTGTACGTCTCGCCAGGGCAGGCTGGCAGCGGACGTCCACGACTGGGAGGCCGCCATGACCGCCGGATCGGCCGCGACGGACATCACCAACGCCACCGGCCCGGGTGCGACCGTGCCGACAGGGCCGACTGGCCTGGACGACGCCGACCTGGCGCTGATCGACGCCTACTGGCGGGCCGCCAACTACCTGTCCGTCGGCCAGATCTACCTGCTCGACAACCCGATGCTGCGCCGGCCGCTGGAACCCGCCGACATCAAGCCCAGGCTGCTCGGGCACTGGGGCACCACACCGGGACTCAACCTGGTCTACGCGCACCTGAACCGGCTCATCCGCGCCCACGACGTGTCCGCGATCTTCGTCACCGGACCCGGTCACGGTGGCCCCGGCCTGGTCGCCAACACCTACCTCGAGGGCACCTACAGCGAGGTCTACCCGCACATCAGCCAGAACGTCGCGGGCATGCGCCGGCTGTTCCGTCAGTTCTCCTTCCCCGGCGGCATTCCGAGCCACGTCGCGCCGGAGACGCCGGGGTCGATCAACGAGGGCGGCGAGCTCGGCTACTCCCTGGTGCACGCGTACGGCGCGGCGTTCGACAACCCCGACCTGCTGGTGTGCTGCGTCGTCGGCGACGGCGAGGCGGAGACCGGAGCGCTCGCGGCCGGCTGGCACTCCGACAAGTTCCTCGACCCCCGGCACGACGGTGCCGTCCTGCCGGTGCTGCACCTGAACGGCTACAAGATCGCCAACCCGACGGTGCTGGCCCGCATCCCCGAGCGCGACCTGTGCAGTCTGCTGGAGGGGTACGGCTACCGCCCGCTGGTCGTGGCCGGCGACGACCCGGCCGCGGTGCACCGGAAGCTGGCCGCGGCGATGGAGACCGCGTACGACGGGATCCGGGCGATCCAGCAGGCGGCGCGTTCGGGCCGGGCGACGGCGGCGGGGGACGGCGAGCGGCCGCGCTGGCCGATGATCGTGCTGCGTACCCCCAAGGGATGGACCGGCCCGCGCGAGGTCGACGGGATCCGGGTCGAGGGGACGTTCCGCGCGCACCAGGTCCCGTTGAGCGAGGTGCGCACCAACCCCGCCCACCTGGAGCTGCTGGCCGAGTGGATGCGCAGCTACCGCCCGGAGGAGCTGTTCGACGCCGACGGCCGGCTGCGGCCCGAGCTCGCCGCCCTCGCGCCGACCGGCACCCGGCGGATGGGCGCCAACCCGCACGCCAACGGCGGCCTGCTGCTCCAGGGCCTGGACCTTCCGGACTTCGCGGCGTACGGCGTGGACGTGCCGGCACCGGGCGCCACCACGGACGCACCGACCAGGGTGCTGGGCACCTGGCTGCGCGACGTGATCCGCGACAACCCCACGACGTTCCGGATGTTCGGGCCGGACGAGACCGCGTCCAACCGGCTGTCGGCGGTGTTCGAGGCGACCGACCGGGCGTGGGACGCCGAAGTCGAGCCGGGCGACGACCACCTCGGTCCGGACGGCCGGGTGATGGAGGTGCTGTCGGAGCATCTGTGCCAGGGCTGGCTGGAGGGTTATCTGCTCACCGGCCGGCACGGATTGTTCAACTGCTACGAGGCGTTCATCCACATCGTCGACTCGATGGTCAACCAGCACGCCAAGTGGCTGAAGGTGTGCCGGCAGATCCCGTGGCGGGCGCCGATCGCCTCCCTCAACTACCTGCTCTCCTCCCACGTGTGGCGCCAGGACCACAACGGCTTCTCCCACCAGGACCCCGGCTTCCTCGACCACGTGGTGAACAAGAAGGCCGAGATCGTACGGATCTACCTGCCGCCGGACACCAACACGCTGCTGTCGGTGTACGACCACTGCCTGCGCAGCCGCGACTACATCAACGTCGTCGTGGCCGGGAAGAACCCCGCGCCCAACTGGCTGTCGATGCCGGACGCGATCGCCCACTGCACCCGCGGCATCGGGATCTGGGAGTGGGCGAGCAACGACCACGGCGAGGTGCCCGACGTGGTGCTCGGCTGCGCCGGCGACGTGCCCACGCTGGAGACGCTGGCCGCGGTCGACCTGCTCCGCCGGCACCTGCCCGAGCTGAAGGTCCGGGTCGTCAACGTGGTCGACCTGATGCGGTTGCAGCCCGCGTCGGAGCACCCGCACGGCCTGCCCGACCGGGAGTTCGACGCGCTGTTCACCACCGACCGGCCGGTGATCTTCGCCTTCCACGGCTACCCGCTGCTGATCCACCGGCTGACGTACCGCCGGACCAACCACGACAGCTTCCACGTGCGCGGCTACAAGGAGGAGGGGACCACCACCACGCCGTTCGACATGGTGATGCTGAACGACCTGGACCGCTTCCACCTGGTCATCGACGTGATCGACCGGGTGCCGGGCCTCTCGGTCCGGGCGGCCGGGCTGCGCCAGCAGATGGTGGACGCCCGGCTGTGGGCCCGGCGCTACACCCGGGACAACGGCGAGGACCAGCCGGAGATCAGTGACTGGACCTGGCCCGGTGGCCATCCCTCCAGGGAACAGGAGAGTGCCCGATGAGGGTGCTGGTGGTGAACGCCGGGTCGGCGACGCTGAAGCTGTCCCTGCTGGAGGACGACAAGCTGCTGGACAGCCGGCACGTGGAGACCTCCGACCCCGAGTCCGGCCGCAAGGCGCTGGCCGAGGCGCTGGAGGCGATGGATCGTCCGGACGCGGTCGGCCACCGGGTGGTGCACGGCGGTCCGGCGTACACCCGGGCGGTCCGGATCGACCCGCGGGTGCGCGCGCGGCTGGGGGAGTACACCTCGCTCGCGCCGCTGCACCAGCCCGCCGCGCTCGCCGGGATCGACCTGGTGTCCGAGCAACTCCCGGACGTGCCGGCGGTGGCCTGCTTCGACACCGCGTTCCACTCCACGCTGCCGCCGGCCGCCTCGACCTACGCGCTGCCGGCGCGGTGGCGGGAGGAGTACGGCCTGCGCAGGTACGGCTTCCACGGGCTGTCCGCCGCCTATGCCGCCCGCCGCGCCGCCGAGTTGGTGGACCGCCCGGTGCAGGAGCTGCGAACCGTGGTCTGCCACCTCGGCGCCGGCGCGTCGGCGACCGCGGTCCGGGCAGGCCGCAGCGTCGACACGACGATGGGGTTCACACCGCTGGCCGGGCTGGTGATGGCCAGCCGCCCCGGCGACGTCGACCCCGGCCTGCTGGTGTGGCTGCTGCGCAACGGCGTGGTCGACACAGAGGGCCTGGACGCCGCGCTGGAACACGACAGCGGGCTGACCGGCCTGGCGGGTACGCCGGACATGCGGCAGGTGGTCGAGCGTGCGCAGGCGGGGGATGCGCAGGCCAGCCTCGCGATCGGGGTGTACGTCCACCGGCTGCGCGGGCTGGTCGCGGCGATGACGGCGAGCCTGGGCGACCTGGACGTGCTGGTCTTCACCGGAGGCGTCGGCGAGCACGCCCCGCTGGTCCGGTCCCGCACCGTGGAGGGGCTGGCCTTCCTCGGACTGGCGCTGGACGACGAGGCGAACTCCCGGGCCGAGGGAGACACCGACCTCACCGCGCCGTCGGCCCGGGCGCGGACGCTGGTGATCGAGGCGCGGGAGGACCTCCAGATCGCCGCGGAGGTACGCCGGCTCTGCCAGTGAGCCGGGCTTCAGTCCTGGTGGGCGTTCAGCCCGGTGTACAGCGCGCGCAGGTGCTGGGTGCGGTCGGCGGCGCTGAGCACGTCGGTGGAGTCGGCGAACTGGTCGACCGACCCGACCAGCGGCAGTGCCCGCAGCCAGGGATCCTCGATCCTGCTCCGGCACGCCTCCGCGAACCCGCCCGCGTCCGGCACCCGGAACGGCCTGCTGTGATAAGGCCGTACGTGCGGGTCGACCGGATCGCTCACCCCGGACTCGTTGTGCCACCTGCCGGCCAGTTCGTACGCCTCGACCAGTGCCTGCTCGCGGCTCGCGAAGTCGGTGGCCGCCACCGCCCGCCGCAGCGGCGGGACGAGCGCCTCCGCCCTCGGCAGCCGGGCGAACGCGGTGCCGACCCACTTCGTGTACGGGCGGTACTCCCGGGCGAGCAGGAACCCCAGCCCCATCAGATCGCGGACCAGCCGGCCGGCCAGCACCGCGGAGCCGAGGTCGTCACCCACCTCGGCGGTCCGGCCCACGAACGCCACCTCCTGCGCGATCCGGCCCCACTGAGCTGCGACCAGCCACCGCCACACGTCCGGCGGGTACCACGCCAGCGCCTCCCGGGTCGCCGCCAGCTCACCGGCCGGGTCCGCGTACACCGCGCCGCGGACCACTCCGAGCAACTGCTGCTGCGGCACGGTCAGCCAGTCGAGGGTGCTCATCCCGTCCAGCGGCTGCACGCCGAGCTGGCCCTGCAGCCAGTCCCGCCAGGTGAGCACGTCGACCCGGTGCTCCTCGGGCGCGTCGTCCCAGCCGAACCGGACCGGCCAGCCGCGGAACTCCCTCGGCAGCCCGGCGTCGACCCGGGCGCGCACCGCGTCCACGTCGGCCTCGCCGACGAACACCTGCAGCCGGGGACCCCAGCCGTGGTCGGTGGAGCGGTCGGTGTCGTAGCCGAGGACGTCCGACCCCCAGCCCAGCAACGCCGCGGCGTGCTCCGCGGGTCGTACGAGGGGGGCGACGACCTCGGTGTGGAAGGCTGCATTGAGTTCCAGGGCGGGAACGAAGGTGGCAGGCACGCGGCCCATCCTGGCGGCACCGGCCCGGGCGTACGCAATCGGTTTTCGGTGCTTTCGGGGTTCAGGGTTTCAGCACACGGGAGGATCACCCGATGACCAGCACACCGGACCGCGCGAGCGCCCGGCAGTTCTACTACCGCTTCCTCGTCGAGCTGTGGGGCGCCGAACCCGCTCAGCGCGCCCGGCTCGCCGCCGAGCTCGTGACCGACGACTTCGCCATCCGCCGCGGCGGGCACGACGACCCCGCCCGCGGCCCGAAGGCCCTGCTCGCGCTGGTCGAGCAGAGCACCGCGCTGTTCGACGACATCGACGTACGGATCGACCAGGGGCCGATCGCGGACGGTGACATGGTGGCCGCGCGCTGGACATTCACCGGCAGCTACCGCGGCGGACTGCCGGGGGCCCGGGCACCGGAGGGGACGCGGGTGGCATTCTCTGGGCTGGACCTGGTGCGGCTGGCAGACGGCCGCGCCGCGGAGTACTGGGTGTCCTCGGACGCCGACCATCTGATGCGGCAGCTTCAGGTCCAGAGCTGAACCCCCGCTCAGCGGGGACTTTTCGTCGGTGTCGAAGGAGGACGTGCGTGAGTGAGCTGGACGCGGCTGCGGTGACGGCCTGGCTGGGTGGCGGCGAGGAGTACGCCACATTTGTGGCGGAGCTGGACCGGGTGGGCCCGCCCGACACCGAGGTCACCCTGGCCGAACCCGCCCAGGTGCAGGCGCTGGCCGAGCCGCTCGGACTGCACGCCGACGACGCGGCCGACATCGTGGCCACCAGGTTCACCGCGGCCGAGGACCCGCAGCTGTGGTGGCTCCTGCAGCGGTGCCACGAGCACCTGGTCTCCGGCACGGGCACCCTGGACTCGGAGTGGCTGCGCTGGCCGAACCTCCCCGCGGAGCTGGGTGCCAAGGGGCGGTTCTTCTACGTCCACGTCTTCCTCGCCTCGATCCCGGCGCTGCTGCGCTACCACGAGAGCCGCGCCATCCCGGCATCGGACAGCTGGCCGATCCTGGCCGACCTCGGCCGCCAGATCGCGATCTACCGCCGGATCCACGGGGTCGGCGGCCTGGACGTGCAGGGCTGGTTCGCGCTGCACTTCCGCGGCCTGATCTACGACTTCGGCCGGCTGCAGTTCAACCGGGCGCTGGTCAACTTCGACGACGAGACGATCTCCGCCGGGGGCGCGCCGTTCCGCAAGGGCGACCCGGTGCTCGGCGTACACATCCCGGAGTCCGGGCCGATGACGCCCGAGGCGTGCGACGAGTCGTTCCGCCGCGCCCGGGAGTTCTACGACCGGTACTTCCCCGAGGACAAGTACCGCTACGGCGTCTGCTCGTCCTGGCTGCTCGACCCGCAGCTGGCCGAGTACCTGCCCGAGGACTCCAACATCATCCGGTTCCAGCGGCGGTTCGAGCTCCTGCCGGGCGGCCACGACGGCGACCGGGACGTGTTCCAGTTCGTCTTCCGGATGATCAATCCGACGGTCGACCAGCTTCCCCGGCGGACGACGCTGGAGCGCGCGGTCGCCGCGCACCTCGAGGCCGGCAAGCACTGGCAGGTGCGCTCGGGCTGGGTCGCGCTGTAGGGCGTACGCCAAGGTCGGTAGGAACCGCGTGGCAGTGGGTGGCCGTCCTCAGACGAGGGCGGCCACCACGCGTTCGCAGCGCGGCGGGTCGATGGTGAGGCCGACGTCCAGCCCCCACAGCCAGTAGTCGACCGCGCGGACGATCGCCCAGGCGCGGGCCCGGTCGGGGTCCAGCCCGCCGGCCGCGGTCAGGACGCTCAGCAGACGGCGGATCGACCAGGCGTCCGGGGCCTCGTCGACCCGGGTCCACATCAGCTCCGGCACCGCGAACTCCGGATCGCCGGCGACCGGTTTGGGGTCGATCGCCAGCCAGGGTTCGCGGTCGGCCGCCAGCACGTTGCCGTAGTGCAGGTCGGCGTGCACCAGGTCGGTGCCCGCGTCGGCGGCGAGGTCGCGGGCCGTCGCGGCGACCCGGTCGATCCACCGCGCCGGCACCGGATCACCGAGAGCGCGCTGCCGCTCGTGTGCCGTCGCCGCGATCTCGGCGCCGAGGTCGGCGAGCTTCGGGGTTCCGGCGGGCAGCGGCTGGTCCGTCGTGAGCGGCACCGTGAGCCGACGCAGCAGCCCGCCGGCGATCCCGGCCGCGTCGTACAGCTCGAGGTCGGCGAGCGAGCGCCCGGCGTCCAGGCGCTCCAGCAGCAGGGCGCCGTCCTCGGGTCGGGCGGCGAGCAGCCGGACGATGCCCCGCCCGTCCCACGCCCGCAGCGCCTCGGCCTCCCTCGCCGTGCTCAGCGGATCCCAGCAGACCTTGAGGACGCACGGCTGCGAGCCGTGCAGGGCGGTGAAGACCAGGCTGTTGGCGCCGTGCCGCGGCGGATCGGGCAGCACCTCCACCGCCCACTGCCGGGCCAGTTCGGCCACGAGGTCGGGCAGCCGGTCGAGCCAGGTGTGGGCGTCCGGTCCGGCGAGCAGGACCCGCTCGTCCACGAAGCTCGGGGGTACGACGATCCGCATGGTGCTCCCTGTGCCGGTCCTCACCCGCTCGGGCCGCGACAGATCGGCGGCGGGTCCGGACGTGCCGAGCGCGCGTCCCCGGCGGGGACGATACCGGCGGCCGGCCGGGGTGGTCACGCGGGTTTCGGCCCAGGATCGCGTACGCCCGGTTCGCGCGGTCCGTCCCGCTACGCGGCGTCGCCCGGGAGGCGCCCGGGGAGCGCCCGGGGACGGCACTGTGGGGCACGTCGATAGGCTGGCCCGGAACCCGTACGGAAGGAAACCACGGTGGCTGTCCGGGCAGTGCGTGGCGCGACCCAGCTCGAGGTCGACGAACGAGAACACCTGCTGGAGCGGGTCGCGGAGCTCGTCCGCACCGTCCTGCACAGCAACGACCTCACCAACGACGACCTGATCAGCGTCATCTTCACCGCCACCTCCGACGTGCAGTCGGAGTTCCCCGCCTACGCCGCCCGGCTGATGGGGATGACCGACGTCCCGCTGCTGTGTGCGCGGGAGCTGGAGATCGGCGGCGGGATGCCGCTGGTGGTGAGGTTGCTCGCCCACGTGGAGACCGACCTCACCCGTGACGAGGTGACGCACGTCTACCTGCACGGTGCGGCCGCGCTGCGACGCGACCTGGCCCACGTGCACGCCGTACCCGACGAGACACAGGCATGACCGAGCCGCCGTTCCGCCGCGTGGTGGTGATCGGGGCCGGCCTGATGGGCACCTCGGTCGCGCTGGCGCTGCGCCGGTACGGCGTGGAGGTGCTGCTGGAGGACGCCGACCCGGGCAACCTGCGGGTCGCGGTGTCGCTCGGCGCCGGCGTGCCCGTGACTCCGGCCGAGGCGCTGGCCAACAACACGGCGGACTCCGCGGACCTGGTGGTGGTCGGCGTACCCCCGTCGGCGCTGGGCACGGTGATCGCCGACGCGCTGACCCGCTTCCCCGGTGCCGCCGTCACCGACCTCGGCAGCGTCAAGGCCGCCGCCCTCGCCGGCACCCGGGCACACGCTTCCACGCAAGCAGGGCTGGACCGTTACGTCGGCGGGCACCCGATGGCCGGCAGCGAGCAGTCCGGTCCGCTGGCAGCCCGCGCCGACCTGTTCGACGGCCGGGCCTGGGCGGTGACCCCGCACGCCGACAGCCGTCCGGACGCGGTGGCCGCGGTGGAGCGGTTGGCCCGTACGTGCGGAGCGTTTCCCGTCCAGCTCTCACCAGGTGAGCACGACGAGGCGGTCGCGCTGGTCTCCCACCTTCCCCAGGTCGCCTCGACCGTGGTCGCCGGCCTGCTGACCACCGCCGCGGAGGGGCACCTCGTCCTCGCCGGCCAGGGGTTGCGGGACGTGACCCGGATCGCCGGCGGCGACCCGGAGCTGTGGACGCAGATCCTGTCCGCCAACGCCGAGCCGGTCGCCCGGCTCCTGCACGAGGCCGCCGACAACCTGCACCGGGTCGCGCACACCCTGGAGAAGCGGGACGCGGCCGAGGCCGGGCTGGCCGACCTGCGTACATCCCTGGAACGCGGCGCGACCGGCGTACGCCGGCTGCCCGGCAAGCACGGAGCGCGACCGGAGGCGTTCAGCCCGGTACCCGTCCTGCTGCCCGACCAGCCGGGGGAGCTGGCGCGGCTGTTCGCCGATGTGGGCGCCGCCGGGGTCAACATCGAGGACGTACGCATCGATCACAGCCCGAACACCCCGGCCGGCCTGGTCGAGCTCTGGGTCCACGAGGATGCCGTTCCCGCCCTGTTGGAGGCCCTGGCTCACCACGGGTGGGACGTGCACGGGTAGCCTCCCCACGAGTACCCGGAGGGAGACGACAGGTGGAGCGAGCCGACCAGGCCGACCGAGCAGACCAGGCCGACCAAGCCGGCACGGCGGGGATCGTGGTGGCCATCGACGGGCCGTCCGGTTCCGGCAAGTCCAGCGCCGCCCGCGGCGCCGCGCGCCGGTTGGGCCTGCGCTACCTCGACACCGGTGCGATGTACCGCGCGATCACCTGGTGGATGATGCGCGCCGGCACCCCGGTCGACGACGCCGACGAGGTGGCCGCGCGTTCCGGTGAGCCCGACCTGCGGGTCGGCACCGACCCCGACCTCCCGACGATCACCGTCGACGGCATGGACGTCTCCGGGCCGATCCGGTCCCGCGAGGTGACCAACGCGGTCAGCGCGGTGTCCGCGGTCCCGGCCATCCGGCAGCGCCTCGTCGCGATGCAGCGCGAACTCATCGGGGACGGCGGGATCGTCGTCGAGGGACGCGACATCGGGACGACCGTCGCGCCCGACGCCACTGTCAAGGTCTACCTGACAGCGCACGAGCAGGAGCGCGCGCGCCGCCGGGCCGCCGAGGGCCTGGGCGGTGCGAAGGCCGAGGTGACGCTCACCCAGCAGGAGCTCGCCGTCCGGGACCGGCTGGACTCCACGCGAACGACCTCGCCGCTCAACCAGGCGGCCGACGCGATCGTGCTGGACACCACCGAGCTCAACCTCAACCAGGTCATCGAGCGCATCTGCGCCCTCGCCGACGAGCGCGCCGGCACGCCCGGCCGGCGCTGACCGAGCCGACCGACGCCGACCGAGCGAGCTGACTGATGGGCTGCCGACGATGAGTGAGCCGGCTGTGACTCCGTACTGGCGAGACGTGCCCGGGCCACCCCGGCGCAGTCTGGCGGTGTCGCGTCCTCTGGTGGAGAGGTTGGTACGCGCGACCTGGAAGGTCCGGGTGCACGACGACCACCACGTGCCCTCCACCGGCCCGGTGATCCTCGCGTCCAACCACGTCGGCATCCTCGACGGCCCCCTGCTGTGCGCGGTCGCGCGGCGGCCGGTGCACGCCATCGTCAAGAAGGAGATGTTCCGCGGCCCCGTCGGTCGCGCACTGCGCGGGATGGGGCAGATCCCCGTCGACCGGCGCGCGACCGACCCGGCCGCTGTCAAGGCGGCGTTGGCGGTGCTGCACCGCGGGGACGCGCTGGCGATCTACCCCGAGGGCGCTCGCGGGGCCGGCGACTTCACGGTGATCAAGTCCGGAGTCGCCTATCTCGCGCTGTGCACGGGTGCGCCGGTGATCCCCGTGGTGTGCCTGGGGACCAGGCTGACGGGATCCTCGATCGGTTCGGTGCCGCCCGCGCGGTCGCCGGTCGATCTGGTGTTCGGCCCGGCGGTGACGTTGCCGCGCACGGACTGGCCGCGCCGCCAGAACGTCGTCCGCGAGCAGGCTCAGTGGCTGCAGAAGTGGCTGGTGGGTCATCTGCGTTATGCCTGCGAACTGACCGGCCGGGAGCTGCCCGGACCGGTCGCGCACCCGGAGCCCGAAACCGGTCCGGTGGTCACGCCGTAGCCTGGGACACCGGTGCGCGCCCACCACCCCACGCGGGGGCCGAGCCGGGCGCGGACCGGCCGTACGGGCAGTTCGCACAGCTCGACCGTTCAGCACCACCGCGGGGCACCCTGATGCGCCCGCGACGAAGGCCTGGGGACACCGGGCCCGACATAGAGGACTTTTTGTGAGTAACGAGGAGCAGAGCCGCGTCGAGAACCACGTCGATGATCTCGACGGGTTCGAGCAGTTCGACGGAACGGCATTCGAGGCCGAGGACGAGGCGGCCGAGAACGTACCTGTGGTGGCCGTCGTCGGGCGGCCGAACGTCGGCAAGTCCACCCTGGTCAACCGCATTCTCGGGCGGCGCGAGGCGGTCGTGGAGGACCTGCCCGGCGTCACCCGCGACCGGGTGGCCTACGACGCCGACTGGCGAGGGCGCAGGTTCACGCTGGTCGACACCGGCGGCTGGGACCCGGACGCGAAGGGCTTCATGGCGCGGGTGTCCGCGCAGGCCGAGCTGGCCGTGGAGGCCGCCGACGTGGTGCTGTTCGTGCTGGACGCCAGCGTCGGGGCGACCGACGTGGACGAGACCGTGGTGAAGATCCTGCGGCGCTCGGGCAAGCCGGTCGTGGTCGCCGCCAACAAGGCCGACGACCACCGCGGCGAGGCCGACGCCACCGCCTTGTGGTCGCTCGGACTGGGCGAGCCGCAGGCTGTGTCGGCGATGCACGGGCGGGGGACCGGTGACCTGCTCGACGCCGTGTTCGAGGTGTTGCCGGAGGCGCCGGCCGAACGCGAACCCGGCACCGGAGGCCCGCGCCGGATCGCCCTTGTGGGCAAGCCGAACGTCGGGAAGTCCAGCCTGCTGAACCGGCTCGCCGGGCAGGAGCGCGTGGTCGTCGACTCCGTGGCCGGCACCACCGTCGACCCGGTGGACGAGCTCGTCGACCTCGGCGGCAAGACCTGGCGGTTCATCGACACCGCCGGGATCCGCCGCCGGGTCCGCGAGGCGTCCGGGCACGAGTACTACGCGAGCCTGCGTACCTCCGCCGCGATCGACCGCGCCGAGGTGGCCGTCGTACTCCTGGACGCCGCCGAGCCGCTGTCGGAGCAGGACCTGAGGATCATCACCACCGTCGTGGAGGCGGGCCGCGGCCTGGTGCTGGCGTTCAACAAGTGGGACCTCGTGGACGAGGACCGCCGGCTGCGGATCGAGAAGGAACTCGACCGGCAGGTACGCGTGCAGTGGGCGCCGCGGATCAACGTCAGCGCCCGCACCGGCTGGCACGTCGACCGGCTGGTCCGGGCGATGGAGACGTCGCTGGCCGGCTGGCAGACCCGGATCCCGACCGGGCAGCTGAACGCGTTCCTCGGCCGGCTGGTCGCCTCGCACCCGCACCCGGTCCGTGGTGGCAAGCAGCCCCGCATCCTGTTCGGCACCCAGCCGCAGACGTCGCCGCCGAAGTTCCTGCTGTTCACGACGGGCTTCATCGAGGCGTCGTACCGCAGGTTCGTCGAACGGCGGCTGCGGGAGGAGTTCGGCTTCGCCGGGTCGCCGATCATGATCTCGGTGAAGGTACGGGAGAAGCGGAAGAAGGCCTGAGTTCTCCGCGTGTGCGGCGACGGGGAGCCGGGCTTCGGCCCGCTCCCGTCGCGGCGCTCGGGGGAGTGGAGCCGGTGGCAGATGGTCAGCGGCCCATGCGGTAAGGTTTCGGTCGGTTCGGCGGAGTCGCCGGCCACGGGCTGTAGCGCAGTTTGGTAGCGCACTTGACTGGGGGTCAAGGGGTCGCAGGTTCAAATCCTGTCAGCCCGACACACGAAGTAGACGAACGTCCGTCGCAGTTGAGAAGCCGTCACCGCGAGCAGTAGAGACCTCATCGGGGAGCTGCGAGCACCTCGCGGATGACGTTCCGCGCGTAGTTCGATATCGCCGGGTTGGTTTTCCTGTGGTCCGCCGACACGATCAGCGCCTGGGACAGCACGCGCCCGCGTCCGCGGAGCCACGTCGCGTCGTCCACGTCCAGCGCCGCACAGAACTCGTCGCGGAGGTTCGCGCGCAGCAGGTGCCACACGGGGAACAGGTCGCACGCCGGGTCGCCGACACCGCTCGTCTCGAAGTCGAGCACCGCGGTCAGCCGGCCCTCCGCCGACACGAGCAGGTTGCTCGGTGTCAGGTCCGAGTGCACCCACACCTCGCGCCCGTCGTATGGCGCCGCGAGCGACTCCTCCCACGACGCCAGTGCCGCGCGGGTGTCGATCAGGCCGTCCAGCTCGCCGATCGCCTTCCGGGTCGAGAAGTCCATCGAGGCCATCGGAGCGCGCGTCCGGCGCTCGCCCGGATACGCCGGCGGCCGGTCCGGCAGGTCGATCCGCCGGAACGCGTCGACGAACGCCGCGAGGTCCGTCGCCAGACCACGCGGATCAACCAGCGCGTCGGGGGAGGGGTGCGTACCGGCGAGCCAGCGGTGGACGGACCATTCGCCCGGGAAGTCGTCGGTGGGTGAGCCGATCGCCTCGACAGAAGGGATGGCCACAGGCAGGAACGGCGCGAGTGCCGCGAGTTTCTCCTGCTCCCGCCGGACTTCGTCGGTGACCGAGGGCCGGAGCGGCAGCCGTACGGACAGGTCGGAACCGAGGCGGTAGATCGCGTTCACCAGTCCACCGGAGTCGACCCGCTCCACCGGCAACGCGGCCCACTGCGGGAACTGCGCGGCCACCAGCTCGCGGACGAGCGGCGTGCCGATGTCGGCCTGGTGGGCGTGGATCTTGCCGGAACTCACGAGCGCCCATCCGAACGGTCGGACCCGTCCGCTGTCAACCCGGTATCGGATCGAGTGGTCCCACGTGATCCACCGAGGCCCCTGCTGGGGCCCGACCGTGCGGTGAGTCAACCGGCTACAGGAGCCATTGGCTGAGCGGGTGCACGAAGTACCGCAGCGAGTACGCCTCCCAGACCGCGCCGATGATGAGCAGGGCAAGTGCGGGCAACGCGAGCAGGCCAAGCCGCTGCAGACCTCGGACATAGCCTTGCCGCCGGTTCTTCGCGTCGACGGTGCGGGGGAACAGCCAGTGCCTGCCGAGAAGGTACGCGCCGAGCAGGACGAGCACGTACGCCTGGAGCTCGATGACGATCGTCAGAGAGTGCGGGATGAGCGCCACCCACCCCAGCGAAGATGTCGGCGCCATGGTGATTCCGGTCTGGAACGCCCAGTAGCCGAAGAAGGCGAGCCCGGCGAAGGGCACGACGAGCGACGGCACAACGATGGTCAGCAGGCTCAGCCGGAAGACGTTGACGCCGAGGATCGTGAGCGCGAACAGCGGAGGGATGTTCACCAGCCGGCGTACCAGCTCGCCGGTCCCGTCGTCCTCCAGGGCCGTGGCTCGCGCCGCGATGAGATCGGGGAAGGCCAGGCCGACGACGATCCCGACGAGGACGAGGCCGTAGGCGGCCGCGTTGATGAGGAGGTAGGCGCGCCTGTTCTCGCGGATGAGCCGGAAGGGTCGCCGCCAGAACGCCGCGCGCGTGGGGTGGTCGAGGGAAGTCTGTTCGATTGTCACGCCCCTATCGCATCTCATCGTCCGCCGAGCGTGCAGTGGCGTGGTGTCACCGAGAGATGTGACACCACGTCACGATCTGCAGTGGATGACGCGTCACCGGCAGCCGCACGAGGGCGGCCCCGCCGGGCGGTGGCCGGTGTCGAACCCGCCGAGGAACTCCCTGATCGCCCGCTTGGACTTGAGCACGTGACGGGTCGCGTGCTGCCCGTGCTGGGCAATGATCGAGAGCTCGCCTTCGTTCGCGCGCCGGTCCCGCCAGATGGCCGGGATCAGGCGCCATTCGTCGCGCAACCGTTGCCAGGCGGAGTACTCACATCCTTCAGGTAGCTGGCCAGGCATCCGGAAGCCGCGCAGGAACGCTCGTCCCGCGCACCGCCACCATGGCGTGGTGAGGACCACCACGGTGTCGGCGCGTTCGAGACGAAGATCGAGCGTCTCCGTGTAGTTGCCATCGGCGATCCACGCGTCGCCCGCAAGGACGCGACGTTGCTTCTCGCGCCACTCGGCTTCCGACGGTTCGACCCAGCCGGGCTTCCAGAACGCGAGGTCGAGATGGATGAGGGGCAAGCCGGACCTGGCCGCAAGGGCGTGTGACAACGTGGATTTGCCGGCCCCGGCCTGCCCGGTCACGATGATGCGGCGTCCTGGCGGTGCAGTTCGATCAAAATCGGATACAGCTGAGGAAGTAGACGACACGGAGACCCCTTCGGGTTAGCGAGAACGAGGCCACTGCCCGGCGTACGACAGGCACTCCGGCAGTGCAGGCGGACAAGGCTCGCTGTGCCGCACATCAAGGGCAGCACGCGATGACAGGTCACTCAGGACCTACGACGTCAACGCGCGCTTGAACGACCGGGCATTCCTCAGCTCCTCGCGGGGTCACTCGCTGCCCGCAGCCTAGCGCGGTCCGGGAAAAAACCGCCCGTCCGTGTAGGTGCACGGCCGCCGAACCGGGAGACTGGGGCTGTGGACGAGGTGCTGAGGCAGGCGCTGGAGCCGATTTTGTGCGACCTACGAAGTGCCGGCATCAGGTTGCCGCGCGTCGTGGACGACTGGCCGTACCCGACGAGTAGCCCGGGTGCCGGCGAGGGGATGGTGCTGGACCCTGACGGCACCGGTGCGACCGGGATCTGGGCGGACGGTTCCGCACCCGAGTTCGAGCGCGTCGCGATGGTGGCTGATCAACTTCAGGACATCGCGATCGAGGGACGATGGGTACCGACGAACTGGCCTCCATGTCCACACCACCCGGACAAGCATCCGCTCGTGGTTTCGGCCCACGAACGCCGAGCTGTGTGGATCTGCCCGGTGGACGAGGTGCTGATCGCACCGGTTGGGATGCTGTAGTCGACCGGGCCGACGCCGTTGCGATGCTTGAGACCGACGCCTCCGACCGGTCGTCGATCGACGTGTTCGCGGGTGGGTTGTCACCCGGTCGTCGGGACCTCGCCGCCGATTCCGGTCTCGTTGCCGTCGCCGTCGTGGAAGACGTACTTCCAGACCGAGCCGTGCTTCTCGACGTCGACGGGCTCCAGGCCCTGTCCGGAGATCCTCGCAACCTCGGCGGTCGGATCGTCGACCCAGATCATGCTGACGGCCCCGCCCGCCCTGCCGAGATCCTGAATGATGTACACGTACCGGTCCTCGGCCAGCTGCCAGACCGCCTCGATGTCGTTGGGATAGAAGGCCGGTTCGGCACCGAACAGCCGCTTGTACCACTCCAACGCGCTGGCGTAGTCCCGCACCGGGATGCCTGCGAACACTCCGACCGCCATGCCTGTCTCCTCACTCGACGTCGGACCCGACCGGTTCGGGCACCGGAACACAGACCGGAGCCCGCCTCGAAACTCAGCGGTGACAGTCGTGCCGATCCAGGTGCGGACCAATGCGGGCCCCAGCTCGTACGATCCTGCCCGGATCTTGTAACGGGATCTGCCGTACGGATAGGTTCAATCCTCTATGCGGCATCACGAGGACACGCTGGATACGTACGTCCGACGGGTGAAGGCCGATCCGAACGCGATCGCGGTCATCCTCGTGGGATCGGTGGCTCGTGGTACGGAACGACCCGACTCCGACGTCGACGTGTATCTCGTGGTGCCCGACGACGTGTTCGATTCGGCTGTCGCCGCTCATCGGGTGATCTTCGACGAACGCCTCGACGCGACGTATCCAGGCGGCTGTGTCGACGTCAAACTCGCCACTGTCGCGTTTCTGGATGCCGCCGCCGAGCGTGGGGACGATCCTGTTCGCGCATCATTCGAAGGCGCCCGGGTGGCCTGGGTCCGCGATGGTTACGACGTCGCCGAGCGGGTCGCCGCCATCCCTGAGCTTCCGCCGAACGTGTGGGAGAGCCGGGCCATCTCGTTCATGTCCGAGGTCTGGTGGCACGGAACGGACTTCCTGCCACAGGCTGTCCTGTCGGACAACACCTTCCTGCTGCATCACGCCGCTGTGCACACGGTGAGCGCCGGCGGGCGGGCCCTACTCGCGTTGAACCGGACGCTCTTTCGCGGGCCGAGGTATCTCGACGCCACGCTCGCCACGTTGGACCGGATACCGGACGGATACAGCACCCTCGCTCGGCAGCTCCTCACCCAACCCAGCCGAGAAAGCGCAGACGCATACGTGCGGGCACTGGAATCCATTCACCCCTGGCCGGTGGATCGTGCGACGGGCGCCTCGATCTTCATTCGAGACAACGAACTCGCCTGGCTCACCGGAATACTCCCGCCCGAGCTGAGCTGACCGGCAAGAGCCGAGCTGCCTCGATCCGCGAGACCTGTCGACCGGGATCAGCCCGCTTCGTTCGCCTGGAGGAACGATCACTCAAGCTGAGTTCGTGAGTTCCCGCAGCCGCGAGGGAATGAGGCTGGTGTCTGGGCCCCTCGTGTTCGACCGTGCCGCGATTGCCGCTGTCTGCGAGCGGTACGGCGTCAAGCGTCTCGTCCTCTTCGGCTCCGCCGTCACGAACGGTTCGACGAGACGGCCAGCGATGTCGACTTCCTCGTCGACTTTCGTGACGACGTGGCGAGCCGCTTCGACGCCTACTTCGGTCTGAAGGAGTCACTCGAATCTCTGCTCGGCCGCCCAGTCGATCTTGTTTCTCCCGTCGCCCCGGAGAACCCGTACTTCGCCGCGTCGGTCGCGGGGGACAGCCACGAGGTCTACCCAGGCTGAAAGCCTGCACGAGGTCAGCGAGATGGCACGACCGGCCGGACACGGAGTCTCCGAAGGGCCGGTTCAGGCGTGGGCGCGGTGGAGACGTTCCTCGCCCTGCGCAAGAATCTCGGCCAGCGCAACGGCCGGTTGACACCACAGGATCTCGGCCCGCGCGTTGTGCAAGGCCGGCCACAGGCTCGCCGCCCACGCCACCTGCCGCTCCTCGACGGTGAATCGCCGTCGGCGCGCATCCTCGTACGCCGCGATGAACGCTTCCGAGCTGTCGACCGGTGCAAGCGTGGGAATCTCGGCACTGGCGAAGGACCCGCTCGCCGCACCGACAAGTGCGGCTTCGGGCAGCCAGGCGATGCTGTCCCAGTCGTACACCGTGTGGATGCCCTCGGTGCTCCACCGCAGGTTCTGTGCTTCCCAGTCGGCATGGCCCAGGACGCGCGGGCCTTCGTCGGCTATCGTCAGCCGGGCACGAGCACGGGCGGCGACTTTCACCAGCTCACCCGGGAGATCATCCGCACCCGGTCGGGTGTCGTGACGCGGATTGGACGGCCAGATGCCGGGACCGGCGTGATCCCAGTGCACCCACTCGGGATTCGGTAGCGGCGGCGGGAGTTCGATGCGCGCCGTGATCGCGGTGAGCTCGGCGAACAGCTGCGCCGAGCGCTCCGCGATCGCCGGGCCGTCTCCCCGCAGCATTTCGCCACCAGGCCGCCATTCCTCGGCATGGACTGCGTGCCCGTCCACGTAGGTCGCGTCGGTGAGCGGGCGAGCACAGGGGAAACCCGCGTCGGCGACGCGGCGCTGGACCCCGACGCAGGTGGTCGTCCGCCTGGTGGGGTCAGGGCGGGTCTTGATGAAGACCGTACGTCCGTCGTCGAGACGGGTGCCCCCGGCGTCCGGCATCCCAGGCGTGGAAAGGGTTCCGACGGGCACGGCGCCCAGCTCCTGCCGGCACCACGCCCGCGATCCGCGGATCAACCTCGGGCTCGATCACCCGAGCGATCCAACCACACCGGCACTATCGACCTTCGGCATGGCTTTCCCGATCGATCGCGGAGGGCGGGCGCATGTGCCTGATGGCGGAGCTGAGAAGCACTACAGCGGTGAGGGCCGCTGACATGCAGGTGAGGACGACGAAGGTCGCGCGTACGCCGAAGTCCTGCAGCAGCCATCCGCCGGCGAGCGGGCCCAGCGGCGCGGCGAGGCCGGCCACGAGCATGGCCGCGCTCAGCACCCGTCCCTGTAGCTCCGGTTGGGTGATGCTGATCTGGACCGCGGCGAGCATTCCGTTGGCCGGGGCAGAGGTGAAGTACGTCAGTGCCAGCAGGGCACCGATGAGGAAGGGGCTGTACGCGAACGTCAGGGCGCCCAGCGCGAGGGTCGTGGTCGTACAGAAGAGGTACACCAGCACCGGAGGTGGCAGCCTTCGCTGGAGTTGCGGCGACAGCCAGGCGCCCAGGATCCCGCCGACACCGGCAAGGGAGAGGGCCGCGCCGATCTCGGCGGCCGGTGCTCCCCGGGCCCTGGTCGACGCGATCACCACCAGGACGACGGCGGGGAAGATGAACGAATACCCCGCCGCGCTCAGCAGGGTGACCCGCAGGAACGTGTTGGCCCACACCACCCGGATGCCGGTGAGGAGGTCATGGCGCAGCGGACGGAGGTTCGCCCGCTGCCCTTGCCCGCCGTGCAGTTTCTGCCTGATCGAGCCGATGAGGAGACCGCTGGTCACGAAGCTTGCGGCCTGCGCCGCGATCGGCAGGGCGGCCGCGACACCGAAGAGGAGGCCGCCCAGTGGCGGGCCTCCGAGTGCGGCCAGGTGACCGCGGGCCTCGTTCTGCGCCATGGCGTTCGGCAGTTGCGCCGTGGGCACGACCTGCCGGACGGTGACCATCTGGGCAGGATCGAAGAACGCGTCACACGCGGCGTTGACGACGGCCGCGACGACAAGGTGCGCCATGCTCAGCCGGCCGGTCACGACAGCCAGCGCGACCGATGCGGTGGTGACCGCCCTGATCGCGTCGCAGGTGACCAGGAGCGCCCTGCGCGGCAGCCGGTCCACGAACACTCCGGCCGGCAGCCGCAGCACCGCCCCGGCGGCCATACCGACGAAGGCGATCAGGCCGGCCGTACGCGCGGAGCCGGTCGCCAGTAGCGCCAGCAGGGGATAGGCGATCATCGCGATGCTGGATCCCAGGGCCGAGATCGCGTGCCCGGTCCACAGCACCATGAAGTCGCGGTTCCTTCGCAAGGGTGTCACCGCGTGGGGGACTGGCACAGCGCCTCCGGTGGTTGCCGATCCGGTTCGGTTCGTTGACTCCGATCAACGCTCCGCAAGTCTTGGAACCGGCAGCGGCCGATGTCCATCACCTTCGCTGACAGCGGATCGTGTTCGCCGGCAGCCGAACGTCGTCAACCCGGGGGAGCGGCGGCGACCGTGCGCTTGTCGGTGGCGTCTGCCATCCTCACCGCCATGAATCGCACAGGCGGTCGAGGCGTTTGCCGGCGATCGCCGGGGCCATGGAGGGACAGGCGATGAACAGTCTTTTCGAGGAGGAGATTCGTGGGCACCACAGCATGCGGGACCACCTCCTGAGCGTGGTGTCCGATGCCGACCTCGGCTACAAGCTGCCGGGCTACAACCCGACGCTGGGCGAGCTGCTGGTCGAGCTGGGCGACCTCCAGGGCGTCTACACCCATTCGTTCGAGGCGTTCACTCTCGACTGGGCGCACCGGCAGCTCCCGCCGCCACCGGCGCCGATCACCACCGCCGGTTTGCGCGCGTGGTTCCAGGCGCAGGACGACGCGATGAAAGCGGCGCTGGACCGCTTCACGGAGGAGGAGCTGCACATCGACCGGATCGACCGCGGCGGTTTCGTCGCCTCGCCCTTCGTCCAGCATCAGGTCTACCGCGAGGCGGTGTACATCTTCTACGGCAAGCTCAGTGTCTATCTCAAGGCGCTGGAACGCGACGCCGGCGAGCAGTGGGCTGCCTGGGTGGGCTGATCGCTCAACCGGCCGTCGTTCGCGGAAGGACGAGGAGGCCGAACGACGCGCAGGCCAGGACGGTGCGTACGACGTGCCAGGTGATCCACGGTGTCTCGAAGGCCGCCCTGGCTCCGCCGTCGGCGAGTGCGTTGTTGAGCGGGATGTTCGCGGCGACGGTGACCACCACGGCCAGCACGGCCGCGACGACCGCCGACACCGTGAGGACGTCCCGGTGCCAGCGGAGCAGGACGGCGGTGACGATCGGCGCGCCGAGGAAGAGCACCATGAAGATCGGATTGACGATCACGACGTTGATCCGGTTCATGACTTTGACGAAGACATCGTCCGGCTGGCTGTGAAGCGCGGGCATCACGGCGAGGAGGAAGGCCAGGTAGACGCCGGCGAGAAGGCCGGTGAGCACCCGGCCCACGGCCAGGACGAGCTCAGCCATGGTGTGCCTTCACGGAGGGGCGGTTGGCGAGGAAGCTGCCCAGCGATCGTGGTGCGCGGCCGAATTCGCCGCCGGTGGTGAAAACCGTCATGCATCCACCATGCCCGTAGCGGCTGGACGATGAGAATGCTTGAGACGCTCACAAGCATGTGTGGTCGTCCAACCGCACGGGCTGGCTGCGCTCTGCTCGACGACCCGCGCTTCGCGTGGACAGCGGTCGGCGGGGGTCATCATCGCCTCAGCCTCCGAACGCCCAGGCCACCATCAACGAGAACTCGGTCCGCCAGAACGGGTCGCCATGGTTGCCGGCCCGCTCGGTCATCACGACATCCACACCGGCGTCACGCAGGGCGTCCGCCCACCGTGTGGCGTTCTCGAGGAAGAACGGCTCCTCCGTGCCGGCGACAAGGTAGGTACGCGGGAACGGCTTCGGCAGCTCCGCGGGCGGACGGTAGCCGCCACCGGGTGAGGCGGAGAAGACCGCGCCGTAGACGTCCGGGTGGCGAAGCCCCATCGCGAGCGAGAGCTCTCCACTCGCCGACACCCCGCACACCGCGGTGCGTCCGGCCGGCAGGTTGACGCCGAAGCGGGTCCGCACCCGGCTGCCGACGTCCTCGACGAAGAACCTCTCGTGGGCCGCGAACCGCTTCTCGTCGAACGGCGGCGAGTATTCCCGGATGCGCACCATCTCGTCCTGGTCGTCGGTCCGGTGGGCACCGACGATCATCGTCGGCGGAACGTCGGCCGACTCGAGATCCACGCCCCACCGGGAGATCAGCTGACCGTCGCCCGCGTACACGACCGCCTCCGGCGGTTCCGGCGGCACGTAGACCGTGACCTGGCGTCCGCCGTTGTAATCGAAGGACTCGGTGACGAACTCTCCCGCCATCCCATCGGCACGAGCGGGTTCCGGAGCAGGCATGATCGCGTCCCTTCCTCGGCGGTGGCCCACAGTATTACGTTGCCGGCCGACAGCGGGCCGGTCATGCTCGACGGTCGTACGGCGACAGCGAGATCTTCGACACCACTACCGCGCCGGAATCGACCGCGCACTTCACTTCTTCGGCTGACGGTTCGAGGCCGGTCGTTCGAGTTCGTCGGCGCGCCGATGGTCCTTCGCCCGCCCGGCAGCCCGACGCATCCGAATCAGGTCCACGCGATCCAGGTAGCGGATCTCGAACCCGTCGGCCCTCGCAACTTCGTACTGGGTAAGGAATTCGGCAATCGGCAGATCACCCCACGGCAGAGCGGGGGTGCAGCAATCGCCGCTTGCGCCCGGAGTACGAAACAGCACCTTCGGCAGCCCTAACGCAGCCGGCTCGCAGCGCAGAGGAGCGCCGTCGTCGTCGGTGAGCTCGGCCACACCGAGGCGAAGGCGGCGGCCATCGCGTCCGCCTGAACGGAGTGGCCGTCCCAGAGCAGGTCCAGGTCCCCGGTCAGCTCACGCGAACCGTGCATGATTCCGGCGACCTGTCCGATGACGACGACGTGCGCGCCGAACTCGTACAGCGCCCGGAGCAGCGGCAGTGGATCGAACCCCACCGCGTCGTCGGTGCCGACGGTGCCAACGGTTTCGTCGGCACCGTGATGTGCGAGGCCGTTGCGGGGGCGTGCACGGGTCTCCTGTGCCAGACGCGACAGCGCGTCGCGGAGCCAATGGATGGCGACATCGCCCGAGTCCGTGCACCCGCCGCGCGATCCGGGCACGTCCACGCACCGTCCGGACTCGGCGCTCTCCATGCCGCGCAAGTTAGCAGAACCACCTCGATGGGGGTACGGTTACGAACCGATACCGTTTCGTAAATGAAATGAGCCGCCATGGACACCACCGAGGTTCTTGTCGTCGGCGCCGGGCCGACCGGGCTGACGCTGGCGTGCGTACTCCGGCTGCACGGAGTCGCCGTCCGCGTCGTCGACCGGGCACCCGGACCGGCCACCACTTCCCGGGCCAACTTCCTGCATGCTCGCGGCTCGGAAGTACTGCACCGGCTGGGCGCGCTCGGCACATTGCCCGAGGAGTCCCTGCGGGCCATGCGGATCACGACATATCTGGGCGACCGCCCGGTGATGACGCTGAGGTTCGGCGACCCCGGCGGCAGGACGGCAGCGCCGCCGATGGTGGTGTCCCAGGCGAAGGTCGAAGCCGCTCTGCGGGACCGGCTGGCAGACCTCGGCGGCGCGCCCGAGTGGAACACCGCGCTCGTCGACGTCGACCAGGACGCCGACGGTGTCACCGTCTCGTTGGCCGACGGGCAGGTGGTTCGCGCCGGCTGGGTGATCGGCTGCGACGGCACCGGAAGCACGACCCGCAAACTGGCCGGTGTCGGTTTCCCCGGTGTCAAGCTCAGCGAGCGCTTCCTGCTGGCCGACCTGCGCCTGGACTGGGACCTCGATCGCAGCGGAACCAGCGGCTGGATTCACCCGGCCGGCATGCTCGGTGCGATGCCGATGCCCGACCAGGTGAGCGGCCGCGACGACCTGTGGCGGCTGATCGCCTACGACCCGGGAGCCGGCGACCACGACAAGCCCGGTGAGCAGGAGATCCTGCACCGGCTGCGGCGGATCCTGCCGGAGCGCACCGGCAGGCACGTACGCATCGGCGAAGCCGAATGGGTCTCGCAGTTCACCATCCATCGCCGGCTGGCCGAGCGTTATCGAAGCGGCCGCGTCTTCCTCGCCGGCGACGCCGCGCACGCCCACGCACCGTTCGGCGGCCAGGGGATGCTCACCGGCGTGGGCGACGCGGAGAACCTCGCCTGGAAGCTCGCGCTCGTCGTTCGGGGCAGGGCGGATGCGGCGCTGCTCGACACCTACGAGGCCGAACGCCGCCCGCTCGCGACCGAGGTGCTGCGCGGCACGGCGAACGTCACAAAGATCAACATCGCCAGCAGTTCGGTCGGGCGATTCCTGCGGGACCACGTGCTGGTGCGGCTGTTCAACCTGGCGATCGTCCAACGCTGGACGACCTACACCACGTCGCAGCTGTGGGTGAGTTATCGCAAGGGGCCGCTGGGGGATGGCGGTCGCGGCGCCAGGCCCCGCCCGGGTGATCGGGTGTCCGACCGCGCTGTCGTACGCGCTGACGGCAGCGCCTCCGGTCTGCATGCCGAGCTCGGCGGGCGCTGGGCACTCGTGGTGCCGCAGGTCGGTGCGGACGAACTCGAAACCGTCGCCAGGCAACGGCTCGGCGAGCATCTCGGGGTACTTCGGCACGACGAGGAGCAGACGATGCTCGTACGCCCGGATGCCCACCTGGCCTGGAGAGGCAGCGATCCGGCCGGACTGGAGCGGTGGCTGGATGGGACGTTGCGGCGCGGGCAGGTCTCCCGGTGACGCAGCAACGTGGTCGCGGCCGCCCACGCGATCCGGAGGTCGACCGCGCGATCCTGCAGGCCGCGTTGGAGTTGTTCATCGAACGCGGCGTCGAGGGGATGAGTATCGAACAGGTCGCCAGGCAGGCCGGGGTGGGCAAGGTGACGGTGTACCGGCGGTGGGCGTCGAAGGAGGAACTGGCGGCCCAGGCCATCGAGTGGATGGTCGAAAGCCGTCGCGACCGGCCTTCGAACGCCGAAGTGGAACAGGTGAAGCCAGAACAACTCCTGGAGAACATGCTGGACGAGTCGGCCGAACTGGCCGCGAGCCATGACTTCCGCGCCCTGGTCGCGCGCATCCTCGGCTCGAGTGTGAGCCACCCCGCGCTGATGAGGACGTACTGGAAGCACTACGTCCTGCCCCGCAGGAAAGCCGCGAGCGCGATGCTCGAGCACGCGAAACAGGCGGGCAGACTGGCACCGGATGCCGACCTGGACGTGCTGATCGACATGATGGCCGGCGCGGTCGTCTACCGGGTGCTCCAGCCGGACCCGCCCGACCGCGCGGAGATGCGACGCTACCTTCGCCAGATCTACCGCCAGGCCGGCCTGCTCCCCGACAACTGAGATGTGCCGTGCGTATATGGTGTCGACCATGCGTACCCATGTGTATGTGGCCGAGTCGCGCCGGATGCCCTCGCTGTAGAGCGAGCATCCAGCGCCAGGTCCACCACCGCGATCCGCCTTACCGGCAAGGCTGGACGCGATCTTCGCCGCATGCTGTTCTGTTCTGCTTCGAGACCGCGGCGACGTGTGTCCGGCATCCGGAGATGGTGGTTCGCGGACCACACATCGGGAGCGACGCAATGCAGGAACCGAAGCGAAGGAAGTCACGTTCGAGAACGCGGTCTCGCCGAGCGCGGTGGAAGGCGACCGCACCCTCATTGGTCCCATGCAGCAACAAGGAATGCCGCGAACCCAGGCTCGCGCATCGGGCCTGTCCCACGTGCGGCCAGTACGGAAACAGGTCGGTCACAAACTGATCTGCGCCAGGAGTGCCCGGGCGGCGACGTATCGTCGCCGCCCGGGTCGGGCAGTCCTTCAATCCCACAACCGGTGCGCTGCCTGAGACTTCGTTCCCTTTGTGTTTGAAGGAAGGCCGACGCGGCATCCACCTACCGAGCACGTGCTCAGCTCGTGCGGATATCTCCTCATGTGCCGGTTCTGCTTAGGAGGACGTCGTGGGTCGTTGGAAAAGGATGGGCGTACGTGCCGCTGTCGCGGCGTTGACGACTGTGGGTGGACTCCTGCTGGCGATGGCGACACCCGCGTCGGCGTCGGCATCGGCGCAGGTCGCTGCGCAGGAATGGCGCGTCTTCTCCACCTATCACGCGTGTTCGAAGACCGACTACAGCGGCTGGCGGTTCGTCGCGGCGACGGCGACGTGCCGGTCGGGTGAGTTCGGCGTCAAGTGGTACAACGGCCGGCCTCCGGCGGCTCGGGTGGGTGTGCAGACGTGGCGCGTCTTCTCGGTCTACCACGCGTGTGTGAAGACCGACTACAGCGCCTGGCGGTTCGTCCCGGGGTCGGCGACGTGCCGGTCGGGTGAGTTCGGCGTGAAGTGGTACAACGGCCAGGCTCCGGCGGCTCGGGTGGGCGCGCAGGAGTGGCGCGTGTTCTCCACCTATCACGCGTGTTCGAAGACCGACTACAGCGGCTGGCGGTTCGTCGCGGCGACGGCGACGTGCCGGTCGGGTGAGTTCGGCGTCAAGTGGTACAACGGCCAGGCTCCCGCGGTGCGGTGAGAAGGCTCGGCACGGACTGACACGTCGTGCGGGTGGCCCGGGTGGAGATCGTCTCCGCCCGGGCCATCGGCACGCGCCCTTGTGGACAACGAGACTCGCGCTCCGGACGCGGTCTTGTTCGGCGCCGTGCACGCGCTCAGGCGTGCACGGCGCTCCCGGTCGCGGCAAGAGCGGCATCGGTGTCGGCGACGGCGAGCTGGGCGTTCATCTGGGCGCCGGCGAGAGCGCCCGCCGCGGCGGAGGCGCCTACCTGGGCGGTCAGTTCGGTGGCGTTGCCGGCCACCCACACCCCGGGCACGTCGGTGACGCCGGCCACGCCGGAGGTGTAGCGACGTCCCATGCCGTTTGACAGGTCCTCCATCGCCAGGCCGAGGCCGTCGACGCCCGCGGTGCGGGCCAGCATGGTGGTCGCGACGGCGAGGACCCTGCGGGGGACTACCTCGCCGTCGGTCAGTCGTACGCCGGAGATCCTCCCGTCGTCGGCGGTGACGACTTCGGCAACAGGGGTGTCGACGACGCGGACGTTCCGTGCGGCGAGCCGCGAACGGGTTCCGGCATCGAGGTCGGTGCCTCGGGTGAAGTAGACGAGGTCCTCGGTCAGCTGGCGGAACAGCAGCGCGTGGTGGAGTGAGGCGGGACCGACGGCGAGGATGCCGATGGGTTCGTCGCGCACCTCCCAGCCGTGGCAGTACGGACAGTGCACGACGCCGTGTCCCCAGTGCTCCGCCAGACCGGGAACGTCCGGCAACACGTCGCGCAGCCCGGTCGCCACCAGCAGCCTGCGCGCGGTCAGGGTTCGGCCACTGGCCAGAGCGACTGTGAAGCGGAGATCGCCGCCGGCGGACGGTTCGGCGCGCAGGGCGGACGTCACCTCGTCGGACACGACCAGGCCGCCGTAGCGGCGGACCTCGTCACGTCCCCGTTGGTACAACTCGGCGGGCGGGGTGCCGTCCAGCCCGAGGAGCCCGTGCACGCCCTCCGCGGGTGCGTTGCGGGGAGTGCCGCTGTCGATCACGACCACCGAACGGCGGGAGCGGGCGAGCATCAGCGCACCGTTCAGGCCCGCCGCACCGCCGCCGATCACCACGGCGTCGACGGTCCCGACCGGCAGCGTGTCGCTCGCGGGAGGGTCGGCCTGCACTGGCATGGTTCGTACCTTTCGTCGAGCCGGGACTCCGCTGAACGGGCCCTCTGCGTCCGACGCTAACTCCCAGCTTGCCCGCAGGACATGAGGGTTCGCCCTGACGCGACGTCAGCCGGTCCAGCGCGTCGCCTGGACCGCTCGTCGCGCCGGCCGAGCCGCCGGCGAACCTACGGCCGGATGCCGCCTCCGTCGTCCTCGGGCAGCAGCGAGAACATCACGCTGTCGCGCCGCCCGTTCGGCGTCGCCATCCAGGCCCGGAGCAGTCCTTCCCGAGTGAAGCCCGCGCGGTGCGCCACGCGCTGCGAGGCGGAGTTCTCCGGGTGGGTCTGCAGGCCGAGCCGTTTGATGCCGAGGTGCCCGAACGCCCAGCCGGCCACCAGTCGTACGGCGATCGTCGCGGCGCCGCGGCCGCGTGCCTCCCGGCGCAGCCAGTAACCGACCTCGGCCACCTCCGAGTCGCGCGGGGACGGGTGGAGGGCAACGGCACCGAGGCTCTCCCCGCTGGTTGCCTGGGCGATCACGAACAGCGCGGCGCGTCCCTGCGCCCAGTCCTCGGCGGCACGGTCGATGAACGTCCGGGCATCCGATTCGGAGTAGGGGTAGGGAATGGACGGGACGTAGCGGCTCAACTCGCGATCACTGCAGGCCGCGGTGATCCAGGGCGCGTCGCCGGCTTCGGCCTGCCGGAGGACGATGCCGGCGGCGGCCAATGCCGGGTCCGGAAACGTGAGGAGCACGCCCGGCAGCGTATCGGGCGATCGGAGATTCGCCGCCGTCCCTTCGGGTGCGATCGAGCGTGGACGCGCCCGCGACGCCCGCTGTGTCGGGCGCCACTCCGCGTCGCGAAGAAGGCGGGCCGGGATGTCGAGATACGGTCTGCGTGTTCGTCATCCTCTCCGACAGGCCCTTCCGGCAGAAAGTCTCCGGGTGAGTGGAGGACACATGCAGTACATGCTGCTGATCTACGACTGCGAGCGGCCCGAGCCGGGCGATCCGGGTTTCGCGGAGGCCCTCGCGAGAGTGAACGCCTTCGCCGACGAGTGCCGCCGGCGCGAGGCGTTCGTCTACGGACATCCGCTGCAGGGCGAGCACACCGCGACCACCGTCAGCGTGCGCGACGGCAGGACGATGATCACCGACGGCCCGTACGCCGAAACCCACGAGCATCTCGGCGGCGTCTACGTTCTGGACTGCCGGAACCTGGACGAGGCTCTGGAACTCGCGGCGATGTGCCCGATGGCCGAGCTGGGTGGGATCGAGGTACGCCCGATCGCCGGGGTGCAGGGCCTGGACCACCGCCGTTCGGGCCTGGCGGCCACCGGCGAATGAACGCCGGACCGGTCGCCGCACCGGTACTGGAGCGGGTCTACCGCGCTCACCGGGCCCGGATGCTCGCCGCGCTGATCCGCGTCCTCGGTGACTTCGAACTCGCCGAGGACGCGCTGCAGGACGCGTGTGCCCTCGCGCTGCGCACCTGGGGCGACCCACCGCCGGACGACCCGATGGCGTGGCTGCTCACCGCGGCCCGCAACAGCGCGATCGACCGGCTGCGGCGGGCCCGGCTCGGCAAGGAGAAACTCGCACTGCTCGGGGAGCTCGGCCGGCTTCGGGCGACGCCGGGAGAGCTGACGACGATGACGGAGTTCGGCGAGGACACCCTGCGCAGCATGGGAGATGAGCGCCTCGCCCTGATCTTCACCTGTTGCCATCCCGCCCTGGCCGAGGACGCCCGGGTCGCGCTGACCTTGCAGGCCGTCGCCGGGTTGACCGCCGGGCAGATCGCCCGGGCGTTCCTGGTCGGTGAGCCCACGCTGGCCCAGCGGCTGGTGCGCGCGAAGCGGAAGATCCGCGATGCCGGCATCAGTCTGGAGGTGCCCGCCGACTCGCTGCTGCCCGAGCGGCTGTCCAGCGTTCTCGCGGTGATCTACCTGATCTTCACCCAGGGCTACACCGCCGCGTACGACCGGCCCGAACGCCGCACATTGCCGGCGGAGGCAATCAGGCTCGGCAAGCTCGTCGCCACCCTCATGCCCGACGAGCCCGAGGCGCTCGGTCTGGTCGCGTTGTTGTTGCTGCAGGACTCGCGCAGTGCCACCCGCTACACCGCCGGCGGTGACGTGGTGCTGCTGGCCGACCAGGACAGGTCCCGCTGGGACCGGAAGGAGATCGTCGAAGCCGTTGGCCTGCTGGACCGGGCGCTGCGCGTGGGCAGGCCGGGTCCGTACCAACTGCAGGCCGGGATCGCCGCGCTGCACGCCCAGGCCGGCTCCGGCGAACGTACGGACTGGCCGGGCATCGCCGCCCTCTACGCCGAGCTGCGCACGCTGACCCCGTCGCCGGTGGTCGCGCTCAACCATGCCGTCGCCGTCGCCGCGGCCACCAGCCCGGCCGAGGGTCTGGCGCTGGTCGACCGGATCGAGGGGCTCGACCGCTACCACCTGCTGCACGCGTCCCGGGCGGACCTGCTGCGCCGCCTCGGCCGCACCGCCGAGGCGGCGTCGGCGTATCGACGTGCCCACGAACTCGCCACCAACCCCGCCGACCGAAGGTTCCTCGCCGACCGGTTGCGCGAGCTCGACCTCACGGAGTCCCGATGAGACTGCCCATCCTGGACCACGGCCACCGCCGCCGTGTCAAGCTCTTCTTGACATTCACCTCCGCCACGTCACGGGTGGCCAGTCCGGACATCGTGAAGATGCTGCTGTACCGGCCGGGATTTCTCACCCGCCCGTTGCTGGAGCTCACCGCCGAGGCGATGCGCGGGCCGTCGTACTGGACGGCGGGGGAGCGGGAGTACCTCGCGATGCGCACCGCGCAACTGCACCGGTGCCTGTTCTGCGTCGACTCCCACGCCGAGCTCACCCGGATCGCCGGCGACGGCGAGATCGACCCGGACGACCCGGCATCCGCCCGGCCGCACCTGCGCACGGTGGGGAACTTCCTCGATCTGGTCAGCCGTACGCCGGACGACGTGAACGCCACCGAAGCTCGTGCAGGAATGGCCGGCATTCCCGACGACGCGGTGCTGCAGGCACTGCGGGTCAACCTGGTGTGGAACGTCGTCAACCGCCTCGCCAACGCGTTCGGCTTCGTGCTCCGCGAAGGTCAACTGCACAGCGGGACCCGCGCGCTGCACCGGTTCGGCTACCGCTTCCCGTCCTTCCTGCTCGCCGACGGACCTGCGGTCGATCAGGGCGACGACGTGGCCAACCTGCGCCACTCGGTGCTGGACGCACCGGTCACCACCGCCCCTGCACTGCGCTCTGCCGTCGCGGCTGGTGGGCCGATCCCGGAGCACTGGCAGTCCTACGCCCGCGCGGTGCGCGACGCGTCGTACCGGATCACCGATGCCGACGTCGACCGGCTCCTCACGGCCGGGTGCTCGCAGGACCAGATCTTCGAGGTCACCGTCGCGGCGGCACTCGGCGCCGCGCTCCGCAGCTTCGACGCCGGCCGGAAGGTACTGGCGCAGGAGACCAGGCGCTGAGTTGTCGAGGACTGTCGAGAACGGTCCTTGTCGTTCGTCCTCCGGTGTGTCAACCGACGCTTGCACGAGAGGAACGACAAATGCCAACAGTCCCCGGACAGATCGACTGGATCGAACTACCTGCCGCCGACACCGCCAAGGCCCGTGCTTTCTACGGGAACCTGTTTGGCTGGGACACCAGCGAGTTCCCAGGCGACTACCACGTGATCGGCAACGGACCGGAGGGTGCTATCGCCCCACGGGAGGACGGCTTCGCCCATCCCCGGGTGTACTTCGCCACCGATGACATCGACACCTCGGTCAAGCAGGTCCACGATCTCGGCGGCGTGGCTGAGGGAGTGCATGCCGTTCCCGGCGTCGGGCGGATCGCGCACTGTCACGACGATCAGGGCACGCCGTTCAGCCTCTTCGAACCCGCGCCGCAGAACTGACCGACCGGGGCTGCCTCGATCACCGGCCGGACGAGGGCGCCCGGTGATCGAGGCAGCGTGACCGTGCCTACGCTACCGGGCATGTCCGTGCCACCGACGCATCGCGCACTTGAGGCAATCGACCGGTTCAACCGCGCTCACCCCTGGGACCACAACGCCCACTACCACCGGTGGATCCTGCGACGGCTGCCCAGGAGGTTCGGGACCGCTGTGGACGTGGGCTGTGGGCGTGGTGAGCTTGCCAGGCTCCTGGCCGAGCGCTCCGAAGCCGTGGACGGAATCGACTCCGACCCGCAGATCATCGCTGCCGCTCGGGAGTCGACCGCACCGGGCGCCCGAGTGAGCTTCTCGGCCGGGGATGCACTCACCGACGTCCCGCCCGGGTCGTTCGACGTCATCACCTGTGTGGCGACCGTCCACCATCTGCCGTTCGCCGAGGCGATCGGTCTGTTCCGCCGGCGGCTTGCTCCCGGCGGGACGCTGGTGATCGTCGGTCTGTACGAGGAACGGACGCTCGGGGACCACCTGCTCGGCGCCGCGTCCGTGCCGCTGAACCTCGTCATCGGCCTGCTCAAGAACACACGCGCACTCCGGCGAAATCCCGGACCTGCGTCCATGGCCGCCAGGACACGTCCGGCGGGCATGACCTTCGCCGACATCACTCGCCAGGCCCGCGCCGCCCTGCCCGGCGTACGACTCCGTCGCCGGTTGTTCTGGCGCTACACGTTGGTCTGGCACCGGCCCTCCCGGCCGGCGTCCGGCCGAGGTCGACCGACCGCCTCGCGGGGCGCATGGTCGCGACCAGCACGGCGAGTCCGGCGAAGATGACCGCGGCGAGCACACCGGTGACGTGCAGGCCGGAGGTGAAGGCCTCTCTCGCTGCGTGCAGCAGTTCGGCGCCCTGGCCGGCGGGGAGGTGCCGGCTCTGGGCGACCGCACCGGCCAGTGAGTCCGACGTACCGTCCATCCCGGCGCGGTAGACGACCGCGGCCACCACACCGAGCACCGCGAACCCGAGCGATCCGCCGAGGTAGTTTCCGGTCTCCGACATCGACGCCGCGGACCCGGCGCGCTCCGGTGGCACGGATCCGACGACCAGCCCGGTGCCCAGCGCGAACAGTGGGCCGGTGCCCAGCGCCAGTACGGCGATGCTGGCCATCACCAGCGGCAGGGAGAACACGCCGCCGACAGCGACCAGGAGCAGAGCGCCCGACGCCGACACCACCAGGCCGCCGGCGATCGCGGAGGTGCGGCTCACCCGCCGGGTCAGCGCCGGCGCGGCCAGGGTGCCGATCGCCACGGCCAGGCCCATGGGGGCGAACGACACCGCCGACGCGAGCGGAGACAAGCCCAGCACGCTCTGGAGGTACTGCGTCACCGCCAGGCCCGTGCCGGCCATGGCGACACCGGCGAACACGAGGGCGACGAGAGCGGCCGTCAACGGCCGGTTGCGCAACAGTCGCAGGTCGAGCAGTGGCGACTCCAGCCGAAGTTGCCTGCGTACGAACACGTATCCGACGACGGCGCCGACGACGACAGCCGCCACCGGTACGCCCCGAACGCCCTCCACGGCCAGTTGCTTGACTCCGTACACGGTCGTCAGCACCGCCAGCAACGACAGTCCGACGCTGGTCAGGTCCGGCCACCCGGCACGGTCGCTGCGAAACTCCGGCAACAGGAACGGTCCGGCAAGCGGCAGCATCACCATCGCCGGCACGGCGGCCAGGAACACCGACCCCCACCAGAAGTGCTGGAGCAGGAGTCCGGCGAGCACGGGCCCGAGGGCGCCACCGGTGAACTGGCACGCCGCCCAGACCGCGATGGCCTGTCCCCGTCTCCGGTCGTCGCCGAACATGGTGGTGATCAACGCCAGCGTGGACGGTGCCAGGGTCGCGCCGGCCACGCCCAGCAACCCGCGGGCGATGATCAGCGTCAGCGGACTGGACGCGAACGCGGCCACGACCGACATCACCGCGAACGCCGCTCCGCCGATCATGAGCAGCCGCCTGCGGCCGAACCGGTCGCCGAGGGTGCCCATGGTGATGACCAGTCCGGCCACCAGGAAGCCGTAGCTGTCGCTGATCCACAACTGCTGGACGTTGGTGGCGCCCAGGTCGGCACTCAGCTGCGGCAGCGCCAGGAGCAGCGCCGTCTGGTCGACGGCGACGAAGAGTGCCGGCAGCACGAGGACGCCCAGCCCCAGCGCCGCCCGGTTGATTCGCATTCTGAACTCCGCGTTATCTCGATGTTCTGTGCTGTCGCCCGTCTGTCGGAGCGGCCGGGACCTTCTTGACGTCGACCTTGACGTCGACGCGGTGGAACGATCGGCTCGAGTCGGTCTCGGTTCGCGGTGTGGTCCGCGGGAAGGGGCGAAACGCACCGATTCGGGCACCGGGCGGGCGGAAACTCGTGCGAAAGTTCTGTCCGGGGATGTCAAGACGGCCTTTGCGGCTCCGACCAACCGGTCGAAGGGCCCGCCCGGGGCCCGCGAAGCACGAGGAGTTCGACATGAAGTTCCTGATCAGCATGCACATCAACCCCGCGGTCCTGGAATCGCTGACCGAGGAGGAGAAGGCGGCGATCGGCGAGGGCCACGGCAGGTTCATCCAGGGGCTGAAGGAGTCCGGTGAGCTGATCAACACGCTGGCGCTGGTCGACCCGTCCCAGGCGGCCGTGGTGTCGGTACGAAACGGCCAGCCGGCGGTGACCGACGGACCGTTCCTGGAGTCGAAGGAGTTCCTCGGCGGCTTCTACCTGATCGACTGCGAGAGCAAGGACCGTGCACTCGAACTCGCCGCCCAGATTCCGGACACCGCGATCGAGGGGCTGGGAGTCGAGGTGCGGCAGGTGATGTTCGCCGACGGAAACCTGGACGCATGACCGCACCGGCTGTCGAGGACCTGCTGCGTGAGCTGACGCCGCGGGTCCTCGGCGCGCTGGTACGTCGGCACGGCCAGTTCGAGGACTGCGAGGACGCCGTACAGGAGGCCGTCCTGGCCGCCACCGTGCAGTGGCCGGCCGACGGTGTACCGGACAACCCGTACGGCTGGCTGGTGACCGTCGCGTCCCGCCGGCTGATCGACCATCTGCGCAGCGACCACGCGCGCCGGGAGCGGGAGTCCGCGACCGCCACCGAGGTGGTGCCCGAGGAGCTGCCGGACACCGACGACACGCTCGTGTTGCTGTTCCTGTGCTGCCATCCGGCGCTGACGCCGTCCTCGCAGACCGCCCTGACGCTGAGGGCGGTCGGCGGCCTCACCACGGCCGAGATCGCCCGCGCGTTCCTGGTGCCCGAAGCCACGATGGCGGTCCGGATCAGCCGCGCCAAGCAGCGCATCAGGGCCGCGGGCAGCTCGTTCACGCTGCCGTCGGGGCCTGAGCGTGAGGAGCGGCTACGGGTGGTCCTGCACGTGCTCTACCTGATCTTCAACGAGGGCTACACCGCCTCCTCCGGCAGCGAACTGCACCGGGCCGACCTCGCGCACGAGGCGATCCGGCTCACCCGCATGGTGCACGCACAACTGCGCGACGACGACGAGGTGACCGGGCTGCTCGCGCTGATGCTGCTCGGCCACGCCCGCCGGGAGGCGCGGACGACAGCGGCCGGTGACCTGGTGCCGCTGGACGAACAGGACCGCACGAGGTGGGACCGGGACCTGATCGACGAGGGAACCGCACTCGTCAAGGCCGCACTGGCCGGCCCGGCGCTCGGGCCTTACCAGCTCCAGGCAGCGATCGCGGCCACCCACGCCGACGCGGACTCGGCCGCGGACACCGACTGGGCACAGGTGCACGCGCTGTACCTCATCCTGGAACGCATCGCGCCCAACCCGATGGTCACCCTCAACCGCGCGATCGCGCTCGCCGAGACCGAAGGTCCCACGGCCGGGCTGGCCCTGCTCGCCACCCTCGACGGCGACGCGCGGATGGCCGGCCACCACCGGCTGTTGTCCGTACGAGCACATCTGCTGGAGAAGACCGGCGACCCGGCCGGGGCGTACGAGCACTACCGGCGCGCTGCGAAGGCCACCGCGAGCCTCGCCGAACAGCGTTACCTGCAAGGGCGCGCCGCCCGACTGAGGCCACGGCCAGGCGGACCGTAGACACGGTCTCGGTACTTCGATGGACGACTGCGCTCGGCCACTCAGGACCGCTCAGGGCCGCTCGGGACGCGCGCGCTCCTTCGCCAGCGGCCCGCCCTCGCCGAAGGCCAACTGGGCGAAGCGTTCACCGATGAGGCGATGGGTCGCGGAGTCCGGGTGCACCCCGTCGGGGAGCGGGAGCTCGGCGAAGTCCTTCTCACCGTAGAGTTTCAGGCCGTCGAGGTAGTGCAGGTTGGGGTCGTCGACCGACCGTTGCGCGACGATGCGGGCCAGCTCGTCCCGGATCACTGTCAACGTGAGCTTGCCGGCGGCGCGTTCGTCCGGATCGCCGGTGGCCCGGAACCGCACCTCTCCCGCGGCGAGGGCCTCGAAGTCGAACGCCAACGGGCCGGGAGTGTCCTCCTGGATCGGACAGTGGATCGCGGACACCACCAGCAGGGGAGTGGTCGGGTGGCCCTCGCGAACGGTGTCGAGAAACCCGTGCACAGCGGGGGTGAACGCGCGCAGCCGCATCAGGTCGGCGTTGACCAGGTTGATGCCGAGCTTGACGCTGATCAGGTCGGCGCGGCTGTCCCGCATCACCCGTGCGGTGAACGGGTCCAGGAGTGCGCCGCCGCCGAAGCCGAGGTTGGTGAGCTCGACCTCGCCGAGAGATGCGGCGAGCGCCGGCCAGATCGTGCTGGGGCTCGTGGCGTTGGATCCGTGGCTGATGGAGCTTCCGTGGTGCAGCCACACCGGACGCCCGTTGTCCGGCGCGGGCTGGACGGACGCGTTCGTACGCAGGGCGACGAGTTCGGTGGCCTCGTTGTGCGGCAGCCAGATCTCGACGTCCTTCGTCCGCGCGGGCAGGCCGTCGAAGACGATGGTGCCGGCGGGCCCGGTCCGGTGCTCGCTGGTGCCGGTGGCCAGGTCGACGGTGATGGTGTCACCACCGGTCGCGACCGCCTGGCCGGCGAGCTGTCCGTCGACCAGCAGGTCGTAGACGCCGTCCGGGCGAGGCGGTGCGCCCGGATAGACCCGCCTGGTGGGCGCCACGTCCAGTTCCACGACGGTGGCCTCGCTACGAAAGACCAGTCGTACGCCGGACGGCTGGGACTCCGCCATGGCCAGCTGCGGGTCGGCGCACTGGGCGCGGGCCCACGCGGGGAGCCGGTGCGGCGCCAGGCCGCGTTCGGTCCGCTCCCACTCCACCGCACCGCGCAGGAGGCCGGGGCCGATCGGCGTGCTGATCAGGTCGTTTCGCTCGTGCATGGTCATCGTTACCTCGGGTTCCTTGGCCAGTTGCGTAGCAGTGCGTCGAGGGCGTCCAGCAGCCGTTCCCAGCTCTGCTGGCTGTCGGGGGAGCTGTGGTCGAACCCGCCGCCGGACTCCAGACTCACGTAGCCGTTGAAGAAGCTGCCCAGCAGGCGGACGGCGTGGGTCTGGTCCGGCTCGGTCAGGTCGTAGCCGCGCAGGATGGCCCGGGTGAACTCCGCGTGCCGGACTCCGGCACTGGCCGCCGCTGTCTGCGGGTCGAGCCGGTGCTGCGCGGCGGCGTAGCGGCCGGGGTGTTCGCGGGCGTAGTCGCGGTAGACGTTCGCCAGTGCTGTCAACGCGTCCTTGCCGGCCCGGCCGGCCAGTGCGGAGGCGGCCCGGTCGGCCATCTCCTCCAACGCCAGCAGGGCGATCCGGGTCCTCAGCCCTTCGGAGCTGTCCAGGTGCCAGTAGAGGCTGGCGACCTTCACGTCGAACCGCCTCGCCAGCGCCGAGACCGTCACCTGGTCGAAGCCCTTCTCGTCGGCCAGCTCCGCTCCTGCCTGCACCAGGAGCTCGGGCGTGAGGCCTGCTCGTACCATGATCACCCTCCTTCCCGATAGACACTACAGCAGTCCCTAATAGCTCTAGGGAGCGGGTACGGTGTCCGGCGTTCGCCACGCCGTGGGTACGTGGGTGTTGCCTCGAGGCGGGGTCAGCCGGTACCTCTTTCCTCATGGGGGTGAAGATCAGCGTGGTGGTCCCTGTCTTCAACGGCGCGGACTACCTGGGCGAGTGCGCGGAGTCCGTGCTCACCCAGACGATGCCGCGAGGCGACTACGAGCTCGTGTTCGTCGACGACGGATCCACCGACGAGACGCCACAGCTGCTGGCTGCCCTCGCCGAGCGGGAGCAGGCGGTACGCGCCGTGCACCATCCCCCAAGCGGCGGACCCGGTGCGCCGCGCAACGCCGGAGTCGAACAGGCGGCGGGTGAGTACGTCTACTTCCTGGACCAGGACGACCGGCTGGCTCCGCGTGCACTGGAACGCATGTACGCCATGGCGACGCGGTGCGACTCCGACATCGTGCTCGGCAAGGTCGTCGGCCACGGCCGCGGCGTGGCGAGGAACACCTTCGCCGCCTCGCGCGACCACGCGGACATCCTCGACGACCACCTGCTCGGGTTCCTCACGCCCCACAAGCTCTTCCGCAGAAGCTTTCTGCTCCAGCACGACCTGCGGTTCCCGGAGGGGCCCGCCTGGCTGGAGGACCACCGCCTCGTCGTCGAGGCGTACTTCAGGGCACGGACCATCAGCGTGCTGGCCGACGACGTGTGCTGCCACTGGCTGAAACGTCCCGGACGAGCCCACCACTCCGCCCGGCGGTTCGACCCGGTGGCGTACTACCAGGCGCTGCGGGAGGTCCTCGACATCGTGGACGCCCACACGCTGCCGGGTGCGGAGCGGGACCGGATGTACGCCCACTGGTACCACGGCAAGATGCTGCGCCTGATGACCTGGCCGGTGCTGCTCGGCCGGCCCGTGCCCTACAGCCGTTACCGCTGGTACCGCGAGATCCACCGGCTCGTGCGGGAAAGGTTTCCCACCCCGGTGGACGCCTGGTTGCCGCTCTCGATGCGGGTGCGGTCGTGGCTGCTGCGCCGGAACGCCTACGCCGACATCGCCCGGCTGGCCGCCGCCGAGCGGGGGCTCACCGTCGCCGCCGACCTCGAGCAGGTCGGCTGGGACGGCGATGCGCTGGAGGTGCGGGCGCGCGGGCGGCTCACCTATGCCGACGGGCGCCCGGTGACCTTCCGGCGCGCGGGCGACCGGCTGCTGTGGAACCCACCCTGCGATCTCCGGACGGCTCTGCCAGACGAGGCGTTCGACGTGTCCGGACTGATCGGCGACAGCCGCCTGGAGCTGGTGGTGCAGAACCGCGACGACAAGGGCGCCTACTCCGTGCCGACGCGCAGCGAGCTGACTCTCGACGCCGACGGGGACGCCCTGCGGGTCAGGCTGGTCGGGACGGCCCGGATCGACCCCGCGACCGGCAAGCTCGGCCGGCCACTGGACGCGGGAACCTGGGACCTCCTCGTCCGGGCCGACAGCTGCGGCTGGGGTCCGCAACGCCGGCTGGGCGGCTCCGCGGAGTTCCCGTCCGGCAAGCCGCCCGTGGACAGCACCCGGACCTTCGACGGCGAGGGCGGCACGTTCGTCGCCAGGCCGTACTGGACCGGGCTCGGCAACCTCAGCGTCCAGGTGAGGAACTAGGCCGTCTGCCCGGGCCACCTTTCCGGGTCGCCTCGAAGCATGGCCTAGAGTGCGAGCATGTCCGACGAAGAGCGGGACGCCTACCTGGACACGGTTCTGATCGGTGGCCGGGAGCCCGTCACCATCGTCGTAGCGGACTACGACCCTTCCTGGCCGGACAGGTTCGAGTCGCTGCAGGCCCGTGTCGCCGAAGCGCTCGGAGCGCGGGCGCTCGACGTGCAGCACATCGGCAGCACGTCCGTCCCGGGCCTGGCCGCGAAGCCCATTGTCGACGTTCTGCTGACCGTGGCGAAGATCGAGGCCGAGGACGACTACGCACCACCGATGTACGAAGCGGGCTTCGTCCTGCGGGTCCGCGAGCCGGGGCACCGGATGTTCCGTACGCCCGAGCGGGACGTGCACGTCCACGTCTACGAGCCGGACGACCAGGCCGTCACCGACTATCTCGACCTGCGCGACTGGCTGCGGTTCGACGACGCCGACCGTGACCTCTACGCCGCGACGAAACACGAGCTCGCGCGACGGGAGTGGACGGACATGAACGACTACGCTGACGCGAAGTCCGAGGTCATCGCACAGATTCTCGCCAGGGCCCGGGAGCGGCGTCGGTCCCGATCCTGACCGGTGTTCACCGCACTGACAGGGGGATCGCGTCCGTCAACCAGGTCTTGCGGACGTCAACCGGGTCTTGCGGACGTCACCACGGTCGGCCGTCACATCCTGCCCGCACGGGCCAGCACCGTCTCGGCTTCCACGGCCATCGACTGCACGAGATCGGCCGCGGGCTCCACGCTGTCGATCAGGTCGACGGCCTCGCCGGCCCACAACGGCAGCGACGGCAGCTCGCCCCGGGCGACCTCGGCCTGGTACGCCTGGACAGCGGAGGTGTCGGCGGCCAGTTCGGCCTCCCGGCCGCGCCAGCGGTCGAGGTAGGGGTGCCCGAGGGTGCGGGCTGTGTACGTCGAGGGCCATCGGGATCCACGGGCGATGTCGAGGACACGGCTGCGGTCGGTGTCGTCCCCTCGTCCCTCCACGATCGCCCTGGCGGTCGCCGGGTCGATCAGGGCCTCGCACGTGGCTTGGAAACGGGTACCGACCAGTGCTCCGGCCGCACCGAGTGCCAACGCCGCGGCCAGCCCGCGTCCGTCGGCTATCCCCCCGGCCGCCAGCACGGGCAACGGTGCCACCAGGTCGGCTGCCGCAGGCACGAACGTCAGCGTGGACCGCCCGCGCAGGGCGCCGTGTCCGCCGGCTTCGGTGCCCTGCGCCACGATGACGTCGGCACCCACATCCATCGCCTGCCTGGCCTCCTCCAGATCGGCGACCTGGAGGATCAGTTTGACGCCTGCCGCGCGGACCCGTTCGGCGAACGGAACAGGGTCGCCGAAGGACAGCATCACCGCGGCCGGCCCGCGTTCCAGCGTCCACTCGATCACGGCGGCGTCGACCGCCCAGGTGAGAAAGCCGACGCCCCACGCTCGGTCAGTGTGCCGGGTGAGTATCGACAGTTCGCGATCCAGCCACTCCAGGTCGCCATGCCCGCCGCCGAGGATCCCCAGCCCGCCGGCCGCCGAGACCGCCGCCACGAGCGCACCACCGGCCGACCCGCCCATCGGTGCCAGCGCGACCGGGTGCCGAATGCCGAACATCTCCGTGAACACCGTCGACAAAGCCATGGCCATCATCATGTCCTCCGGCCGGCGAAACCGTTGTGGTCACCCGCCGACGTCCCCGCGGTTCGCCGGAGTGTCGGGGATGCCGGCGCTGAGGGCGTCCCGGATCCGGTCGTACGCCGCGGCCGGGTCGGCGCTGCGCATCACCGCACCCATCACGGCGACGCCGTACGCACCGGCTGCCGGCATCGTGGCCGCGCCGGCCGCCGTGACGCCGCCGAGGGCGAACACCGGTGTGCCGCGCGCCTCATCCACCAGCCGGCGCAGTCCGTCCACGCCGAGGGCGGGACCGTAACCGGGCTTGGACTCCGTGGGCGCGACCGGGGAGACGGTGACGTACGCCGCACCCTCGGCGACCGCCCGGCGTACCTCCTCGCGATCGTGACACGAGCGCCCGAGCAGCTCCTCGGACCGGCTCTCGAGGCTGGGCCGGCCGGCCGACAGGTGCACGCCGTGGGTGTGGGAGAGCCGACGGTGTGCGGAGACCACGATGACGTCGGCTCCGCGCGTGCGGCGGCGGATCTCCTTCGCGAGGTGGTCGCGGGTGACGTCCGGCTGGTCGAGTTCGCGCAGCACCACCGCGCGAAGCCCGGCCCGCACGCACCGCACGACCGTGTCGACAAGGTCGGCTCCCGGCGGAAGCTGGGACCGGTCGGTGAGCAGCAGGATCCGTGGCAGCGCCCGCGCCGCTGACGTCACCCGCTCACCCGTCCGGACATCGGCGAGGAGGGGCGGGCACCGGTCAGCCTCGGAATCCGCCCGGCGGACCGGGCCAGGCGCCCTGCCCGTACCCCGAGCCGGATCGCCTCCGCCATCACCGCCGGGTCGTCGGCCCGGGTGATCGCGGTAGCGGCCAGCACGGCGTCGCACCCGAGCTCCATCGCCTGGGCGGCGTCGCTGGCGGTGCCGACACCGGCGTCCAGGACTACCGGCACGGTGACCGCCGCGCGGACCGCCTCGATCGCGTGCGGGCTGCGGATGCCCAGGCCCGAGCCGATGGGGGAGCCCAGCGGCATCACCGCCGCACACCCGACGTCAACCAGACGTTGCGCGACGATCGGGTCGTCGGTGGTGTAAGGGAGTACGGTGAATCCCTGTCGTACCAGGGTTTCCGCCGCGTCGAGCAGCTCGACCACGTCCGGCATCAGGGTCCGCTCGTCGCCGATCACCTCCAGCTTCACCCAGGCGGTCCCCAGCGCCTCCCGGGCGAGGTTCGCGGTGAGGACGGCCTCCCGCGCGCTGAGGCAGCCGGCGGTGTTCGGCAGCAGGCGGGCGCCGGTCTCCTCCAGTACGCCCGCGAGCGCGTCCAGCAGCGATCCTTCGCCCAGGTCGGACGTACGCCGCATCGACACCGTGACAAAACCCGGACGAGCGGTGCGTACGACGTCCACGATCGTCTGCAGGTTGGTCAGCCCGCCGGTCCCGATCCACAACCTGGAGGCGATCTCGGCTCCGTTCACCGTGAGGCGATCCGGGCTGGTGCCGGCGTTCACCGCGGCCATGTCGACCACCTCAGCCTCCCTGTCGTGCGGTGACGATCTCGACGGCGTCTCCCGAACTGAGCTGGGTGCGTTCCCAGTCACCGGTGCGTACGACCGCGCCGTTGACGGCGACCGCGACACTCCTGGGGTCGGGCAGTCGCCGTCGCACCAGGTCGGCGACATCGATGCCGTTCGGGACCTGTGTCAGTTCGCCGTTGACAGTGACGTCCATCGGCTCATCCTTTCCGACGTGTCGAACCGGCTCGGGGAGAACGCGTTCGCTGCGTCGGGGGAACCCGACTCGATGTGGGCACGCAGGATCCGCGCTGTGACCGGAGCCAGGAGTACTCCACCGCGATGGTGGCCGGCGGCAAGATAGAGGCCGTGGACGCCGGTCGGGCCGAGCATCGGGCCGTTGTCGGGGGTGCCGGGGCGGTGGCGTGCGAGGACCTCCAGGATCTCGGCGCGTTCCAGGCCGGGCAGCAACGTGCGTGCGGCGTCGAGCAGACGTGCCACCCCGCCGACGGTCGGCATCGGATCCCCGGCGTGCTCCTCCTGGGTCGCGCCGACGACCACCTCGCCGCCGGCGCGCGGCACGGCGTACACCGGCTCGCCGTGTACGAGGGCTCGGATCGTCTGTGTGGGCGCCTGCCCGGACGGCGGCCGTACCCGCAGAATCTCACCGCGCACGGGCCGAACGTGCCGGCGCTGTGGCACCTGCGGCGGCAGTTGGTGGCCGGTCGCCACCAGCACGGCATCGGCGCGCACCAGCCGCCCGTCCTCGGTGCGCACGCCCTCCACCGAGGCTGGCCGGTCCTCGCCCGGCGCCAGGAGGGGCGACGGCGTGGTCGACGGTGCGGCGTTTCGGTGCTCGACCCTGTCTCCGAGGAGGGCGAGCAGGGCAGCGGAAACCCTGCGCGGGTTGACACTGTGGTCACCTGGCAGGTAAGCCCCTCCGCAGACCCGGGTGGAGAGTTCGGGTTCGCGTTCGCGCAGGTCGCGCTGCCGGAGTTCCTCGTACTCGATGCCGTGTGCGGCGAGCAGGTCGAGGGTGCGGCGCACCACCTGAACGTCGTCGTGGTCGCGGCCGGCGAGCAGCGTTCCGGCGCGGCGGTGGTCGACGTCGACACCGGACGCGGACTCCAACCAGGCGGCGTACTCCGGCCACAGTCCCGCACTCTCCACGCCGAGACGAAGGAGGTTCTCCTCGCCGTGCCAGGCCTCCCCGGCCGGTGAGAGCATCCCGGCAGCGGCGTGCGTCGCGCCCGAGGCCGGAGCGGGATCGAAGACGCGGACGTCGTGGCCTGCACGGAGGAGTTCGGCGGCGCAGGCCAGCCCGACGATGCCCGCGCCGAGCACGGCGATCCTCATCGGCACCGTCGGCTCCTCACTTCCTTCGCCGGCATGACCCGGATCAGGTTCGGCGGTCGGAGCGGTGTCGGCTCCCTCTCAGCCCGCTACCGGCGGGCTCCCGCGTGGAGGTTCGACGTTAACACGGGATCAGCATCCTGCCCGGCCGACGAGCCGGGGCACCGGATGTTCCGTACGCCCGAGCGGGACGTGCACGTCCGCGTCCACGTCCGCGTCAATGGCGGGTTGCGCCGGTCAGCCGGAGGTGATGCGCAGCAGGACGCGCCCGCCGCCCTTCTTCCGGAAGCGCTCCAGGGCCATGGCCAGTCGGAACTGCGTGCGGTACTTCGTACGGAACGCCGACATGACCCGCCCGGTGACCTCGGGGTCGGTGACGACCTCCGCGACCGCGGGCACCGACGGCGCGTCCTCGGCGACGCGGCCCATCCGGGTGCAGGGCCGCATGGTGACCCGCGGGTCCCGGCGCAGCCGGCGGACCTTCCCGGTGGTCTCGCCCGTGGTGACGTACAGCGCGTCGCCGTCGCGGACGATCCACACCGTGGTGGCGACCGGCTCGCCGGAGCGGCGGAACGTCGTCAGGGAGACGAACGGTTCGTCGTCGAGGAGGGCAAGGCCAGGGGCGTCGGTCACGGTCAGACCGTAACAGCCGACGTGCGCGCTAGCGCTTCACGACGCGGAGGTACTCCCGTCGGTCCAGCGGGTTGTGGTCGGTCCGCGGCCTGGTCGGTGCCGGCCCGCGCACCGGTTGGTACCGCTCGAACGTCGAGTCCAGCATTCCCTCACCGCGGGTCAGCCCCGGCAGTTGCTGCTGCAGCTCGTGCACCCGCGCCGCCGGGATCTCGCCCTCCACGACCGCGCCCGAACCCTTCGGCTGCTGGGAGTCCGGCACGCCGCCGAGCCGCACCAGTGCGGGCACCACCGCCGCCAGCGTGTCCGCCGGGCACTCCAGGTGGAAGCGGTGCGCGGGTTCGCACACCACGGTCCCGGCCTGCCGCAGCGCGGCCATCAGCACCAAGGGAGTGAGGTAGCGGAAGTCGCCGGCGGTGCTCGACATGCTTTTGTCGAACGTGCCGTGGGAGTGGCTCTGCCGGGCGTAGTAACCCGAGTGCGTCATGAACACCGCGATGTCGCCGACCTCCCAGCCGGACAGGCCTTGGCGCAAGGTCTCCTTGACAGTCTCCTCGACCGCGGTGAAGAACGCGGGTGGCATCGATCCCAGTTCGACGTCCAGCCCGAACGAAACTCCGTCGCCCGGCCGTGCGGGTTCGACCCGCAGGCCGACGGTGGCGAAGTAGGGGTTGGCGTCGGTGCCGATCAGGTCGTACGCGGCGCCCTTGCCGATCGGCCGCTCGACACAGATCACCGACGTCCTCGCGAACTCCACCTCGATGCCGTACTCCTCGGCCAGCGTGGTCGCGACGACCTCCTTCTGCACCTCGCCGTAGAGCGAAACGTAGATCTCCTGCCGTACGTCGTCCTGGCGCAGGTTGATCAGCGGGTCCTGCTCCGCGAGCTGGGTGAGCGCGAGGTGCAGGGCGCCCTTGTCGGACCGCCGCACGGGGACGACCACCGTCTCCAGCGTCGGCGGGGCGAAGTGATGGGCGGCCCCACCGGGCCGGGGAACGCCGACGGTGTCGCCGATCCGGACGTCGGCGAGGCCGGTCAGCCTGCCGATCTGCCCGGCGCGCACCACCGGGCGGACGGGTGCCGCGCCCTGGTCGAAGACCCGGATTCCGGTGACCTTGCTCCCACCGCCGTCCACGCCGCCATCCACGCCGCCGGTGGCGCCGCCGCTCCCGCCCGGGCGTACGACCGGCACCTGGTCGCGCAGGTGCACGGCGCCGTCGAACATCCGGACGTAGGCGATCTTCTCCCCGCCCGGACCGCGGTCGACCTTGAACACCGACCCGGACGCGGGCGCGTCCGGGTCCCCGCCGGCGGTGGGAAGGAGGTCCCGGATCCCGGACACCAGCGCGGCGATCCCCGCACCGGTGATCGCCGAACCCGCGAACACCGGGTGCACCCGCGCCCGCGCGGTCCGGGTCGCCAGCTCGTGCCGCAGCCGCCCGTCGGTGAGGACGTCTCCGTCGCCGTCGACGTAGGCGGCGAGGAACCCGTCGTCGGCGTCGGCGAGCACCTCGGCCGCGGCGGTGGCGAAGGCCCCGTCGTCTGGTCCGTACGGCAGGAAGCCGGCGTGCGGCGTGCCCTGGTCGTACGCCCGGCCCATCGGCACCACCGCGGGGGTGAGCTTCTCGGCGATCTCGGCGTACACCCGCTCGGCGTCCGCGCCGCGGCGGTCCAGCTTGTTCACGAAGAGCAGGGTCGGGATGCGCAGCCGCCGCAGGGTGCGCATCAGCACCCGCGTCTGGGCCTGCACCCCCTCGACGGCCGACACCACCAGCACCGCGCCGTCGAGGACGTTCAGCACCCGCTCCACCTCGGCGATGAAGTCCGGGTGGCCGGGTGTGTCGATCAGGTTGACCGTCACTCCGTCGAGCACGAACGACACCACCGCGGACTTGATCGTGATGCCGCGGCGGCGTTCGAGGTCGAGGGAGTCGGTCTGGGTGTTGCCGGCGTCGACGCTGCCGATCTCGTCGATCACCCCGGCGGCGTGCAGCAGCCGCTCGGTCAGGCTCGTCTTACCGGCGTCGACGTGTGCGAGGATCCCCAGGTTGATCAGTTTCACGAGGCGTCATGTCCTTGGAGTAGGAAGCGATCTTCCGCTGGGAGGACACGAACGCTGGACGCATCGGGGGCTCGCCTTTCTGTCGGCTCGACTGTCGCAGGCCGGACCGGCGCCGGCCGGCCGCCGGTCGGGGTGAGTGAAACAGACCGGCCGGGTCCGCCACAACCGATTTCCGGTCGGACATTCGCAACGGATTCAGGACGTCCCGGGCGGGTCGCACGTCGGTGGCGGAGGGCCGTACGGGAATACGAGCCCGACCCCTTCGGTTGCAGGTCGGCATGTCGATGACAGGTGAAGTCGAGCTGAGCCCCAGCGGATGGGTGCGAGAGCAGACCGAGAAGATCTTCGAGACGGGTACCACCGACAGCGTGGACATCAAGGGCCGGGCGGTCATCCTGCTGACCACGCGCGGCGCGAAGACCGGGAAGCTCCGCAAGGTGCCGTTGATGCGGGTCGAGCACGAGGGTGTGTACGCGATCGTCGCCTCGCTCGGCGGCGCCCCCAAGCATCCGGTCTGGTACTACAACGTGACGGCCGACCCGCACGTGGAACTGCAGGACGGCACCGTCACCAAGGACTACGTGGCGCGCGAGGTCAGCGGCGACGAGAAGGCGATCTGGTGGGACCGCGCGGTCGCGGCGTACCCGGACTACGCGGACTACCAGAAGAAGACCGACCGGCAGATCCCGGTCTTCGTCCTCGAGCCGATCAAGGACTGACCTCGAGAGCCGGTGTCGCGCCCGCCTAGAGTGAGGCGATGGGGCAGCTACACGCGATCGGTCTGGTGCTTCACCCCGAACGCGACGCGAAGGCGGCGGTCGACGCCGTGGTGGAGTGGGCGCGTGGCCGAGATGTCGCCGTGCTCGGCCTGCCCGAGGAGATCGACCGGCTGGTCTGCGACGCGGTCGCGGTTCCGTCGCACGAGCTCGTCCACCGCGCCGACCTGCTGATCAGCCTCGGCGGCGACGGGACGATGCTGCGCAGCATGCGCCTGGTCGCCGGCCACGCCACCCCGGTGCTGGGCGTCAACCTGGGCCGGCTGGGCTTCCTCGCCGAGATCGACGTGTGCGACCTGCCGACCGCGCTGTCCGACATCGACGCCGGGCGCTACTCCGTCGAGCCGCGGATGGCGTTGCGGTCCGTCGTCCCGGACGGCCCGGAACAACCGGACGGCAAGCCGGTGCTCGCGTTCAACGACCTCGCGCTGGTCCGCATCCCCGGCCAGGCCTCGGCCGCCATCGCCACCTCGGTGCAGGGGCAGGAGTTCGTCCGGTACGCCGCCGACGCGGTCCTCGTGTCCACCCCGACCGGTTCGACGGCGTACAGCTTCTCCGCGGGCGGCCCGATCGTCTCGCCCACCGTCGACGCGGTGCTCGTGGTGGCCGCGTCGGCGCACTCCACGTTCGACCGGGCCCTGGTGCTGGCCGCCGACGAGCGGCCGTCGCTCCTGGTCCTGCCGGTGTCGGGACAGCTGGCGGTGGAGGTCGACGGCCGGGTCGAGGCGTACGTCGGTCCCGGCGTACGCCTCGACGTCACGCCGGTGCGAGCTGCGGCGCTGGTGGTGCGGTTCGGCCGGACGACGTTCTACGAACGGGCCCGGCGCAAGCTCCGGGTCACCGGCAGCCTCGAGGTCGAGTAGCGACCCGCACACCGAAGCACCCGGAGCGGTTGCCGGAAGGTGACACAACCGCGCCGGATGTTTGCCCTGTCGAAGCCGCCCGGATAGCTTCGCCAGAAAGCCCTTTCCTCACTTCGGCGACGATGCCGAGGTCCGTCGCCCGCTCCCTGTGTGGAGGAGAAGTTCCATGGACCCGTCGTGTCTGCAACACCGGCTCACCGACAGTGAACGCCGTACGTTCGAAGAGACCGGCATTCTGCAGATAGAGAACGCGCTTTCCCCTGACCATCTCGCCGAGCTGACGCAGACCACCGACAGGCTGCACGCCCAGGAGTCGGCGGCCGGCCGGGCCAAGCCGGACGCGGCGATGTTCTACCCCAACTTCGTTCCGGTGTCGCCGCTCTACACCGACCTGGTCGACTACGACCGCATCCTCCCCAAGGTGTGGGGGATCCTCGGCTGGAACATCTACCTCTACCACGCCCACCTCATCGTCACCCCGCCGTCGGGCCAGGAGCGGACCGACAAGACGTTCGGCTGGCACCAGGACTCCGGCCGGGTCAACTTCGACATGGAGGAGACCCCTCGGCCGCGGCTTTCCATCAAGGTCGCCTACTTCCTGTCCGACACCAGCGAGGAGGGACGCGGCAACTTCTGGGTGGTGCCGGGCAGTCACCGCAGGGACCGGATCGAGGTGCCGGACGGCAAGGGGCAGCCCGAGGGTGCGGTGCCGGTGCTCGCCAAGCCGGGCACCGCGGTGTTCTTCGACCGGCGGCTGTGGCACGCGGCCAGCCCCAACTGGTCCGACGTCACCCGCAAGGTCCTCTTCTACGGCTACGGCTACCGCTGGATCCGTACCAAGGACGACATGACCGTGAACGAGCTGTGGCCGAGCAGCGACCCGATCCGCCGGCAGCTGCTCGGGCACGCCCTCAACGCCAACGGCCACTACTCGCCGACGGACGAGGATGCTCCGCTGCGCGGCTGGCTGAAGGAGCACAGCCCGCAGGACGTGCGCTGAGGTTCACGTACGACGTAGGGCGTTCCACGTAGCGCGGGCGGCCCGCTCACTGGTGTTCGGTTCTCGGTGCACGGGGAAGGGCCAGCATGAGGTGGACGCGGTGGACCCATTGGACACGGACGTGGCGGACCCGCTGGTCGGGCCGGGTGCTCGGCTCGCTGCTGGCGGCCGGGGTGGTGGCGGCGGCCGCCGCCCCGGCCGCGCTGGCGGGTACGGCCACGCCCGTCACGCCGGCGGGCGCGCCGATCGCCGACCCGGCGGCGGTCTCCGGAGTCGAGCAGGTGATCGGCGGCTTCGAGTCCTCCGGCGAGGGATGGCAGCTCGGCCTCGGCGCGGAGTTCCCGGGTGCCAAGGGGAGCTTCGACCTCGACGGGACCGACCACGCGGAAGGCATCCGGTCCGGCGTACTCACCGGTGACTTCACCGGCGGCGGCAACTACGTCGACATCTCCCGTACGGTCGACCTGGACGCCACCGCGCTGCACCTGTGGGCGCGTTCCAGCGACCTGTCCGCCGTGGTCCTGCGGGTCTTCGACAGCACCGGCCAGGCACACCAGCAGCGCCTGCACCTGACCGCGGACGGCTCCTGGCAGCAGCTCACCGCGACGCGTTTCGACGGCGGCGACAGCTACTCCCACTTCGGCGGCGCCGACGACGGCACCTGGCACGGTCCGGCCACCAAGGTGTCGCTGATCCTGGACAGGGGACTGCTCACCGGCGGCAAGGTCACCGGCGCCATGCACCTGGACGGCGTGACGATGACGGTCACCCCGCCCGACCTGGCGTTCGAACAGACCCAGCCCGGGAACATCTTCGTGGGAACGCAACCGGCGCGCATTTCCCTACGTACCAAGGGCGACGCGGTGCGCTGGTCGGCGTACGACCTCGACGGCACCCCCGTGGGGCAGGGCCGCGCGGACGTGACCGGCGGTGCCGCCGACCTGTCGCTGCCGATCGGCACGCCGGGCTACTACCGGTTGACGGTGACGGCGGAAAGCAACGGAGCCGTCCTGGCCACCAGGGACACCACGCTGGCGAGGCTGACGGCGTTCGACGTCGGCGCGGTGGCGGACTCGCCGTTCGGCATGGCCGCCCACCTGTCGGGGACGGAGAACCTCGGGGTGGCGGAACTGATGGGCAAGGCGGGCGCCAAGAACCTCCGCGAGGACGCGTTCTGGAGCTCGATCGAGACCACCAAGGACAGCTACGACTTCGGCCGCTACGACCCACTCGTGTCGGCGGTGGACAAGGCCGGCATGCGCTGGCTGCCGATCGCGGCGTACATCAACCCGTTCTACGACAACAACGCCACGCCCTACACCGACGAGGGCCGGGCCGGGTTCGCGAAGTACGCGGCGGCCACCACCGAGCACTACGACGGCAAGGTGAAGTGGCTGGAGGTCTACAACGAGTTCAACATCGGCTTCGGTGACGCCGGTGACGGGCCGGCCGACAGTCTTCCGGAGTCGTACTTCCCGTTGCTGAAGGCGACCTACCAGCAGGTGAAGGCCCGTACGCCGGACGCGACGGTGGCGGGTGCGGTCACCGCGGGCGTTCCGCTGGACTGGCTGGAGGCGCTCTTCAAGCTCGGCGGCCTGCGCTACATGGACGTCGTGTCGGTGCACCCCTACGTCTACCCGTCCGAGCCGGAGCAGGCCGCGAAGAGCCTGGAGGACCTGGACGCGCTGATCCGGCGCTACAACGGCGGAAAGCCCAAGCCCATCTGGATCACCGAGCAGGGCTGGCCGACCCACGACGCCGGCAACGGGGTGAGCGAACAGACCCAGGCCGCCTACGTCGTCCGCGCCCACGTGGTGGCGTTCGCCCACGGCGTCCAGCGCTACTTCTGGTACGACGTGATGAACGACGGGCTCGACCCCGCCTACAACGAGCACAACTTCGGCCTGCTGCACAACACCGCGGACCCGGCCGGGCGCTGGACCCCCAAGCCTGGTTACGTGTCCTACGCGGCGATGACCCGGCAGCTGACCGGTGCTGCGTTCGAGCGTACGGAGGACGTCGGCGGCGGTGTCTCCAGCTACGTCTTCGACGGCGCCGACGGGCCGCTGCGCGTGCTGTGGTCCGGCGCGCCGGCCGTGGTCGACGTGACCACCGACCACCCGGTGGCGGTGACCGACCTGACCGGTGCCACCCGCACGTACTACCCGCAGGCGGGCCGGGTCCAGCTGTCGCTGTCCGGCGACCCGATCTACGTCGCGGGTGATGTCAAGGTCGCCTTGACAGCCAGGTTCGGGTGGACGTCCGACCGCGACGGTCAGGCGGTGCTCGGCGACCCGATCCCGCTCACGCTGACCGTGGACACCACCCAGCCGCCGCGCGCCGCGGTGCGTGGCACGTTCGAGATCGCGGGCACGTCGGTGCCGGTGTCGGTCGCGGCGGGTACGGAGGCCACGATCCCGGTCCGCGTACCCGCGGCGAGCCTGGCCGGTTCCCGGGTGCTGACCGGCGAGGTCGTGCTGCGCGGTCAGCCCGTCGCCCGGTTGCGGACCCGGGTCGAGGTGGTGCATCCGTTCCGGCTGAGCTCGGCGCACGTCCTGCGGAGCGGGGAGGACGTGCTCGCGGTGCGGGTCACCAACCGCGCCGACCGCGACCTGCCGGTGAGCCGGCTGGCGTGGACGATCGGCGAGCGGTCCGGAACGCTCGACCTGGCCTCGCCGGTGCCCGCGCACGCCACCCGGACCGCCGAGCTCCCACTGGGTGACCTCGCCCGCGGCCAGACGTACCCACTGCAGCTACGGCTCAGCTCACCCGGCCTCACCGACGCCGTGACCGCCGGCCAACTCGTCCTGCCGCCGGCCGACCAGCTGCGCACCCTGGTGGAGAAGCCGGTCACCGTGGACGGAACGCTGGACGACCTGAGCGGTGTGACCCCGATCGACCTGGCGGGCGAGGGCAAGGTGCAGATTCCCGGCTACGGCGGCGCGGACGACCTGAGCGGCTCGGTGTGGTGGACGTGGGACGCCGGCCACCTGTACCTCTCGGCGAAGGTGCACGACGACACCCAGTCCCAGCCGGAGACCGGCGAACGCATCTGGGCCGGTGACGGCTTCCAGTTCAGCGTCGCCGCCGGGATGCCGGGGGAGAGCGCCCGGTGGGACGAGTACGGCGTGGCGCTGACCCCGGCCGGCCCGCGGATGTGGCGCTGGCTGGCCGCCCAGGGACAGCCGGGCGAGGTCACCGGAGTGGACGTCGCGGTGACGCGGGACGAGGCCAGGAACGAGACCACCTACGAGGTCGCGCTGCCCTGGTCGAGCCTCGCGCCGATCCAACCGGACGACCGGCTGCTCAGCCTGTCGTTCCTCGTCAACGACAACGACGGCGCGGGCCGTGAGGGCTGGATCGAGTGGGGGTCCGGGATCGGCGGGGAGAAGAACTCCGCGCTGTTCCGGCCGATCAGGCTGGGCGCGGGCTGAGCCTGATTCGCCGAGGCCGGGTGATCAGCCGGCCGGGTCCGACCCCCCCGTGCTGGGCTTCGGGCGGCCCCCGGGGTCAGGATGGGGGGTAGACCGCGACGGCTGAGGAGACACCATGACCGCAGCACTCATCGTGATCAGCGGCGCTGACCACTGGACGTTGAAGGACGGCACCCGGCACCCCACCGGCTACTGGGCGGAGGAACTCGTCGTACCGCACCGGACGTTTCGGGCGGCCGGGCTCGACATCACCCTCACCACCCCCGGCGGGGTGGCCCCGACGGTGGACCGCTCGAGTCTCGCTCCCGACGCCAACGGCGGCGAGGACGGCGCGGACGCGATGGTCGCCTACCTCGCGACCATCCAGGACGAACTCAGCCATCCGGCCAGGCTGGAGGATGTCGACCCGGACGGGTACGACCTGGTCTTCTACCCCGGCGGGCACGGCCCGATGGAGGATCTTGCCGTCGACGAGGCGTCCGGCCGGTTGCTGACCAGGGTGCTGGACAGCGGGGTGCCGCTCGGCGTGCTGTGCCACGCTCCGGCCGCCCTGCTGGCGGCGCGCAGGCCGGACGGCAGCTGGCCGTTCGCGGGCTACCGCCTCACCAGCTTCACCGACGCCGAGGAGGCCAAGGTCGGCCTGGCGGAGAAGGCGCCGTGGCTGCTGCAGGACCGGCTGGTGAAGGAGGGTGCGCGGTTCGTGGGCGCGCCGCCGTTCGCACCGCACACGGTCGTGGACCGCAACCTCTACACCGGCCAGAACCCCTCGTCCTCCGCCGAACTCGCCGAGGAGCTGCTGCAGGCGGTCCGCGTCCACCGCTAGCGCTCGCGGTCCGAAGATGACCGAAGGTGCCGCGCCGAGCCGCTACCGTGAGGGCACATGCGGGTATGTGTGTTCTGCGGCTCCTCGCCGGGACGTACGGAGATCTACCGCCGGGCCGCGGCCGACCTGGCCGTCCTCCTTGCCCACAAGGGCATCGGCCTGGTCTACGGCGGGGGGAATGTCGGCCTGATGGGGATCGCGGCCGACGCCGCCCTGGCCGCGGGCGGTGAGGTGATCGGCGTGATCCCCGGTCACCTGGTCGCCCGCGAGGTGTCGCACGAAGGACTGTCCCGGCTGGAGATCGTCGACACCATGCACGAACGTAAGGCGCGGATGGCCGACCTGTCCGACGCGTTCGTGGCGCTGCCCGGCGCCGCGGGGACGCTGGACGAGCTGTTCGAGATCTGGACGTGGTCCCAGCTCGGCCTGCACGACAAGCCGATCGGCCTGCTGGACGTCGCGGGCTACTACCAGCCGATGCTCGCCTTCCTCGACCACATGGTGGCCGAGGAGTTCCTGCGGCCGGCCTACCGCGACGCCCTGGTCGTCGAGACCGACCCGCGCGTGCTGGTGGACCGGCTGAGCAACAGGTAGGCAGCGCCGTCAGCCACGCCGGGCGTACACGAACAGCTGCGTCTCCGGGTCGGCCTCTGTGCTCGCCGGCGCGTACGTGTGGTCACGCACCTCCAGCACCTCGAACCCGGCGTCCTCCACGACCGCGCGCAGGTCTGCCCGCGGGTAGCCGGTCAGGCGTACCGGAGTGCCGAGGAACGAGAGCTCCACGTCGTCGAGATCGGCCTCGACCATGGCCAGCGCGAGGTGGCCGCCGGGCTCGAGGAGCGCGTGCAGCAGCCGCAGGGTCGCCGCCACCTCCGCACGCGGCAGCATCAGCAGCGAGAAGAACGCCACCGCCCCGGCGTACGGGCCCCAGGAGCCGTCCAGGTCGGTGACGTCGGCCCGGTGGAAGGTCGCCTCCGGCACCGCCTCCCGGGCGAGTTCCAGCATCCGTTCGGAGATGTCGATGCCGGTCACCCGAAGCCCCGCGTCGGTCAGCTGCCGGGCGGTGGGGCGCCCGGTGCCACAGCCCACGTCGAGCACCGGCGCGCCGGGTCGGAGCCGGGCGGCCAGCCAGTCACCCGCCTCGCGTTGCCCCTCCTTGTGGGGGAACACCTCGTCGTAGTGCGCACCGATCAGGTCGAACGCACGGGCCTGCGCGGCCGCACGGTCCGCGCGCACCGCCGGCGTTGCACGCGTTGCGGGCGTAGGGCCGCCGTCCGGCGGTGGGGGAGTCACGGTCATGGCTTCGATCCAACCACGGGGACCGCGGACGGCGTACCCACAACGCGGGTGCCGATCTTGGCAGCATGTCGGCCGGGTTTGCCCAACGGGCACGCGTGGTTGACGTCGATGGGGCGCGATCGATCCACTTGCACGTGGCAGTTCGCCAGCCAGACCTCGACGACGACACCGCGCGGAGGTGGGGGCGACGGCGACCCAGGTCCGAACCGACCGGCCGGGCACCGTGCGTGCGGGCCGGCCACGGCCCACCCGTTCGGTGTGGGCACAGATGTGGCGCGAACGCTGGATGTACCTCTTCATCCTTCCGGGCTTCCTGTACTTCGTCGTCTTCCGTTACCTGCCCCTGCTGGGCAACGTCGCGGCGTTCCAGGACTACTCGCCCTACCTCGGTTTCAGCGGCAGCTCCTGGGTCGGCCTGACGAACTTCGTCAACCTGTTCACCGATCCCGACGTGGCCATCGCGTTGAAGAACACGTTGGTGATCAGCCTGCTGCAGATCGTCTTCGCGTTCCCGGCGCCGATCCTGCTGGCGTTGTTGCTGAACAGCATCATGAGCTGCCGGGTCCGCCGCTTCGTGCAGTCGGTGGTCTACCTGCCGCACTTCATCGGCTGGGTCATCCTGATCTCCTTGTGGCAGGAGATTCTCGGCGGTGCGGGCCTTGTCAACCAGATCCTGCAGTCCTTCGGCGCGGGCCCGATCGACTGGATGTCCAACCCGGAGACGTTCAAGCTGCTGGTGGTGGCCCAGGTGATCTGGAAGGAGATCGGCTGGGGACCATCATCTTCCTGGCCGCGATCACCCAGATCGACCCGCAGTTGTACGAGGCGGTGGTGGTCGACGGCGCCAACGCGTGGCGGCGCATCTGGCACGTCACGCTGCCCGGCATCGTCAACGTCATCGTGCTGCTGCTGATCCTGCGCCTGGGCAGCGTGCTGACCGTCGGGTTCGAGCAGATCCTGCTGCAACAGCCCGCGGTGGGCGCCGACGCCGCGCAGGTCCTGGACACGTTCGTCTACTACCGCGGCGTTCTCGGCGGCGACTGGGGACTGTCCACCACCGTCGGTCTGGTCAAGGGGCTCATCGGCACCGTGCTGGTGATCGGGGCGAACCGGTTGGCCAAGCGGGCCGGCACGGGAGGGGTGTTCTAGATGGCGTCGACGACGATGCGCCCACCCTGGATGGAGAAACCGTCGGCGGTGGCACAGACGGCGAAGACGGTCGTGCTGGTTCTGCTGACCGTCGTGATGCTGGCGCCGTTCGTCTACGTGATCGCGGTGAGCTTCTCCTCGCCACAGGACGTGCGGGAAGGCGGGCTGATCCTCTTCCCCGCCAACCCCACGCTGGCCGCGTACAAGGCGGTGCTCGGTGGCAGCAGCGTGGTCGGCCGGTCGTTGGTGGTGAGTCTCGGCGTCACCTTCGTGGGAACGACGCTGAGCATGGCGATGACGGTGCTGATGGCGTACGGCCTGAGCCGGACCCGGGAGGTGCCGGGCAGCAGGTTCATTCTCATCCTGGTCCTCGGCACGTTGCTGTTCGGAGCGGGCATCATCCCGAACTTCCTGCTGGTGAAGCAGCTCGGCCTGCTGGACACCTACGCGTCGCTGATCCTGCCCGGCGTCATCAACGCGTTCAACCTGGTGGTGATCCGCAACTTCTTCATGGAGATCCCCATGGAGCTGTACGACTCCGCGCGGATGGACGGCGCCAACGAGCTCCAGATCCTGGTGCGGATCGTGCTGCCGCTGTCCAAGGCCGTGATCGCGGTGATCGCGTTGTTCTACGCGGTTGCGTACTGGAACGAGTTCTTCAACGCCCTGCTGTACCTCAACGACACCGCCAAGTGGCCGGTCCAACTGGTGCTCCGGCAGTTCGTCCTGGAGGGCTCGCCGCTGGCCGATGCCGTACGGCAGGAAGCGAACGCCCAGCCGCCGCCCGCGCAGACCGTGCAGATGGCGATCGTGGTGCTGGCCACGGCGCCGATCCTGGTGGTCTACCCGTTCGTGCAGAAGTACTTCACCAAGGGCGTGCTGACCGGCGCCGTCAAGGGCTGAGGGGCCGCGGATGCAGGAGCTGAGGGAGGGGCTGAGCCGGCGGCGGTTCCTGGCCGCGGCGGGACTGGGTGCCGCGGGCGCCCTGGCTGGGTGTTCGGGCGAGGCGGCCGGCGGCTTCCGGCACAGCCACCCGCTGCGGTTGCCGCTGGAGGCACCGCAGCCCACGGTGCGGGGCGCGATCCCGAGCGGGGTCGACGGCGTGCCCACGGCGTACCGCCGGTTCGTCTCCCCGCCGTACCGCTCGGTGCACACCACACCCGGAAGCGGCGGCCCGGTCACGACGTTCCAGATCCTCTACGGCCCGCCGCCCACCCCGCTCGAGCACAACCCGTGGTGGCAGGAGCTGAACCGCCGGCTCGGCGTGGAGATCCGGCCGACGCTGGTGCCGGACGCCAGTCTCGGCGACAAGCTGCAGACCACGATCGCCAGCGGTCAGCTGCCCGACCTGACCTACGTCCACCTAGGCCTGGCACCCGCCGCGCTGCGGGTGATCCGGCAAGGTGCGTTCACCGACCTCACGCCCTACATCGGCGGCGACGCGGTGAAGGAGTTCCCCAACCTCGCCCGGCTTCCGTCGTACATGTGGCGCAACTCCTCCATCGAGGGCGGCATCTACGGCGTGCCGCGAGTGATCCCGATCGTCAACGGTCAGATCGGCTTGTACCGCAGGGACTGGGCGCGCAAGCTCGGCTACCCCGACCCGCCGGCCAACGCCGACGAGGTGCTCGAGCTGTTCACCGCGTACGCCAAGGGCGACCCGGACGGCAACTCCCGCGTGCAGACGTGGGGTTTCGGCAACGTCGACACCACCCTCGTCCAGCAGATGTTCGGGGTGCCGAACGTGTGGCGCAAGGATTCGAACGGCCGGCTGGTCAACGCCATCGAGACCGACGAGTTCGAGGAGGCGCTGCGTTTCCTGTCGAGGATGTGGAAGGCCGGCGTCTACCACCCCGACGCGGCGACCATGCAGTTCCAGAAGGTGCAGGACCTGTTCATGTCCGGGCGGACAGGTTATTTCGCGCAGGGGTACATCCCGATGTTCGGCCGCACCGGCACCCGCGGCGGCCTGCGCAAGACCCAGCCGCACGCCGACGCCTACCCCCTGCTCCCGCCGGGCCACGACGGCGGCAAACCGCGGATCTTCCAGGGACCGGGGTACTTCGGTTTCATGGCGATCCCGTCGAAGGTGGGGGAGAACACCGAACGCGCCAAGGAGTTGTTGCGGGTCCTGGACTACTACGCCGCGCCGTTCGGCAGCGAGGAGTACGTCTTCATGACGTACGGCATCGAGGGCCGGCAGTTCCGCTACGACGGACAGGGCAACCCGGTGAGTGTCGACGACGACCGGGTGGCCAACTGGAGCACGCTCAGCTACATGTGCCAGACGATGGAGAACGCGTTCTACTACCCGGGCGCTCCCGAGGACGCGGTCCTCGCCCAGGACATGCTGAAGAAGGCGGTCCAGCTGTCGGTGCCCAACCCGACGCTCGGCCTGGTGTCCAACCTCGCGATCAGCCGCGGCGCCGCGCTGTCGCAGTACAACTCCGACCGGCAGACCGGGATCGTCACCGGCCGGGAGCCGATCCGCGCCCTGGCGGAGTGGCGGAAGGGCTGGCGCGAGCGCGGCGGCGACCAGATCCGCACGGAGTACGAGGAGGCGCTGGCCCGGCTGAGCGGCTGAGCGGCTGAGCGGCTGAGTTGCAGTGCGGCTGAGTTGCAGTGCGGCTGAGTTGCAGTGCGGCTGAGTTGCAGTGCGGCTGAGTTGCAGTGCGGCTGAGTGGCAGTGCGGCTGAGTGGCGATGCGGTTGAGCGGCTCGGTGGGCCTGTCAACCCTCGCTTGCCGAGGGCGGCGGTGTCGGCGGATTCGGATTCGGAGGTGGTGGCGGCGGAGACGGCGGGCCGCCGATCACGTCCTTCACGTTGTCCCACCAGGTGCGCCGGTCGGCGGGATATCTCGCCCGGGACCGGGCGCGCCGCCGCGAGTCCTCCGCGTCCAGGCGGTGTGCCCAGGGTGAGTTGGGCTTGGCCAGCCGGAACGCTGCGATCATGGCCACCAACGGTACGAACACCCCGATCAGGCCGGTGCTCAGCTTCCCCTTCGCGATGGCGACGAGGGAAAAGGCCAGGTTGGTCGCGATCGCCACGGCCGCGGCTGCTGTCCCGGTGGCTCCGGTGGTGTCCAGCGGGCTCGCGCCGAGCAACAGCAGGATCCCGATCGTGGCGGCCACCAGCACGGCGTCCACCGAGCGGCGGCCCTCCCGGGTCCAGTACACGTCCTCCAGGTAGAGCCACAGCGCGAACTCGTCCAGCGTGAGCGCGGCGCCGGCGGCGAAGATCACCGCCACCACCTGCTGGGCCGGCGGCTCCGGCCGGTAGGCGAACTCCGCGGTGGCAGCGCCGATCATCAAGAAGATCCCGTAGACCGCGTGGTGAACGTGGACCCCGCCGAGCTGGGTGTCCCGGAACGGCCCGCGCCCGGAGCGGATCAGCCGCGTCACCGTGCGGGTCACCATGAACGTGACGAGGAACGAGACCAGCATCCAGAGCACCGTCTCGCGCCCGCCGAGCGTCAGCCTGAGGTCGACGTCCGCGGTGGGCGTGTGCACGCTCACCGCTGCCGGTCCGCCCGGCCGGACCGGCACGCCCGCCTGCGCCTGCACGTCTGCCCACGCCGGCACGCCCGCCTGCGCCGGCACGCCTGCCCACGCACGCAAGCCCGCCCACAACGCCACGCCTGTCGCGATCATGGCCCCCCGCCTCGCGTCCAGGCTATTGCCGCGGTCGGTGTGCCGTCGCGCCTTGCGTGGCAGTGGACGTCGCTGGAAACTGAACCCATTGCCGTCCGACACTTTTCGAGGCGGCCCACGACGCAAGCCCGGGCTGGAGGTGCTCATGACCGAACGACTGCCGGTCAACGTCGTCGCCTCGATGGACGGCGTGCTCCGGCAGACCGCCGCCTCGGCGGTGCTGTGGGACTTCCCCCGCGGCGTCGTCGTGCAGCACGACCTGGCCCGTACCGGACACGACGACCTGCTCCACCGGCTCGTCTACGACGTCGGGGGAGTGCTGGAGGACACCGGCGTCCCGCTCGACCACGCCTGCCTCAGCTGCGCCCTGCGCGAGGATGTCGTACCCACCGTGGTGCGGCTCGCGCGCAGCGGACGCTGGGACCGCATCGTGGTGTCCCTGCCGGTGACCGCCGAGCCCGGTTTGGTGCGCGATGCCCTGCGCGGGTCCGTTGTCGGCGGAAGCCAGGTTGCCGATCTCGTGACGTTCGCCGGGGTCCTGACCGTCGTCGACCTCAGCCGGCTGGTCGACGACCTGTTCGGTGACGACCTTCTGGCCGAGCGTGGCATCGCCCTGACCGACGACGACCGGCGTGCGGTGGGCGAGGCGCTCGCGCACCAGATCGAGTGCGCCGACGTGGTGGCCACCCGCGCCGACCGGGTGCCCGACGCCCGCGAGCTCGCCGTGCTCCGCCATCTCACCGCGCCCAGCGCGGTGTGCGCCGACCTGCACAACCTCGACCTGGCCCGCACCCTCGACCGCCCCGCGCGCGGCTGCGGCCCCCAGCGGGGCGACTACCGCCGGGCCGCACCCTCCGGCGCCGCCGACAACCACGGCGTGTGGACGCTGGAGCTCACCTCGTGGCGGCCGGTCCACCCCGCGCGGCTGCACGACCGGATCGGCGAGCTCGCCGGCGGGCGGCAGCGCAGCCGCGGGTGGTTCTGGCTGCCGACCCGCCCGCACGCGGTGTGCGGCTGGGACAACGCCGGCGGGCAACTCAGCATCGGCACGGTCGGCCGGTGGGAGGCCGGTGACCGGCAGACCCGGATCCTGGTCACCGGGATCGAGGACGTCCAGGAGCAGGTGCGGGCGGCCTTCGACGCCGTGCTGATGACCGACTCCGAGCTCGCCCGGGGGCTCGACCACTGGGAGCGGCACGACGACGGCTTCTCGCCGTGGCTCGGCGACGACGACCGCGCCGCCTGAGCCCGGCTTCTGAGCCGGCCTGAGCTGCTCCCTGTGCTGCCCGCCTGAGCCGGCCTGAGGTCCGAGCGTTTGGCCGACCCCGGCGCGGTCAGTTGGGCGCGGCCAGGGAGAGCGCGAAGTCGTCCTGCGGGTCGGTCCACCACGCCTCGAGCGTGAACCCGGCCTCGGTGAGCTCGCGCTCCACGACCTCGCGGCGGAACTTCGCGGAGATCTCGGTGCGCATCTCCTCACCCTCGGCGAACTCCACCGTCAGGTCGAGGTCGGCGACCCGGACCGTCTGCGCCTTCCGTGACCGAAGGCGCATCTCGATCCATTCCTCCTCGGCGTTCCACACCGCTATGTGGTCGAACGCCTCCGGCTCGAAGTCGGCGTGCAAGGAGTCGTTGACGACCCGCAGCACGTTGCGGTTGAACTCCGCCGTCACACCGGACGCGTCGTCGTAGGCCCGCACCAGCCGCGTCAGGTCGGTCACCAGGCCGGTGCCGAGTAGCAGGCGGTCGGCCGGCCCCAGCCCGGACCGCACCGCGCCGAGGAAGCGGGCCCGCTGTGCCGGTGCGAGGTTGCCGATCGTGCCGCCCAGGAAGGCCACCAGGCGGGTGCCCTCCTGCGGGAGCAGTCCCAGGTGGCGTTCGAAGTCGGCGATGACGCCGTGCATGGCCATCCCGGGGTAGTCGGCCCGCAGGGACTCGATCGCACCGAGCAGGGCGCTCTCACTGACGTCCACGGGCACGTAGCGGGCCAGCCGGCCGGTCGAGCGCATCCCGTCCAGGAGCAGCCTGGTCTTGGTCGAGGAGCCCGATCCCAGCTCCACCAGGGTGTCGGCGTCGGCGAGCTTGGTGATCTCGGTTGCCTGGGCAGCGAGGATCGACTCTTCGGTACGAGTCGGGTAATACTCCTCCAGCGTGGTGATCTGCTCGAACAGCTCACTTCCCCGCGCGTCGTAAAAGTACTTCGGTGGAAGGGTTTTCGGCGTCCGGCTCAGGCCTTCGGCGACGTCGTGGGCGAGGCTCGCCTCGAGGTCGGCGGCGGTGAGGTGGCGGGTGATCTCCGGTGCTTCACGGGAAACGGTCACGCGGGCCTCCATCGTCGGGCCTTCGTCAAGGCGAACTTTCGGTGCGTATCTCGGTGCGTACGTCTCGGTGCGTACATCTCGGCGCGAACGTTCCTGAGCCGGTCCTGCCGGCAGGACGCACTCCGTCAGGGCAGGGTTTCGCCGGTTGCGCGGCCTTTGCCTGGTTGGGGTTTCGTACCACCGGCACTACAGCGAGGTGACCACCACACCATGCCGGTCGACCTCCACCAGGGACCGGGGCGGGACCGGTGCCCAGGCCGGGTCGTCGTCGCAGGGTTCGGAGGCCAGCAGCACACCGTCCGCGGTCTCGTGCACGAACAACGTGTCGCCGTACGTCGTGCCCGCGACGCGTTCGCCGTCGCCGGCCAGCAGGTTGAGCCGGCCACCGCCCAGCTCGGCGACCTCGCGGGTGACCCGGGCCAGCCCGTCGCCGAGACCGCACCCGCTCTCCCAGCGGGCCACGGCGAGTCCGAACAGCAGCGCGGAGTCGACCGGGGCGAGCGCGTCCGGCACCCACGACACCTCGTCCCGCAGCGCCTTGCGGGCCAGCGGTAGGTCGCCCAGCGCGCCGTTGTGGCTGAACAGCCAGCGCCCGTGGGTGAACGGCGCCGCTCCGGACTCCTCCGAGGGGTAGCCGGGCGTGGCCGAGCGCACCGCGGCCACCACGCAGCCGGCGTCGACGGTGGGCGCGAGGCTGGCGAAGGACTGGTCGGCCCACATCGGCTGGGCCCGCCGGTAGCGGACGGGCTCGGACCGGCGGGGGGTGTACCAGCCGACCCCGAAGCCGTCGACGTTGATGGTGCCGTGTTGCTGCCGGCGTGGCGCGTACGCCTGCACTCCGAGGGAGTACGGCGGGTCGAGGACCAGCTCCTGCAGCGTACGTGGCTGCCCGAGATAGGCGAGATGACGACACATGGGACCTCCCTCCTAGGCGTCTCGGGCACAGCGGAACCCGGCGAAGATCTGCCGCCGGATGGGGTAGTCCCAGTTGCGAAAGGTTGTTCGCACGGTCACCGGGTCGCTGGCCCACGAACCGCCGCGCAGGACCTTGTAGTCGTTGCCGAAGAACACCTCGGAGTACTCGCGGTAGGGGAAGACGCAGAACCCCGGGTGCCCGGTGAAGGCGGTCGAGGTCCACTCCCAGACGTCGCCGAGCATCTGCCGCGCGCCGACCGGCGACGCCCCGGCAGGGAACGATCCCACCGGTGTGGGGTGGAAGCGGGTCTGGCCGAGGTTGGCGTGCCCCGGCCCGCCCGGCTCGTCACCCCAGGGAAAGCGCCGCTTGACACCGTGCACCGGGTCCCACGAGGCGGCCTTCTCCCACTCCGCCTCGGTGGGCAGCCGGCGCCCGGCCCAGCGGGCGTAGGCGTCGGCTTCGTACCAGCACACGTGCTGCACCGCCTCGTCGCCGACGAGCGGCTCCAGCCGGCCGAAGCGCCGGCGCAGCCAGGTCTCGCCGTCGCGGACCCAGTAGGCCGGTGCCCGCTTGCCCGACGCGCACCGCCACTGCCAGCCGGCCGGGTCCCACAGCCTCTCGTCGTCGTAGCCGCCGGCGTCCACGAACGCGCGATAGGCGGCGTTGCACACCGGGGTGGTGTCGATCCAGAACGCGGGCAGCGACACCGTGTGCGCCGGGCGTTCGTTGTCCAGCGCCCAGCGGTCGGTGGAGGTGCCCATGACGAACTCGCCCGCCTCCACCAGCACCTCCGGTGCGAGCACCTGGCGATCGTGCGGCGCCGGCGCCTGGTCGGTGGGCGGGAAGACCGGTTCACCGCGGCGCAACTGGTGGGTGGCCAGCATCGTCTCGTCGTGCTGGTGCTCGTGCTGGATCACCATGCGGTAGACGAAACCGGCGTCCAGCAACGGTTTGTCGGGGGAGAGCCGGACCGACTCCAGTGAGTCGAGCACCTTGCGGCGAACCAGGTCGATGTAGCCGCGGGCCTCGGCCGGGCTGAGCAGCGGCAGCGTGGGCCGCTCCGACCGGGGATGCTCGAACGCGTCGTACAGGCTGTCGATCTCCGGACGCATGGGATCGATCCCGGCGGCGGCCCGCAGCAGCCACAGCTCCTCGTAGTTGCCCACGTGCGCGAGGTCCCAGACCAGCGGGGACATCAGCCGGGAGTGCTGGGCCACCAGGTCGGCCTCGTCCAGGACGTCGGTGGTGAGCCCGAAGCTGCGCCCGCGGGCGCGTTCCAGCTCCGCGGCCACCAGCGACTTGAACTCGCCGGGGTCCACGTGGTCGTCGTCGGCGAGCAGGGCGGCCGTGCGGGCGGACGGGCGGAGGTCTGCGTACTGGCTCATCGGGACTCCTCCCGGTCGGAATCGGACGTGAGCGGGTCGGTGCCGTCGTCGGCCGGACATCGGCCCCGGTCGACGTAGCGGAGCCGGTAGTCGTCGACGAGGTTGACCACGGCGCGCTCGGCACCCTGCCGGTGCAGCACCTCCAGCGCCACCTCGAAGCAGCACCGCGCGGCGTGGGCCAGCCCGCGGTGGTCCAGCCCGTCGCGGGCGGCGTTCCACCAGGCCTCGACGACCGGCTCGGTGGCGGCCAGGGCGCGCTCGCCGGCCCGCGGATCGTCCACCAGGGCGGTCAGCACCGCCATCGGGACCGGCCAGTAGGCCGCCGGCACCACGTCGAGGTAGCGGATCTCGAACCACCCGCGTGGGCGGACCGGCGGGAACAACGTCGTCAGGTGGTAGTCGAGGTCCTGCGTGGTGGGCGAACCGTCGGTCCCGTGGGCGACGTGGCCGTTGGCGATGCCGTCCACCCGGCCGTTCCCGACGTGCCCGTTGCTCCCGGCGTGCCCGTCGTGCCGGGCGTGCCCGTCGTCCGGGTGCAGCCACTGCCGGAACGTCAGCCCCGGGTCGCTGCGCCACCCGTCGCCGTCCCGCCGCATCATCAGCGGTGCGTCCAGGGCGTAGTCGGCCCAGGCGGCCACCGGGTCGGGTCCGTGTGGCGAGCGGGTACGCCGGGGATCCAGTCGCTGCCACACCGCCTGGCGGGCGGACTTCCAGCCGGTCTGCCGGCCGGCGAAGCGAGGAGAGTTGGCGAACGCGGCGACCAGCGCCGGGCCGATCGCGTGCAGGATCCGCCACCGCCGCGCGATGTCGGCGGCGTCGGTCCCGGCGTCCAGGTTGACCTGGACGGATGCGGTCGAGCACATCATCAGCCGGCCTTCGGGGCCGCGCCGGTCGAAGTAGGCCTCCATCGCGTCGTAGCGCGGATGGGACAGTTGCCGGCGGGGTTCGCGGAAGGGGTCGATGGCGGTCCACAGCAGCCGCAGGTCGAGTGTGGCCAGGGCCGCGCGCAGGTGGTCGATGTCGGCCTGCAGAGAGGACCAGCAGGCGGTGACTCCGGGGGCGGGAGCTGAACTCAGCTCCACCTGGCCGCCGGGTTCGAAGGTGACGGTGCTGCCGCCGGGCGGAGGCCCGGCCTGGTCGAGCGTGGTGCGGAGCAGGTCGAGAGGGACGAGCTCACGCGGATGATCTGGGGAGACGACGAGCCATTCGATTTCGGTGCCGACCGTGGTGGGGGGCCCGGTCTTGAAGCAGATCCGCCCGATGTGGCCGTGCACCGAATCACACGAGACGACCTCGGCAGTGTCCGTCATGGGTTTCTCCTGCGGTCGTCCGACTGCGGGTCGCGCCGGATTCGTGGTCATGTTCGAACTCCGATCCTGGCGTGCCAGTCCCTCGATGAAAAGCTACTGAGGTCCATGTCACATTGGGGACAGCGTCGATCAAACATCTACCAAACAGCACCGACACTGGCCGAACGCGGGCGAAAGCGGCTTCGAACCCACGCGGGCTGCCGAGCGAACCAGCCTCGGGTCGCATGTCCACCCCAGGGCGCCGCGGGTGTGGTCAGGCCCCGGGCGCCGCGGGTGTGTGGTCAGGCCCCGTGCGCCGTCCGGCTTCCCCGGCGGCTTCCGGTCCCGGCCTGGGACCGGCTGTGTGGCCTGCGGGACCCGCTGCTCTGCGGGCGGGTGCGTGAGCGCGCCCGGGTGCCCGCACGCCGCCCACGTGCCTGCTCCTCGCGGGCGGCCCGCAGCCGCCGGTTGAGGACGAACGAACCGACCGCGACCAGGCCGGCCACCGGCCAGTCGACCACGCCGAACGCGGCGGCCGCCGCCAGCCCGCCGTACCACAGCATCCGGCCGGTCTTCTCGTCGATCGTGACCTCGGGCAGCGACGGCAACGACGGCAACGAGGGCATGGACGGCAGCGACGGGGTGGGCAGGTTCTTCGGGGCGTGCACCTCGGGGAGGTGCGCGCGGCCGGCGACCTCGGGCAGCCTGCTCAGGCCCGACAGCCCGGGTAGCCCGGACAGACCCGGCAGGCCGGCGCCCCGGGTGCGGGTCGCGGCGGTCTTCCGGGTGGTCCGCCTGGTCGCGGTGCCTCCGGTGGCCGTCTTCCGGGCCGCCGTCTTCCGGGTGGTGGTCTTCTTCGCGGCTCCCTTGGCGGCGGCCTTCTTGGCAGTGGCCTTCCGCTGCGTGCCGGCCGCCTTCCTGGTGCCGGTGCCGGTGCCGGTGCGCGACGTGCGGTGTTCCTCCGGGTGCGGTGCCCGCTGACCCGGGATGGCGGGGCTCGTGGTCCGCTTACCGGGAGCCGTCCTGCGCGGGGCACGCTTGCCGGCCGGCTGTGTGCGGCCGGTCTCCTGGCGGGTGCCGGATCCGGTCGGGTTCCCCTGCGTCTCGGTCATGTCCATCCCCCCTCGCGACCCGATTCTTGGTGCGCGGCCACCATCGGGCGTAGTGCCGAAGGTCCTGCCCGCGGTGTGCCGGGAAGGCTGTCCGCGCGGGCGCCGCAACGATCGGTGGGCGCCGGGGGTTCCCTCCGCTACCTGCGAGTACGTTCGCCGGGCCGTAGGCTCTCGCCCGTGGAACTTCGTAATCTCGGACGAACGGGTCGCAAGGTGGGGGTTGTCGGGCTGGGGGCCTGGCAGCTGGGAGGCGACTGGGGAGAGGTCACCGAGGCCGAGGCGCTGGCTGTGCTCAACGCCGCCGTCGACGCCGGAGTGACGTTCATCGACACCGCCGACGTGTACGGCGACGGCCGCAGCGAGCGGGTGATCGGACGCCTGCTCCGCCAGCGGCCCGAGGCGGACATCACGGTCGCCACCAAGATGGGCCGGCGCGCACCGCTGGACCCGAGCCACTACACCCTCGACAACTTCCGTGCCTGGACCGACCGCTCGCGGGAGAACCTCGGCGTCGACCGGCTCGACCTGGTGCAGTTGCACTGCCCGCCGACGCCGGTCTACGGAAACGACGCCGTCTACGACGCGCTGGACACCCTGGTGGCCGAGGAACGCATCGAGGCGTACGGCGTGAGCGTGGAGACCTGCGCGGAGGCGCTGACCGCGATCGAGCGGCCGGGCGTGGCGACCGTGCAGATCATCCTGAACGCCTTCCGGCGCAAGCCGCTGGAGGAGGTGCTCCCGGCCGCCGCCCGTGCGGGGGTGGGGATCATCGCGCGGGTGCCGCTGGCCAGCGGGCTGCTGTCGGGCAAGTACGACGCGTCCACCCGGTTCGGCGACGACGACCACCGTACGTACAACCGCGACGGCTCGGCGTTCGACGTCGGTGAGACGTTCGCCGGCGTCGACTTCGCCACCGGGGTGGAGGCGGCCGGCCGGCTGGAGCCGCTGGTGCCGGCCAAGGCGTCACTGGCCCAGGTCGCGTTGCGCTGGATCCTCGACCAGCGGGCGGTGAGCGCCGTCATCCCGGGCGCCCGCAATCCCGTGCAGGTGTGGTCCAACGCCGGCGCCGCCGAGCTGCCCCGGCTCACCGCCGGGGCGCACGACGAGATCCGCGCGGTGTACGACGAGCTGATCCGCCCGCAGGTGCACGACCGCTGGTGACCGGACGCGGGGCCGGCCCAACCCCGTCAGCGCGTCAGCGGAACGCCGGCAACCCGGTGATCGCCTCGCCGAGGACCAGCGTGTGGATCTCGCTGGTTCCCTCGTAGGTGAGGACCGACTCCAGGTTGTTGGCGTGCCGCAGCACGGGATACTCCAGCGAGATGCCGTTCGCGCCCAGGATGGTCCGGGCGGTCCTGGCAATCTGCAGCGCGGCGCGGACGTTGTTGAGCTTGCCGAAGCTCACCTGGTCCGGTCGTAGCTCCCCGGCGTCCTTGCGGCGGCCGAGGTGGAGCGCGAGCAGCATCCCCTTGTTGAGCTCCAGCGCCATCTCGACGAGCTTCTCCTGGGTGAGCTGGAACCCCGCCACCGGCCGGCCGAACTGCGTGCGTTCGCGGGCGTAGTCGACCGCGGTCGCGAGGCACGACCGCGCTGCGCCGAGGGCACCCCACACGATTCCGAACCTCGCCTCGTTCAGGCAGGCCAGGGGAGCGCGCAGGCCGGCCGCCTCCGGGAGGATCGCGTCCTCGGGCAGCTCGCAGTCGGACAGGATGAGCTCCGAGGTCACCGACGCCCGCAGCGACAGCTTGTGGTGCATGTCGCGGGTGCTGAAGCCGGGGGTGTCGCGGGGTACGCAGAAGCCTCGCACGCCGGATTCCGTACGTGCCCACACGATCGCCACATCGGCGATGCCGCCGTTGGTGATCCACATCTTCGTGCCGTTCAGCAGCCAGCCGGCGTCGGTGCGGCGGGCGATGGTGGCCATGGCGGCGGGGTCGCTTCCGTGGTCGGGTTCGGTCAGGCCGAAACACCCGATGGCCCTTCCGGCGGCCATCGCCGGCAGCCACTCCTCCTTCTGGCGCTGCGATCCGAACCGCCACAACGCGTACATCGCCAGCGAGCCCTGCACGGACACGAAGCTGCGCAGGGCGCTGTCGACCGCCTCCAGCTCCAGGCAGGCCAGGCCGTAGCTCACCGCGTTGGTGCCGGCGCAGCCGTAGCCGTCCAGATGCATGCCGAGCAGGCCCAGCTCGGCGAACCGCGGCACCAGCGCCCGCGGGAACTCCGCGCGCTCGAACCACTCGCCGACGTGGGGCTCGGCGTGCTCGGCCAGGAGGCGGCGTACGGTCGCCTGGATCGCCCGCTCCTCTTCGGTGAGCAGGGCGGCGACGTCGAGCAGGTCGATGGGGTCGGGATGCCCGGGCTGTCGGCTCATGCCCAGATCCTCGCGCAGATTCCGGTTCGCCGTGGCGGCCGGGGTGGTGGCTTGGACATGGCTGGGGTGGTGACCGCGGCTGCGTGAGGGGTCGGCACGCCGCAGCCTGGGTATCAGCGGTCTGGAGTGTGTCTCCGGGTGGTCACGCCGATGGTGCGAGTGCCGGGGACCCCGCGGAAAGGAGCCCGACATGCGGAGATCCTCGACCCGCGCGGCCGTGGCCGGGCCGCGACGGGCGGCGCGCCTCGCGGCGCCGGCCGGTCTGATTCTGCTGTGCGCGATCGTCCTCGCCGGCTGCGGCGGCTCGGGCGGCTCGTCGTCCACGGCGAGCCCGGCCACCGAGTCCGCGTCCTCGGCGTCGCCGTCGGGCACCGCGAACGCCGCGGTGTGCAGGGAGGCGAAGCAGTTGCAGTCCTCGCTGACCGCGTTGAAGAACGTCGACGTGCGCGCGGAGGGAACCAACGGCGTGGAACGCAAACTGAACGCCGTCCGCTCCGACCTGAAGGGCCTGCGGTCGGCCGCGTCCGCGGCCTGGCGGCCCCAGTTGGACGCGCTGTCGGCCGCCCTGGGCGGGCTGAGCACCGCGATCAAGCAGGTCGGCAAGGGGAACGCGACGTCCTCACCGGCGGTGGACGGTATCACCACCGCGGCGATGAGCGTCGCCACCGCGGCGGAGTCGCTGAAGACCACGATCGCGGGAACCTGCCCGGGCCAGTAGCCGCGCCCACCTGATCGCCGGCGGGGACTCCGGAATCAGGTCGACCAGGGATCCTCTCGCGGGTAGACCAGCGCTGTCGCGCCCTCGATCGCGATCACGTCCACGGTGGCGCCGGAGGGAATCACCAGCGTCGAGTCGTACGCCCGTGCACTCCACTCCTCCCCGCCGATCCGAACCCGTCCGGTGTGCCTGGTCACCTCGCGGAGGACCAGCGCCTCCCGGCCCACCAGGGCCGCCGTGCCCGACCGCATCACCGGGCCCCGGCGCAGCGCGTGCTGGGCGAGCGGACGGACGAACACCATCAGCGCCAGGGCGGCGAGCGCGAACGTCGCGAGCTGGAACGACACACCCAGGCCGGTGGCCGCCACCAGCGCCGTCATCAGGGCCGCCCCCGACAACAGGGCGAGATGGAGCGTGAGCCGGAGGAGTTCGGCGATGCCGAAAACCAGCGCCACGACCAGCCACACGACCCACGCGTCCATGCCCACCTGCCCACAGGTCTTTCCGGGCTCCTTTCCGACGGTATCCCCGCTCACACCTGCCGAGGGAGCCGACCGCGAAGTCCGGGCGCGCCGCGAGCGTGCGCTGCCGACCACGAAAGGCCTGACCACCAGGGATCCTGGCCGCGAAACCAGCTGCCGGAACCTGGTTGCGAAACCTGGGTGCGAGACCCTGGCTGTGCGAAACCTGGTCCCGAACACCTTGTGCGGCACGCAGGTAGCTCCCGCGAGCAACAAACCGTCCGCAGCGCGATCGAGGACTTCCGCCCCGCGCGGGTCCGCCGATCCTCCTTGCCCGGAAGGGATCCGCGCCGGAGTCCGGTGCCGGTGCCGGGACTCCCGGCACCTGCCGCGTCGTACGTCAGCGGGCTTTGCTGGGTGTCGCACCGAAGTCGGCGGGGCGAATTCGGTGCGGCGGTTCTGGTGGGGTTCCGGTGGGGCGAGGAGGAGGGGAGGCCGCGATGCCCGCAGCGATCAACCGGCGCACCGCGGCCCTCGTCCTGCTCCTGGCGCTCCTCGTGCTGGCGGGGATCGGGTTGCTGATCCACGCGCATCGGAACGTCCCGACCGTGCCGGGTGAACCCTCCGCCGGCGGCGCGGTGTTCACCCAGGACCTGCTGGCCACCACCCTGCCCAACTCCACGGCGACGGTTGCCGTGCTCCGGCTTCCCCCGCTGGCGATGCAGGCGGGCGACGCGCAGTACCTCGTGGCGCAGATGGGCGGCCGGAGCAACATCGTCCGCACGCCGATGATGGGCACCCGGATGATCTGTCTCGGGAAGGGTGGCGGCGGCGGCTCGGTGTGGACGGTGCAGAACCACCTGGGACAGGCGTACGGCGTCAACACCGAACGGCTGCGGTGGCTGTGGAAGGCGCCGAACTCCACCAGCTACACCTGCACGATGTACGGGGTGGCCACCACGATCGTCCAGCCGGACATCGCCCGGCTGGACATCGACCAGCGGACGACGATCCTGTCCGCGACGCCGGTCGGGCGCACCTCCACCCAGTGGTTCATGGACAGCGACAGCTGCGTCGGTGCCGTACCCGATCCCGAGGTGCCGCAGTGTGCCGTCGCCCGGAACTCCGTCACTGTCCTGCAACGCGAGGTTGACACCGACAGGGCGACGTCGGCGAGCGTGCTGACCGACGTCCAGCTGTCGCGTGAGTACGGCGCCTACCCGGGCGGCCCGTCGACCGTCGACGTCACCGCGCAGGCGACGGCGCTGGACTCGAGTGGGCAGCCGTGCGCCGCCACCAGGAGCACCACCGACCGCAAGGTGATCACCAACGACCTGCACCACCTGAAGGCGAACGTCACCGTCACCGGCGTGCCGGTGAACCAGACCGCGAGCTGCGGGGGCTCACTGCGGGTCTCGGCCGTGGTGAATTACGTCTCGGGCAACCCGGTGACCATCGACGGGCCGAGATACTCGAACGCGATGGTGTTGTTCAACCGATGAGGCGAAGCGCGAACGCGCCGGGCGGGTTCGCCCGGCGCGTTCGCGGCACTCGTCAGTTCAGGCGTACCCGCGGGTCGAGGACGGCGTAGGCGATGTCGACCAGCAGGTTGGCGACGATGACCGCCACCGAGGCGAAGATGACGATGCCGATGATCACCGGCAGGTCCTGCTGGTTGATCGCGTCGATCGCCGTCTTGCCCAGGCCGTCGATGCTGAACACCGTCTCGGTGACCACCACACCGCCGACCAGCTGGCCGAGGTCGATGCCGAACTGCGTCACCACCGGGGTGAGCGCGCTGCGCAGGCCGTGCCGGTAGACGACCCGGCGTTCGGAGATTCCCTTGGACCGCGCGGTACGGATGTAGTCCTCACCGAGCACGTCCAGCATCGACCCACGGGTCAGCCGGGTGTAGGTCGCGGCGAGGACCAGTGCCAGGGTGAGCCAGGGGAGCACCAGGTGGCGCGCCCATTCCAGTGGGTTCTCCGTGATCGGTACGTAGCCGCCCGCCGGGAAGACCGGGTAACCCTTCAGAGTCAGCTGGAAGTACAGGAAGTACAGCAACAGCAGACCGAGCAGGAACGTCGGCATGGAGTAGAAGAACAACGCGAACCCGGTCATGCCCCGGTCTGCGATCGAGCGCGGCCGGACCGCCGCGACGACGCCGTTGAACACCCCGAGCAGCATCCAGATCACCGCCGCACCGAGGGCCAGGCCGATGGTGGCCGGCAGCGCGCCGCCGATGATCTGGGTCACCGGCACCTGGTGGTAGTAGTCGTAGCCGAGGTTGCCGTGCAGCCCGTTCCACACGAAGTCGAGGTACTGCTTCCAGACCGGCTGGTCCAGACCCAGCCGCTCCTCGATGAGCTTCACGGTCTGCGGTGTTGCCTGCCTACCGGCCAGGGTGCGGGCGACGTTGTTGGGCGCCACGAAGAAGATCGCGAACACGCCGACGGTGATGAGGAACAGCACCAGCACGCCGTGCAGGATCCGCTTGAGGAGGAATCGGGCCATCGTCACTCACCCTTTGCGTTCTGCTCGTTGGTGACGAGGAGTCGGTCCGAGCTCGGATCGAAGGCGTCGCGCACGCCGTCGCCGAGAAGGTTGAACGCCAGCGTGGTGGCCAGCAGGGCGAGCCCGGGGAACATGATGAACCACCACGCGACCTGGTAGTACGCGATCGACTCGTTCAGCATGCCGCCCCACGTCGGCGTGGGCTCGGGCACGCCCATACCGAGGAACGACAGCGTGGCCTCCACCACGATCACCGTCGGGATGAGCAGCGTGGTGTAGACGATCACCGGCGCCAGGATGTTCGGGAGCACGTCCACGAACATGATCCGGCTGTCGCTGGCACCGAGGGAGCGGGCCGCCTCGACGAACTCGCGTTCTCGTATCGACAGCACCTGGCCGCGCACGATCCGGGCCACCGAGGCCCAGCTGAACGCGCTGATCGCGATGATGACGACCTTCAGGCTCGGGCCGGTGATGGACACCAGCGCCAGGGCGAACAGCATGAAGGGGAAGGACAGCACCACGTCGACCAGCCGGGCGAGGAGGGTGTCGACGACGCCGCCGAAGTAGCCGGCCGCGAGCCCCACCACCACGCCGATGGCCACGGTGATGCCGGTCGCGACGACGCCGACCAGCAAGGAGATCCGGGCGCCGTAGGCGATCCGGACCAGGATGTCGCGGCCGAGGTCGTCGGTGCCGAGCCAGAACTCGCTACTCGGCCCCTTGGGCATGCCGTCCGGCGTCAGGCCGTTGGTGCGGTACTGCGTGTTGACACCGTGACCGGTGATCGCCGCCACCAGCGGTGCGAAGATCGCGATCGCGACGATCAGCACGATGACCACGAAGCAGATCAGCGCCACCCGGTCGCGGCGCAGGCGCTCCCAGGCCAGTCGCCAGGGGCTGCGGCCCTCGATCGAGGCCTTGGGCTGCTCGGCCTGCAGCTCGTACGGGGATTCGGTGGTGCTCACGACTGGTCTCCGTTCACCAGTTCGGGGGCGAACTCGGTGCGTTCCGCGGCGATCGTCGGCCGGGCCTCGACGAGGCTCTCGCCGATCTGCACCGGGAAGTGGCAGGCCGCGAGGTGGTCCGGACCGTCGTCGAGCCGGGTGATCAGCGGCGGCACCTCGCCGGCGCACGTGTCGGCGGCCTTCGGGCAGCGCGGGTGGAACCGGCAACCGGACGGCGGGTTGAGCGGCGAGGGCACGTCGCCGCGCAGGATGATCCGCTCCCGCCGGTCGGCGAGGTCCGGGTCGGCCAGCGGAACCGCCGACAGCAACGCGTTGGTGTAGGGGTGGCGCGGCGCCGCGTGCAGGTTGTCCGCGTCGGCGACCTCGATCACCTTGCCGAGGTACATCACCGCGATCCGGTCACTGACGTGGCGTACCACCGACAGGTCGTGGGCGATGAAGACGTAGGTCAGGTTGAACTCCTGCTGCAGGTCGGCCAGCAGGTTGATGATCTGCGCCTGGATCGACACGTCCAGCGCGGAGACCGGCTCGTCGCACACGATCAGCTTCGGCCGCATCGCCAGCGCGCGGGCCACGCCGATGCGCTGGCGTTGGCCGCCGGAGAACTCCGCGGGGAAGCGGTTGTAGTGCTCGGGGTTGAGGCCGACGAGCTCCATCAGCTCCTGGACCTTGCGCTTGCGCTCGGGTCCGTCGCCGACGCCGTGGATGGAGAACGGGTCGCCGATGATCGAGCCGACCCGGCGGCGGGGGTTCAGCGAGCCGTACGGGTCCTGGAAGATCATCTGGATCTCCCGGCGCATCGGCCGCAGCTCCCGGCGCGACAGGGAGGTGATGTCGGTTCCGTCGAAGGTGATCCGGCCCGACGTCACGTCGTACAGCCGGGTCATGCACCGCGCGAGGGTCGACTTGCCGCAGCCGGTCTCACCCACCAGGCCGAGCGTTTCACCGGCTCGCACCTGCAGGTCGACGCCGTCGACTGCCTGCACGTGTTCCTTGCCGCGCCGGAACAGCCGGTCGGATCGGACCGGGAACCACTTGTGGAGGTCGTTCACCTCCAGCAGCACGTCGTGGTCGGTACCTCCGCGTGGGGTCGCGGTGGCCCTCGGCGTGCTGTTCGATGTGTCGCTGGCGTTCACCGATCGCCTCACCTGGTGCTCGTCGTGCTGGACGTAAGGGCGGCCCGTGCCTCGCCGCGGCCGGCCTCGTCGGTCGGCAGCCAGCACGCGCTGTGGTGCGCCCGGTCGCCGAACACCTCCTGCAGTGGCGGGGTCTCCGACCGGCACTGGTCGAAGGCGTACGGGCACCGCGGGTGGAAGGGGCAGCCGGACGGCGGGCTGATCAGGCTCGGCGGGGCGCCGGAGATGGGCCGCAGCCGTTGCCGCTCACCGCTCTCGGCGGGCAGCGAGCCGATCAGGCCCTCGGTGTAGGGGTGGTGGTGGCGGTAGAACAGCTCCCGCCGGCCGGTGCGCTCCATGATGCGCCCGGCGTACATCACCGCCACCTCGTCGGCGACGTCGGCGACCACGCCGAGGTCGTGGGTGATCATGATCAGCGCCGTGCCGAACTCCGCCTGCAGGTCGGCCATGACCTCCAGCACCTGCGCCTGGACGGTGACGTCGAGGGCGGTGGTGGGCTCGTCGGCGACCAGCAGCACGGGATCCAGCGCCATCGCCATCGCGATCATCGCGCGCTGGCGCATACCGCCGGAGAACTGGTGGGGGAAGTCGTCGACGCGGCGGTCGGGCCTGGGGATGCCGACCCGGCGCAACAGCTCGATCGAGCGTTCGCGTGCCGCGGACTTCGAGATCGACCGGTCGTGGGCGCGGATCATCTCGCTGATCTGCCAGCCCACGCGGTAGTAGGGGTGAAGACTGGACTGGGAGTCCTGGAAGATCATGCCGATCTTCGCGCCTCGAACCCGGCGCAGGTCCTCCTTGCTCATGGTGAGCAGGTCACGGCCCTCGAAGAGCGCCTGTCCGCTGACCTTCGCGCCCCGGGTCAGGCCCACGACGGTCTGGGTGGAGACGCTCTTGCCCGAACCGGACTCGCCGACGATGGCGAGGGTCTTGCCGCGCTCCACGTCGAAGGAGATGCCGCGTACGGCCTGTACGACGCCGTCCGGGGTCTTGAAGGACACCTTGAGGTCCTGGACGGAAAGCAGCGGAGAGGTGCCGTTCCGGTGGGTGTCCGGCGCGGCGTTGGCGGAGTTGTCGATGTTGTCGACCACGGGAATCTCCATCAGGCGAAGGAGGGCGCACCGGCCGGTTCGGCCGGGCGCCCTCCTCCGTGGGGGGTCAGCCGCCCTGCTTGCCCTGCTCCAACCAGATGTTGGTCGGGTCGAAGTTCTGCAGGGACGGAAGGTAGACGGTGTTCTTCGTCTGCGATGCGTGGTAGTTGGCCTGCACCGGGTTGGTGATCGGGAAGAACGGCGCGTCCTTCATGACCTGCTGGTCGGCCTGCGCCCACAGGCTCCCCGCGGTGGACTCGTCCTTGGCGGTCGAGGCCTTCGTGATGAGCTTGTTGACCGCGGGGTTCTCGTAGAAGCCGAAGTTGCTGCCCACGGGCGGGAACGACGGCTTGCCGGAGAACAGCGGGGCGAAGAAGGACAGTGCGGCGTTGCCGTACCAGTCCGAACCCCATCCGGCCAGGGACACGTCCCAGACACCGCGCTTGGTGACGCTCGGCGCCTGCATGTACTTCGTGTAGAAGTCCGCGTTGGGAACCGGGACACCCTTGACGGTGACGCCGATCGCCTTGAGGTCCTGCTGCACGGTCGCGAACGTCTTGCGGCCGCCCTCGGAGGCGTTGCGGTACACGAACTTCAGCGTCATGCCGTTCTTGTAGCCCGCCTTGGCCAGCAGCTGCTTCGCCTTGGCCACGTTGTGCGGGTACGGGTCGAAGTCCTTGCTGCCGACGATGCTGCTCGGCAGCACGTGGGTCAGCGGCGGGTCGACCTTCGGGCCACCGAGCGACTGGATGATGTTCGTACGGTTGATGGCGTACGACAGCGCCTGGCGAACCTCGGGCTTCTTCAGAGCGCCGTTGTTGCTCGGCGACACCGTGTTGAACACGATGTACGGGTTCGACGAACCGGTCTCACCGAGGTTGAGGTTGGGGTCCTTCTTGGCGATCAGCTGCGGCAGCGTCGACGGCGGCGGGTAGTTGTCCCACTCCATGTCGGCGTTCGGGCTGTTCGTCTGCAGCTGCTGCTGCGTGGACTCCTGGCTGACCGTCTGGTTGACGACGATCTTGTCGACGTAGGCCTTGCGCACCGGGTCGCTGGAAGCCTTCCAGGCGGGGTTGCGCTCGAACACGATCTGCTTGGTCGGGGAGTACGACTTGATGGCGTACGGACCGTTCGAGAGCGTGTTCTTGGCCAGGTCGAGGCTGGCCGGGGCGTACTTCAGGAACTCCTTCGGCGCCGGGGAGAACGCCGGCAGCGTCAGCATGTCCACGAAGTAGCTCGCGGGGTGGTTCAGCTTGAAGACCACCGTGCGCTCGTCCTTGGCGACGACACCCGGAAGCGGGGTGTCGTTGATGTACTTCGCCAGATCCGCGGGCTTCTGGCCGACCTTGGCGAAACCGTCGCAGAACTTCTGGAAGCCGACGATCAGGTCGGCGTAGTTCGGCAGTCCACCGAAGGGCTGGACGGGGTTGCAGGTGCGCTTGACCCCCCGGACCACGTCGGCCGCGGTGACCTGACGCGCCGGCGAGCTGTTCCACTGCGCGCCCTGGCGAATCGAGATCGTGTAGGTCTTGCCGTCGGCGCTGATGCCCTTGTTGTCGGCGGTGGGAATCGCCTCCGCCAGGTCGGGCACCGAGGTGGTCACCTTGCCGTTCTCGGCGGGGTAGGTGAACAGCTGCCGGCTCCACATCCGCAGGCCGAGGTAGCCGACGGAGTAGTAGCTGATGTTGGGGTCCATGTAGTCAACGTCGCCGGAGCCCAACATGTTGAGCGTGCCGCCCTTGACGGGCTTTCCGGCAGCAGTGGTCGTCGGAGCAGAAGGCGTTGTGCCCTGGCTGCACGCAGCAGCCACGAGAGCGAGGACGCACAAACCACTCACGGCCGCCCAATGCCGGTATCGACGTTGGCCGTTCCGTGAAGCGAACATACGGCCTTGTCACCTCCTATGGGGGCATTGCGGTGCCGGCGGACGCCTTCGCATGTGGGCATGCGCGCGCAACGCGGACACAACAATGTCGAGCTGATTGAACTGGAACACGGTAAGGCCTGTTGTCCCGAGTGAGAAATCAGGCACCCCTTCCGGCGGGGCGTCCATCTCGCAGGGCACCGGGCGAAGGGTACAACCGTCGGATACCGCATCCCTACGTGGACAGTGTGACTCCGGAGCGGATCGACGTTCGGTGAGCGGCTCATCGCGAAGTGAGTTTTGGCCGAACCGTTACGGGGGCACCTGTTTCGCCCCTCGTTCCGCCTCCCGTTCGTTACCGGAGCGCGACCGGTCCGCTCGCCGGAGCCACGCCCCTCCGGCGACCATCGGCGTGCCCCGGTGGGGCACTAGGGCTCTGAGTGGCCGTACGCATCCCGCGGGAAGGTGGTGGCGCGGGGGATCCGTCCTGCGGGGGAGGCGACCATGAGCGAGACCACGGCAGTCCCGGCGGCGCGGCGCGAGGCCCGGCCCGAGGACGCGCCGGTGGTCGCCGGCTCCACCGCCGGGCGCCCGTTCGTGGTGGTCGGGGTGGACGGTTCGGCCTCCGCGGAGGCCGCCGTGGAGTGGGCGGCCGAGGAGTGTGCCCGCAGGGGCGCCCGGCTGGTCCTTCTGCACGTCCGCGAGCCGGTGGTGGGTTCGGTGCTCACCGTGGAGTCCCGGCGCTACCGGGCCCGGTCGGTGGGTGACACCGTGGGGGACCTGTGGGAGCAGGTGAACCAGCTGCGGGACCGCCGCGTCGACGCCGAGGGCCAGGTCGAGGAGGGCACCGCCGACCAGGTCCTGATCAGGGCGTCGGAGGACGCGGAGCTGCTGGTGGTGGGCGCGGAGGGCGCCGACAGGCACCGTGGCCTGCTGCTGGGCGAGGTGGCCCAGCGGTGTGCGCGCGGCGCCAACTGCCCGGTGGTGATCATCCCGCCACCCGGCGGCCGGCCGGGACCCGCTGCCTGAGGGGGGACCTACTGCTTGAGCGGCACCTGCCAGATGAGCACCGTTCCGCCCTGGGCTCCCGGCTCCACCGTGAGGTTGCCGCCGCATCGGCGGGCGCGCTCTGCCATGTTCGTGAGGCCGCTGCGGCGCGGCGGGTCGGCGGGGATGCCCACGCCGTTGTCGGTGACGTGCAGCTGGAACATCCGGTGCCCCACGTCGGCCTGGATCAGCACGTCGGCGTGGCTGGCGTGGGCGTGGCGTACGACGTTGGCCAGCGCCTCGCGCAGGGTGGCCAGGACCTCCGGGCGCAGGCTGTCGGGCACCGCGGAGTCCAGCGGGCCCTCCAGCGCCACCCGCGGCTCGAACCCCAGCGAGGAGGCCGCGTCCTGGGCGATCTCCAGCACCTGACCGCGCAGGCTGCGACGGTCGGTGGCGCGTTCCTGCAGGGAGAAGATCGTCCGCCGGATCTCCTGGATCGTGGTGTCGAGGTCGCGGACGTACCCGCTCACCCGGTCGGCGAGGTCGACGCGCACCACCTGGCGGGAGATGCCCTGCAGCCCGAGCCCGACCGCGAACAGCCGCTGGATCACGTGGTCGTGCAGGTCGCGGGCGATCCGGTCGCGGTCCTCGAACACCGCCAGCCGGCCGCGATCCTCCTGCGCCCGGGCGAACTCCAGCGCCAGCGCGGCGTGCCCGGCGAAGGTCGTCACCATGTGCATGTCGGTGGAGTCGAAGCCGGCCTGGCCGTCGGGCCGGGTGACGATCAGCACGCCCAGCATGTGCGGACCGGACGCGAGCGGGACGAACAGCATCGAGCCGCCCTTGAGCTGGGCCGCCCGCCCGCCGCCGTCGTCCCATCCGAGCGAGGCCGCGTCGCCGTCGTAGACGTAGGGCCGGCTGGTGAGCAGGACGTCACCGATCGGGGTTCCGACGGTGGAGACCCGCTCGTTGCGCAACCGGTCGGCCTGCGGGCCGGCCACCGCCTCCAGCACCAGGTCGCCGCCCTCCTCGTCGACCAGGGCGAGCATCGCGAGCTCGGCGCTGGCCACCGCGCGGGCACGCTCGACGATCAGGTCGAGAGTCTCCCCGAGCGAGGCGCCGGACAGCAGGTGGGCGGTGATCTCGGTGGACGCGATGAGCCAGGCCTCACGCCGCCGGGACATGTCGTACAGGCTGGCGTTCTCGATCGCGATACCGGCGGCCGCGGCCAGCGCGACGACGACTTCCTCGTCCTCGTCGGTGAAGTCGCCGCCGCCCACCTTCTCGGTGAGATAAAGGTTGCCGAACGCCTCTCCGCGGACCATCACCGGAACGCCGAGGAATGACCTCATCGGCGGGTGGTTGGGCGGGAAACCGGAGGAGTTCGGGTGCCGGGAAAGGTCGTGCAGCCGAATGGGGTGCGGCTCGTTGATGAGCAGCCCGAGGATTCCCTTGCCGGTCGGCAGGTGGCCGATGTTGCGGCGCATCTCCTCGGTGAAGCCGGTGTAGGTGAACTCGCTCAGGGTGCGGTCGGGACCGATCACCCCGAGTGCGCCGTAACGCGCGCTCACCAGATCACAGGCCGAACGCACGATTCGTTCCAGAACCTCCGGCAAGGACAGGTTGCTCGCCACCGAGACGACCGCGTCCAGAAGGCGGTGCACCCGGCGTTCGTTCTCGACCAACTGGTCCGCGCGGTCGACAAGCTCACGCAGCAGGGTTTCCAGGCGAAGCCTGCTGAGGTCCGGCAGCAACAGGTCCTGTGCGGACTGGACTTCCCTGGGTCGCTCAGGACCCGGCGTCGTCTCCGCGTCCATCGAGCCTCCTCCCGGTGAAGCCACATCTCAGGCTAGACCACACCCGCATTTCGCGACGTCGGTCACTACGGCACGAGTGCGCTGCCTTGTCTCTGCGGAATCCACCCGGCAATCCACCCGGAAATCCATCGGGCAATCCGGCCGACAAACCGGTGACCAGCCTGGTCGACCGTCCCGTGGACAATCTGTCGGACAAAAGGCTCGGTGTGCTCCGGAACTCCGTATGCGATCGTGTCGGTTCGGATATATCCACGTACCGGCGCCTCAACTCGGCCACGGAGCAAATTGCAGTATGAGAACCGGCGAGAGCGCAAAATTGCTCCGCCGGTACTCTTGTCTCGGGCCAGAATTGTCTGGAAATGATGAAATACTCGATTTCCTTCGGCGTTCTATCGCCAAGGCTACCCGCGAACTCCGTTGCCCCGGCGGCGTGACCTGGGCGGCGACACCACCGGGCGCAGGACCCGCCGGGGGACCATCGGCGCGTTTCCTGTGACCTTGGGCACCGGCGCCACAGACCCGGACTTTCCCAGAGTTGTCCTGTCGTGTACCGCCCACGGGCCGAAGGAGGGGTCATGTCCGCTTCCGGTGGGGATACCGCACGGCCGACGATTCCCCGGCAACGAACCCGCGACTTTCCTGTCGAGTCGGTGCGTACGGCCGGAGCCGTCACCCGGCCGGCGCCGAGCCGCCCTGGACGCGGGGGACGGCCGCGCGGGGTGCGGGCCGGGCAGAGTGGGCCGCCCCGGCAGAGCGGGCAGGACGGGCAGGCCGGGCAGGACAGACGGGGAAGCCAGAGCGGACCCGGCGGGCGCGGGACCCACGGTGGGGCGCAGTGGCGCGCCGATCGGTCCGCCGCACCGGCGCGACCAGGCCACCGAACGGAGTCGCGGTTGGTCCCCATGGCCACCTCCCGGCCGCGGCCGGGTGCCGGCGCGGGGCGCTGGCTTGCCGTGCTCCGTCTGGCGACCGGTGCTCTGTGTGTCTGGATGCTCGTGGAGGACGCCCTCGCCAGCCGATACCCGGCGGGGATCGCCCCGAATCATGTCGGCTGGGTAGGAGAGTCCGGTTGGTTCCGGGTCGCGGTGTTCGCCGGACTCGCCGCGGTCGCCGCGGCGGTGCTGCTCGGCGTGTGCCTGCGGGGTGCAGCACTGGTGGGAGGTGCGCTGGTGCTCGGGGTGGCCGGTACGGGTGGCTGGCTCGTTCCCGGTCTCCTGGCAGTGGTGGCGCTGATGGTGTGTGCCGGCACCGCGGCCGGTGAGGTGTGGGGGTTCGGGCGGACCTGGGCGAACCACCCGGTCGTACGCCGCAACCCCTGGCTGCGCTGAGCGTCAAGTTCTGGTTGCGCTGGGCGTCAACCTTCGGTTGCGAGGGGCAATCCCCGGTTGCGCTGAGCGGTGACGGTGCCGAAGCCGGGTTCAGGCGGTCCCCGTCGTGGGCTCCTGCGCGGCCTCCTGTGTGGGCTCCTGTGCGGCCTCGTGCGCCGGAGGGTGCGGTACGAGCCGGCGGCCGCGGATCATCTCCATCCGGACCCGGATGAAGTGCGTCGGCTCGGCCGGCGACCACGAGTGGAGGGAGAGACCCGCGAGCCGGTCGATCTCCTTGGCCTCGGTGACCATCTCCGCATGTCCCACGACGGTCACGCTCCAGCCCACCTCGTGGCCGGCGTCGATCTGGTCGACCTCGAAGGCCACGATCGAGTTCCGCGCCGCGGCGGCGAGTTTGGAGCCCACGGTGGTCCGGATCACCACCGAGTCTCCGTCCAGTGCGTAGTGGACCGGCTGGACCGCGGGCAGTGCCTGTTCGGTGAACACGATCCGGCCGATCGGCGCCTGGCCGAGCAGCCGCAGACACTCCGTGGGCGGGAGCACCTCCAGGCCCTTGCTGTCGAACATCTGCTCCTCATCCGTCGGAATCCATCGGCATCCGTCGGCATCCGTCGGCATCCGTCGGATCCACGTCCAGCGCTCCCGCACGTCCGGCGTACACCCATGGCACGTCTGGTACGCCGGACTCACCGGGCACTTACCGGACACTTACCGGGCACTTACCGGGCACACCGAACTCCCAGGACCGGTCATGCCCTCGGTGCCTCCACGTTGCCGCCTTGCTCCCGGCGGCGCGCAGAGGCGAAGGTCCTGCCCCGGAGTACCGAGACGGGACCGGCAGCGGGGAAGTACCCACCTGATCGGGACTTTGTGCCCTGCCCCCGGTTTGTGTGGCACGGAAGGGTTGCGGCTGGGTCTCCGGCCGGGGGCTTGGGGCTTGGGGCTTGCGGAAAGGCACTGATGATCGGACCTGGTGGTGCGCTCACGGGCGCGGTTGTCGTCGGAGCGAGCGAGGGAGCCTCGGCCCACGGTGCGGTGGGCTGGGCGGCGCTGGCCGCGCGGGCACGCCGGCTCCCGCTCGTCGTGTGCCACGCCTACCAGACCGGTGGCGACGCCCCGGGCGGCGACAACGAACTCCACTGCGCGGCCCGCAACCGCGCCTGGCGGACCGCGAGGGACGGCGTCCGTCAGGCATCGGCGGCCGCGCCGGGGGTACGTGCGGTGCCCTGGGTGCTGGAGGGATCGGTCGCACAGGTCCTCGTGGGGGCGGTGCCCGACCCGGAGTTCCTGGTCGTCGGTGTCCGGGGGGAGGGCCGGCAGGCGGCAGAGCTCGTCGCCTCGTTCGGCCAGTGGGGCGGGGCGTTCGGCCCGTGCCCGGTGGTCGCCGTACCGGCCCGCAAGCGCGGGTTGACACGGCGGCCGCGTCGCCATCGACGTGGCCCGCGCCGGGGGGTCGCGGGCCGCGTCGTGGTGGCCGCCGAGGGTGGGCGGTCCGCGGACGAGGTACGCCGGTTCGCCAGGGAGGAGGCGCTCGCCTGGGGAAGCGAGGTCCGCGAAGTCCCGATGGCGGCGTTCGCCCGGTCCTCACCGGCAGGGTGTGAGTCGCTGTCGGCGGCAGCGCAGGATGCTGACCTGCTCGTGGTGGGTAGGCCCGGGGATGAGAACGCCGGGATCGGGGTAGGCGGACCGGTCGTGGCGTACTCCGGCGCCACCGGTGAGGTCGCGGAGCCGCCGCCGGCCGCCAGTCTGGCGAGGGTTCTCGGACCCGGACTGCTGCGCGGGCTGGGGTCCCCGATCGCGGTGGTGCCGGTGCGCGAGCGCGACCTGGTCGGCGGCCCACGGCCGCGCCGGCCACGGAGCGAGCGAGGGGATCGGGGCGAACGGGGTGGTCACCCAGGTGCACACCTGGCTGAACACTGGGGGACAGCGCTGGTGACCGCACCAGGGGAGAGAGGAACCGGATGACCATCAAGGTCTTCCTGTTGGACGACCACGAGGTGGTCCGGCTCGGCCTGCGCCAGCTGCTGGAGGAGGAGGACGACATCGAGGTGATCGGCGAGGCGTCCACCGCTGCACAGGCGCGGGCCCGGGTGCCCGCGCTTCGTCCTGACGTGGCGGTTCTGGACGTCCGGCTGCCCGACGGCGACGGGGTGACGGTCTGCCGCGACATCCGCTCCTCGATGGAGCCGCCGCCGGCGTGCCTGATGCTGACGTCGTTCTCCGACGACGAGGCGCTCTTCGACGCGATCATGGCCGGTGCCGCCGGCTACCTCCTCAAACAGGTGAGCGGCAACGACCTGGTGGGCGCGGTCCGCCGGCTGTCGACGGGGGAGTCGATGGTCGACCCGGCGCTGACCGCGGCGGTCCTGGAACGCCTGCGCCGCGGCCCGGACCAGGAGGACCCCCGCTACGCGGCGCTGACCGACCAGGAGCGGCGCATCCTCGACCTGATCGCCGCCGGCATGACGAACCGGCAGATCGCCCAGACCATGTTCCTGGCCGAGAAGACGGTGAAGAACTACGTGTCGGGCATGCTGCGCAAGCTCGGCATGGAACGCCGTACGGAAGCGGCCGTCTTCGCCGTGGAGCGAAGCCGGAAGGAACGCGCTGTCGGCCCGCCTCCGCAGTAGGCACATTCCGCGGTAGGCACATTCCGCGGTAGGCACATTCCGCGGTAGGCACAGCGCAGCCAGTCGGCAGCCAATGGGGGAGCACGTGGGCGAGGACCCGAACGCCGGCCGGCCGGTGACCGTCGGCGTGGACGGGCGACCGGGTGGCGTCCAGGCACTGAGCTGGGCCGCTGCCGAGGCCCGGACCCGCGGCGCCGCGCTGCGGGTGGTGCACGCGTACCAGCTGCCGATCGCGCCGGCGGCGTACCCGCCCGGCGACTACGACGTCTACGCCCTGGACGAGGCCGCCCAGGAGGTCGTGTCCGGCGCCGTGGCCGAGGCCGCGCCGGAGGTCGGCGACCTGCCGGTGGTCGAGGTGACGGCCGAGGGCAACGCCGTCCAGGTGCTCCTCGCGGAGTCCGCGTCCGCTGCCCTGGTGGTCGTCGGCACCCGCGGCCGGGGCTGGCTGGCGCGCGGCGTTCTCGGGTCCTGCAGCGCCGGAGTGGCCGCCCGAGCCCACTGCCCGGTCGTCGTGGTGCGCGGCCCGGGTGGCCCACCGGACGCCCCGGTCGTGGTGGGCGTGGACGGAACCGACCTTTCCGACACCGTGCTGGCGTTCGCCTTCGAACACGCCGCCCGGCACGGGGTCGGCCTGCGGGCGGTGCTGTGCTCGACGACGGGCGCCGGGTCGGACGCTGGTTCGGAGGCGGACGAGCCCGCCCGGGCCGTCGCGGAGGCGCTGGCCGGTTGGCGGGAGAAGTACCCCGATGTCCGGACCGACCGGATCGTCGTACGCGGCCGGCCGGTGGACGGACTTGTCGAGGAGTCGGCGGGGGCACGCCTCCTCGTCGTGGGGGCCCGCGGCCGGCACGCCCTGGCCGGCACCCTCCTCGGCTCGGTCAGCCAGGGCGTCCTGCGGGAGGCGTCCGTCCCGGTTGCGGTCGTCCACCCCGCTCCGTGACCGCCGCCGACACCGGGATCACAACCGGGATCACGACCGCGGCAAGGAATTCACGGCCACTCCGCGTCGCGGCGGATACACATCCGGCCACCGTGGGCCGGGGATTCCGCCCGAGCCGGGACCATCGTCAGGTCAGCGGGGACCATCGTCGGTCCGGCCGGGACCATCGCCCAGCGCGCGGGGGGTTGTCCACAGCACATCCTGAGAGAGATCTAACGGGATGTTGCTGGGAGGAAGTATGGCTGAGTTGACGTGGCTGCGCAGTCGACACATGGAGCTTGGTACCGAGGTGGAGGCTCTGCAGGCGACTGCTGCCTGGATGGACGACGCCACGATGCTGGAGGTGTGGGACCGGATCACCGGTCACGTGACCTTCTTCGTGAACGACCTGGTGCCGTACATCTCGGTCGAGGACGAGATCCTCTACCCCGCCTTGACCGTGGCCGCCGAGACCGCCACCCCGATTGACGTCCTTCGTGCCCACCACGCCGAGATCGACCGGTTGGCCGCCGACCTGGACGAGGCACGGCGCGCCCTGCCGCTCGGCGAGGAAGACGCCTGGCGCCAGGTGCGGCAGGCGCTGTACGGGCTGTACGCCGTCGCCCGCCTGCACTTCACCGTCGAGGACGAGATCGTGCTGCCGCTGCTGGAGGCCGACCTCGACGCCCGCGACGCCGAGGAACTCGAGGACGCGGTGCGCGCTGTCGTGCACAACACGCAGAGCTCCCTGGACTTCCAGGAGGCATGAGCACCCGCCGGACCGGCGACGGCGACCACCGGGTCTTTGGCCTGCGGGCGCAGGTGCCGAGGACTCTGGGAGCGGGCCGGCGTGGCCGTGACGCTCGAAGCATGCCCCGACGCCACGTTCTGACCGACCGCGAGGAGCGGTTGATCGTGGACGCCGCGGTGCACGCCCCGTCGGTCCTGAACACCCAGCCGTGGCGGTTCAGCTTCGGCGACGACCAACTGGAGATCTGGGCGGACCCGGCGCGCCAGCTCACCACGGCCGATCCCGCGGGCCGGTTCATGGCGATCTCGTGTGGAGCGGCGACGTACAACGCACTCCTCGGTGTCCGGTACGCCGGGCACGAGGCGTGGGTGCAGGCCCAGCCCCGGCCGCAGACCCCGTTCCTCGCCGCGGTCGTCCACTTCGGTGTCCGCCGGCCGATCGCCGCCGACGACCTCGCGCGGTACGACATGATCGCGCAGCGGCACACCAACCGCGGGCCCTACCGCGACTGGCGGTTGCCGTTCTCGCTGGTGACCCGGCTGGAGGAGGCCGCGGAGGCCGAGGGCGGCCACATCCGGGTGCTCACCTCCAGCGAGGTCGAGCGGGTACGCCACCTGGTGGCCGAGGCCGAGCGGGCCCAGGAGCCCGACGAGGCCCTGGAGAAGGAGATGGAGCCCTGGATCGGCGCGCGGGACAGCGCGGACGGCATCCCGGTCGGAGCGCTCGGCCCCCGGTCGGCGGACTCCCGGGCCCCGGTCCGCGACCTGGACCCCCACCGGCACGCCGGCCCCCGCGACGTGGCGATCTTCGAGCACCGGCCGACCCTCGCCGTCCTGTCCACCCCCGGTGACGCCCACAAGGACTGGGTACGAGCCGGGATGGCGTTGCAGCGGGTTCTGCTCACCGCGGGCCAGCACGGCGTGGTGGCGTCCTTCCTCAACGCACCGATCGAGGAGCTCAACGAGCGGGGCCACCTGCGCAGCGCGGCGCCGGGGCTGGACCATCCGCAGATGGTGCTGCGACTTGGGTATCCCCGTGGTGAGGCGGTACCGACACCGCGCCGGCCGGCCGACCAGGTGATGTGAGGACGGTCCGGCGGCGCGAACTGTCCGGCGGAACCGCGGGGTGAACCTGCTGGGTGAGTCTGCGGGCTGGATCTGCGGGCTGGATCTGCGGGGCGACGGGGAAACGAGGGGGAGACCATGGCCGGACCGGCGTTGTACACCCGTGCCTCGCGTAATGGTGGGCGGCGATGAGCGGGGCGGTCACACGTCCCGTCCCCGACAGTGAGCTACCGGCCCGTCAGGCGCAGCGGGTGCTGGTCGCGGGCTCGGTGGTGGGCGTGGGGCTGCGCCGGCACCTGAGCCAGGTCGCCGGTGAGTGTGGGCTCGACGGTACGGCGCGGACGGTGCGCGACCAGGTGGTGGTCGAGGTGGCCGGTCCGCCGGCCGCGCTGGCGGAGTTCGTCCACCGGGTCAGTACGCAGGCGCCGCGGCCGGCCCGGGTGAGCCTGGTGGACGTCGTGGAACTGGAGGGGATGACCCCGCACCCGGGTACGGGCTTTCGGGTGCTGTTCGACGACGTGGACCCGCCGATGGCGGCCGGGCTGGACGGTACCTCCCGCGCCGGCCACACCACCGGTCACACGTACGGCCACGTCTCCGGCACCACCCACGAGGGCCGGCCGCCGTCCGCCACGGAGCCGTCCGGCGCGGAGCCGTCCGGCGCGGAGCCGTCCGGTGAGCCGTCGCCCTGGGCCGACCGGGGAATCTGCCCGGCCTGCCTGCGGGAGCTGTTCGACCCCGCCGACCGGCGGTACCGCTACCCGTTCCTGTCGTGCCGCCTCTGCGGCCCGCGGCAGTCGCTCCTGGACGAGCTTCCGCCGTACGGACGGCCCAGCGCCTTCGGCGAAGGACCTGACGACTGCCTGCCCGGCCTGCCCGGTCTGCCCGGGTTCGCGCCGTGTGCCGCCTGCACGGCCGAACGCGAGGACCCGGCAGGCCGGCGCCACCACGCGCCGGCGACGGCCTGCCCTGAGTGCGGCCCGCACCTCACCTGGCGTACCTCCCGGGCCGACGGCGACGACGGCAGCGGCTGGGGCGACCGCGGCGGCAGGCTCTGGGCCGGCGGCACCTCGGGTGACCGCCGGTCCGACGCCGAGGCGCTGGCGGCGGCTGTGGAGACGGTCGCGGCCGGTGGCGTCGTGGCGGTGAAGGGGCCCGGCGGCTACCAGCTGGTCTGTGACGCGACCGTTCCCCGGGCGGTGGCCCGGCTGCGCTCGCGGACGCACCGGTGGACCCGCCCGCTCACGGTGCTGGCTCCGGACCTGTCGGTGGCCCGGGCGGTCGCCGACCTGGGAACCGCCGAGGTCGACCTGCTGGTCTCACCATCGCGCCCGGTGGTGCTCGCCCCGCTGCGGCGCAGCCGGCTGCCGATCGCCGCCGGGGTCAGCGCGGGTTCGGACCACGTGGGCCTGGCGCTGCCCGCCACCCCACTGCAGGCGCTCCTCGTGCACGATCTGGACCGTCCTTTGGTGGTGACCGGCGCGCACCCCGCCGAGGAGCCGGTGGTGGTCGACGACGCCCTCGTCCCGGCCCGGTTGGCCGGGCTGGCCGACGGCTTCCTCGGGCACGACCTGCCGATCCGCACCCGGACGAGGAGCTCCGTCCACTGGGTCGTACGCGGCCGCCCGGCGGTCCTGCGGCGCGGCCGGGGGGTCGTACCCACCGCGGTGCCGCTGCCGTTCGCGGCCCGTCAACCTGTGCTTGCGGTGGGTGCGCAACTGTCCCACACCTGCACGCTGGCAGGGGATTCGCGGGCGTACGTGGGTGAACAACTCGGCGACCTGACCAGCCCGGCGAAGCTGGACGCGTTCGAGCAGGAGCTCAACCGGCTCGTCCCGCTGGTCGGCGGCACCCCCGCGGCGGTGGCGCACGACCTGCACCCGGGCTACCTCGCCAGCCAGTACGCCAGGCGCTGGCCGCAGGACCGGCGGATCGCCGTACAGCACCACCACGCGCACGTCGCGGCCTGCGCCGCCGAGCACGGGGTGACCGGGACCTTCCTCGGCGTCGCCTACGACGGCCCGGGCCTCGGCGACGACGGCACGCTGTGGGGCGGGGAGATCCTGGTCGCCGACCTACGCGGCTACCACCGGGCCGGCCGGTTCGGTCGCGCGCCGCTTCCCGGAGGCGAACTGGCCGCCCGCAGCCCGATCCGTACCGCACTGGGCTACCTCCTCGCCGGCGAACGTCTCGGCGGCGCGCCGATCGACCCGGACCTGCTCGGCGCCCGCACCGAACGCCTGTCCGCGCGCGAGCTGGAGACCGTACGCCGGATGGTCACCGGTGGCGTGAACAGCCCACCGGCGTCCAGCGCCGCCCGGCTGGTGGACGCGGTGGCCGGCCTGCTGGGACTGCGGGAGGACGCCGCGTACGAGGGGGAGGCGGCGACCGTCCTGGAGACCGCGGCCAGGGGCCGGCGCGAGGAGGAGCTGCCGTGGCGGATCGTCACCGCCGACGGGGTGCGGGTGTACGACCCGGTGGTGACCCTGGCGGCGGTGCTGTCCGGCATGGCCGACGGTGTGTCCGTCGGGCGGCTCGCGGCGGCGTTCCACGCCACGCTCGTCGCGGTGACCGTCGCGCTGTGCGTCGACGCCGGCCACGAGGCCGGGGTGCGCACGGTGTGCCTGGCCGGCAGCACCTTCACCAACCGGCTGCTGCTCGGCGGCGTGGTGGACGGGCTGGAGCGCGAGGGCTTCGACGTGTTCGTCCCCGAGCGGGTGCCCACCGACGACAGCGGGGTGAGCTACGGCCAGGCCGCGGTCGCGGCGGCGCGGATGGCGGCCGGGTGACCGACTTACCGGACATCGGGACCGTTCGGGCGAAGGACCCACACTCCCGGGCCGGTCGACTCTGCTGAACGCGGTGCCCGGGTGATGGGCTGAGGTACGACTGAGGAGGCGATCGGTATGGCAGGTGGGACACCCGAGGTCCGGCGCGAACGCCGTTCGCTGCCAGACCTGCTCGACTGGGCGGAGAACCTTCCCGAATCGCTGACCTGGACCAACTGGCCGGCGCCCGCGGGCATGCGCGGCATCCGCGTGGAGGAGTTCCTGGACGAGGACGGCACCTTCGTCGCCCGCGCCGAGCTCCCCGGTATGGACCCTGGCAAGGACATCGACCTCGAGATCGACAACGGCATGCTGGTGATCCGCGCCGAGCGCCAGGAGGAGAAGCGCGAGCGCGGCCGCACCGAGTTCCGCTACGGGAAGTTCACCCGCCGGCTGGCCCTGCCCGAGGGCGCCGACGAGTCCGAGGTCAGTGCGCGCTACACCGACGGCATCCTCGAGGTCCGGATGCCGGTGAGCGAGAAGCGCCCGGAGGCGCGCGCGATTCCGGTGCAGCGCACCGGCTGAGGGGATGGGGGGACCCGCATCGGCTCCGGGGGGCGTCCGATGCGGCAGGTGCGGCCCGCGCGCACGGGCCGCACCTGTTCCCCTCGGCTTCCGTCTGCCCCGGCCCCGGAGTCGCAGGACCCGGAGGACTCGCAGGAGGACACGATGACCGACACCGCACAAGTCACCAAGCACTGGAACGTCGACATCTTCATCGACGAGCACGACGGCCAGACCCGGGCGGAGGCACGGCTGGTGTCCGGTGACCGGACGCACCTGTCCGGCGCCGGCCGGGCACGCCGTAATCCGGCGGACCCGAGTGTGCCGGAGATCGGCGACGAGCTGGCGGTCGCCCGTGCGCTGTCGGAGCTGGCGCACCGGCTGCTGCACGCGGCGGCCGACGACATCGAGGGCGTCACCGCCCGCCCGGACGGGGACCGCGGGCGCTGAGCTTGCTCGGCGCTTCCGGTCCGGCTCGCCGGGCGGGCGGCTGGGGTGGGCGGCTGGGTGGTTTGTGGCCTGTACCCGGGCTACTTGCCGGCGACCTTCCGGGCGGGGGCGTACTGGGTGGCGAAGACGATGATGTTGTCCTGGTAGGACGTCGCCTTCGACCACGGACCGCCACAGGTGACCAGGCGCAGCGTCGACCTGTCCGAGTCGCCGTACACCAGATCGGTCGGGAACTTCGACTTCGGGTACGCCTTCACACCGTCCACTTTGTACGGCACTGTCAACCCGTCCTTGCGGACGATGGTGAGCAGGTCGCCCGGCCGGAGCTCACCGAGCCGAAAGAAGACGGCGCGGCCGATCTTCACCGAGTCGACGTGCCCGACGATCACCGTGTTGCCGATCTCACCTGGGCTGGGCCCGAACTTGTACCACCCCGCGAAGTTGGCTCGATCGGGTGTGGGCACCTGGATGGTCTTGTCCTTGTTCAGTCCCAGCTGCATGAGCCGGGTGTTCACGCCGATGCGCGGGATGGTCAGGCTCATCGGGATCGACGGGGGCTCCCCGGTGCGGGTGGGCTTCGGCGTCGCGGTGGGTGTTTCCGTTGTCTCCGTTGTCGACGGAGCCGGCGTTCCACCGGGTTCGGCGCCCTGTGCCGGTGGCCTGGCCGCCGAGCGGGACGTGGTCGTCGGCGAGGCAGTCGGCGCGGACGTGGGGTTGGCGGTGGGAGTGGAGAGGAACGCCGGCGCGGCGTCGCCCGCGGGCATCGGTGGCCGCTCCGCGGGCAGGTTGAACGCCGCGACCAGCATGGCCGCTCCGGCGAGTGCGAGCACGGCGACGAGGCCGAAGCCGGCGGCACGGCGCAGTTTCCCGCGCCGGCCACCGGCCTCGCTCGTCACCGGGTCAGACCTGCGCCCCATCGGTTCGCCGCCGGCGAACCATGAAGACGCCGCCGAACGCGGCCGCCGCCAGCGCCGCGGCACCGCCGGCCGCGAGGTTGGTGTTGGCACCGGTCAGGCCGCCGTCACCGCCGGCAACCGGTCCCTGCGGGTCGGTGGCGTCCCCCGGAGCCTCGACCACGTGGATCTTGCCGTAGCCGCACTCACCCTTGACCTTGTACCAGCCCGGGTGCACGTACTCCTTGACGTAGGCCTCGCCCACGTAGACGTAGTGCTTCTTGTGGTCCTTGCCGTCCTTGCCGTCGCGGCCGTGCTCGTCGCCCTTGCCGTCGCGGCCGTCCTGGCTCCAGTGGTCCTGGCCGTCGGCCTGGTCCTGGCCCCAGCCGTCCTCAGGCGCGGCGTCGTCCATCCTGCCGCCGTCGTGCGGCCGGGGCTTCCAGCGCTCGAGCTCGACCTTGCCGGTCGCCTTGGACCAGACCTTGGCGTACTCCTGCTCCTCCGAGCACACCTCGATGATCTTCACCTCGTCACCGGGGCGCACCCACTTCGGGTACGTCTTGATGTAGCCGTGGTCCTCCTTGTGGTCGCCGCCCCAGGTGGACGGCGTGGTGCTCGCGGACGCGATGCCGGGGGCGGCCACGAGCAGCGCCGCGCTGGCGAGTGCGCCACCGGCAGCGACCTTTCCGAGGTATTTCTTCGACACTTTGTGTCACTCCCTTTGGTTACCTGTTCAGGCCGGTCTCAGCTTTCGCTGACCTCAAGAAAGCTCCCCTCGGTCCGTCCGTGAACAAACTGAATTCGGATTGAAAAGGAACCCTCCCGGTGCCGGTGTCCCGGTCGATAGCGTGGGTCCATGTTCGTACGCAATTTCCACGGACACTAAGCCGCTTTCGGCGGTGTTGTGAGGGTTGGGTTCTGTGGGAATCTCGGTGACCGGCGTGCGGAGCCGGGGTCGCGTCCGGCGGGCGGTTCCAGCCGGTCTCGCCCTGTTCGCCGGGTTCGCCCTGGCACTGACCGGTCTGCTGGCCGCCTCGGGTGAGCTCGGGCGCCGGCCGGGTTCACCGGGCGGCCAGCAGGGCACCCGGCTGGCGGTGCCCTCGACCGCCCTTGTCACCGGGCAGCACGAGCTGGGAGGGCCGGCGCGCCTCCTCGACCGGCTCACCTCGCGGCGGTCGGGCGCGGCCCGGATCACCGCCGTCCGGGTGGACGGCGGACCGGTGTTCATCGGGATCACCAGGTCGGCGGACCGGGCGAGGTACCTCCGGGGAACGGGGGTCGCGCACGTTGATCTCCGGGCGTCTCCGGCCGACGTGTCGTACGCGCCGGTGGCGGCCGGTCGCCGGGTGGATCTCCCCACCAGGGAAGGGATCTGGGCCGCCTGGTCGGTGGGGCCCGGCGCCCGGACCCTCACCTGGCCGCTGCGCCCCGGCGGGTGGGAACTGGTGGTGATGAACGCCGACGCCGACCCGGGTGTCGACGTACGGATGTCCGTCGGTACGCCGTCGTGGCCGCGGTGGCCGGTGCTCGCCGCGTTCCTCGCCGGAGGCGCCCTGCTCGCGGCGGTGGGCCTGACCGTTCTCCACCGCTCTCCGCCGGGGTCCCGCCCGACCGGCGTCACCCCTACGTCGTCACCGGCCGCGTCCGCCGACCAGGAAGGAGATGCGTGATGGGCCCGAACCAGCCATTTCGGCCGGACCAGCCAGAACAGCCAGAAAAGCCAGAACACTCGCATTCGGCGCATCGGCCCTATCCACTTCGGCTCGAGGGGCACCTGCAGCCGGACCTGTCCCGGTGGCTGTGGCTGGTGAAGTGGATTCTGGCCATTCCCCATTTCATCGTCTTGTGGATTCTGTGGATTGTGTTGCTGGTCCTGACCGTTGTCGCGGGAATTGCCGTGCTTATCACCGGGCGCTATCCGCCGCCGATCTTCGGGTTCACCGAGGGTGTGTTGCGATGGAGCTGGCGGGTGGCGTTCTACGCGCTCGTACTTGGTTGTGACAAATATCCGCCGTTCAAGTTCGAGTCCGATCCCAGCTATCCGGCCGACCTTTCGATCGACTACCCGTGGCGGCTGTCGCGCGGGCTGGTGCTGGTGAAGTGGTGGCTGCTGGCCATCCCGCACTACCTGGTCCTCGCGGTCTTCAGCGGCCGGACCGTGACGCTCGACTCGCACGGTCACGGGTGGGGCTCGTGGCCCGGCGGGGGAGCGGAGTACGGCTACGGACGGGTCGGGCCCGGGCTGATCGGGCTGCTGGTCCTGTTCGCCGCGATCTCGCTGCTGTTCCGCCGCGTCTACCCGGGCGGGATCTTCGATTTCATGATGGGGATGGAGCGCTGGGGCTACCGGGTCAGTGCGTACGTCCTGCTGCTGCGCGACGAGTACCCGCCGTTCCGGCTCGATCAGGGCGGGGAGGACCCGGGCGGGCCCGCCGAGGCCGCGGACCGGCCGGACCGGACCGGTGAGCCGCCCGCCCGGCCGGCCTGAGCGGCGGTCGGGAGCGCTCGGCCGCCCACCCGGACGTCGCGGCCACGCCCGGGCCGGACCGGACCTTCGCCCCTGTCCCAACAGGGGCATCGGCTGAGAAACCTGGAGAAGAACCAGGTCCTCCGCGGGACCTGGGACCGACTGAGACCGACTGAGATCCACTGAGATCGACACAGCGGGGAGGATCACCACGATGGCCAGCCGCCCACAGCTTCGCCAACTCGGCCTGAGCACCGGCAAGAAGGCCCGCCTGCACCGCATTCTCTTCCAGCACGGCGTCGGCAACGGCACCGCGATGTTCCTGCCCTACGACCAGGGGCTCGAGCACGGCCCGCGCGACTTCTTCGCCAACCCGGCCGCCGGTGACCCCGCGTACATTGTCAAGCTCGCCTTGCGCGGCGGCTTCAACGGCATCGCCGTGCAGGTCGGGCTGGCGGAGAAGTTCTACTGGGACTACGCCGGTGAGGTTCCGTTGGTCCTGAAGCTGAACGGGCGCACGGAGATCCCCGCGGCCGACAATCCGCTGTCGCCGCTGAACGCCGACGTCGCCGACGCCGTACGGCTGGGCGCGGACGCCGTGGGATACACGATGTACGTCGGATCGCCCGCGCAGGAAGCCGATTTCGCGCAGTTCCGGCAGGTCCGCGAGGACGCCCACCGCTACGGCCTCCCGCTGATCGTGTGGGCCTACCCACGCGGTTCGGCGGTCGACGCCAAGGGTGGCAAGGACTCCTTCTACGCCGTCGACTACGCCGCTCGCACCGCGACCGAGCTGGGCGCCGACATCGTCAAGGTGAACTTTCCCCATCCGGAGCTGCGGAAGGGGGCACGGGCGGAGTACGACGCCGACATCTCGCCGGCGCAGGCCATCGACGCCGTGGTGCGTTCGGCCGCCCGCACCTACGTGCTGGTCTCGGGCGGGGAGAAGGCCGGCGACGCGGCCATGCTGGACAAGGCGCGGATGGCCATGGACGCGGGCGCGCTCGGGCTGATCTTCGGCCGTAACGTCTGGCAGCGGCCCTGGGACGAGGCACTGGCCCTGGTGGACCAGCTCAAGGTGATCCTCGCGAAGTATCCGGCGCCGTGACGCACTCACCCGAATCCGGCGAACCGGCAGACATTCTCGACCCTCTCAAAGGTTTCCGGGAGGAAGCATGATCGATGCCAGGCAGGTGGAACGGCTCCTCGGCTACCGCGATCCGGACGGGGCGGTGCTCTCGCTCTACGTCGACGTACCGGCCCAGCCGGTCGCGATACGGGAGATGCTCGTACGGGTGGACAACCTGCTCGCCGAGCAGGCCGACGCGGCCCGGGACGCACCGCACACCGTGCGGCGGGAGCTCGCCGAGGCGCGTACGTGGGTACGGGAGGCACTCGCCACGCACGTGCGGGACTGGCTCGGCCACGGCGTCGCCCTGCTGGCGGCACCGTCGCTCGGCCTGCACGAGGCGATGCCGGTGTCGTGGCCGGTGCACACGCGGGTGGTGGCCGACCGCCGTCCGTACGTGCGTCCGCTGCTGTCGGCGCTCCACCATGCCCGGCCGTACTACGTCGTGGTGGTGGAACGTCGCGAGGCGTGGATCTTCCGGGTGGACGGCGAGAGCATCGAGTCGGTCAGCAAGCTGGTCGGGGACGGCGTCCGCGACTCCTCCCACGCCGGCTGGGCGGGCTATGAGGAGTACAACACCCGCCACCGGGCGGCCGAGCTCGCCCGGCGCCACTACCGTTCCACCGCGGCGACGGTGGAGAAGCTGCTGGCGGCCAACGGCCGCGACCTCGTGGTCGGCGGCCACGAGGTCGGCATCGTGGAGTTCGTCGGCCAGCTGCCCGACGCCGTGCGGCGGCGCCTGGTGGGCACGTTCGTGGTCGACCCGCACACGATGACCGCGGGCGACGTCCGCGACCTCAGCGCCCGGGCCCGTGACCGACGCAGGCGCGAGCACGAACTCCGGGTGCTGGCCGAGGTCGCCGACCGGGAGGCGAACGGACTCGCGGTGAGCGGGATCGAGGCGTGCGGTCAGGCGGTCAACCGCGGGCAGGCGGCGATGCTCGTCGTACGCGACGACGCCGTCGTCGCGGGCTTCGACTGCGAGACCTGCGGCGAGCTGACACCGAAGGCGGCGGCGACCTGCCCGCACTGCGGCGGTCCGCTGCGCCCGGTGTACGACCTCGTGGACGAGTTGCTCGCCCGGGTCGTGCAGCAGGGCGGTCAGGTGGAGTTCGCGGACCAGGTGAGCGGAGCCGGCGGCTCCGGCGAGCCCGGCTCGGTCGGTCCGGCCGGGGAACCGGTCAGCGCGATGGTGCGTAGCCGGCTGGTCCGCCCGGATCGCTGACCGCCGGCCGGCCGTCACCCGCGCAGCAGGTGGCGCACCCGGGCGGCCTCCCGGGTGAGGTGGTCACGCTCCGGCGCGCTGGTGGCGGCCCGGGACGCCTCGGCGTACAGTTTCGCGGCCTGCTCGAGGTCGCCGGCCCGCTCGTGGAGGTACGCCGTCACCGCGGCGTAGCGCGGCAGCCGCGGACTCACCCCGGCCAGCGCCGCCATTCCCGCCCGCGGCCCGTCGGCCTCCCCGACCGCGACCGCGCGGTTGAGCCGCACCACCGGACTGCCGGTGAGGCGGAGCAGTTCGTCGTACCACTCCACGATCTGTACCCAGTCGGTCTCCTCGGTCGTCGGGGCGTCCGCGTGCAGGGCGGCGATCGCGGCCTGCGCCTGGTACTCGCCCAGCCGGTCGCGGGCCAGCGCCGTCTGCAGGACCCTCACCCCGTCCGCGATCAGGCGGGTGTCCCAGCGCGACCGGTCCTGCTCGGCCAGCGGCACCAGCCGGCCTCCCGGGCCGGTGCGGGAGGCCCGGCGCGCGTGGTGCAGCAGCATCAGCGCGAGCAGCCCCGCGGCCTCGGGTTCGCCGGTCAGGGCGACCAGCTGCCGGGTGAGCCGGATCGCCTCGGCGGCCAGGTCGACGTCCCCGCCGTACCCCTCGTTGAAGACGAGGTAGAGCATCCGCAGCACCGTGCCGAGATCACCGGGCTGGTCCAGCGGGAGCCCGGCGATCCGCCGCTTGGCCCGGCTGATCCGCTGCGCCATGGTCGCCTCGGGGACGAGGTAGGCGGTCGCGATCTGCCGCGTCGTCAGGCCGCCGACCGCGCGCAGCGTCAGTGCGACCGCCGAGGCCGGCGGCAGGGTGGGGTGCGCGCACAGGAAGTACAGCCGCAGCGTGTCGTCGGTGGCCGGTGCCGGCCCGGCGGACGGCTCGACCTCCACGGCGAGTTCCCGGTCCCGCCGCGACGCCTCGGCCCGGGTGGCGTCGAGGAGCCTGCGCCACGCCGCGGTGACCAGCCAGGCCTTCGGGTCCCGCGGCGGGTCGTCCGGCCAGGTCTCCAGCGCCCGGATCAGCGCCTCCTGCACGGCGTCCTCGGCCGAGGCGAAGTCGGCTCCGCGCCGGACGAGGACGCCGATCACCGCGGGGACGAGCTCCCGCAGTAGCGACTCGTTCACCACCACTTCACAACCACTCGTTCACACCACCCATGTGTGTGCAGCCGCTCGTTCAGTCGGTGACCGCGGGCGGCGCGGTGAGGAACGGCCGCACCTCGAGCCACTCGTGGATCGGCTTCCCACCGGGCCCGGGGGCGGCGGACAGGTCCCCGGCCACCTCGACCGCGCGGTCCCAGGACTCCACGTCGATGATGTACCAGCCGGCGATCAGGTCCTTGGTCTCCGCGAACGGTCCGTCGGTCACCGGCGGGCGTCCCTCGCCGTCGAAGCGTACGAACGTACCCTCGGGCGTCAGTGCCTGGACGTCGACGAGTTCGCCCTTCTCCTGCAGGCGGTCGCCGAAGTCGCGCATGTACTGCACGTGCGCGTCGACCTCCTCGGGCGTCCACTGGTCCATCGGCCCGTGGTCGACGACGGGGGCCGGGCCACCCCGGTAGTGCTTCAGCAGCAGGTACTTCACGTTCGTTCTCCTTCGTCTCGGCGTTTCTCGTTGCTTGTCGGTTGCTTGTCGGTCGGTCGTTCCCGGGACGGAGCCGTCGCGTCGTTCTCGACAACTTCTCGACAACAGGGCGCGGCTGATTCTGTCCGACCCGTCCCGGCGGCGCGTCCCGGCGGCGCGTTCGGGCGTGCCGCACCCGGGCGTCCCGTACTCAGGCGTTCTGGCGTTCGGCGCGCTCCCGGACCAGCTCCTCCACAGCGCTCGGGAGGGTCGTCTCGAAGTCGATCAGCTTCGCCCACGTCGGGGTCACCACGATCCGGACCATGCCGTCGTACAGCGAACGCACCTCGGCCTCCCACTCCACCCGCTGCTCGGCCGTCATCTGGTAGCTGCCGTTCATCTGGAGGTACTCCTCCGGAATGCCGTCCACGACGTCCAACTCGGCCCGGCCACGGATCAGCAGGATCTTCGGCGGGTGCACCTCGGTGTCGATCGTCAACGCCACGGCCGGACTGTGGCGCAGGGACGGGAGCTTCGGTGCGTTCTTCGAGGTGCACATGACGATGTGCGTGCCGTTCCAGGTGAACGCGATCGGCACGTTGCGGGGCGTGCCGTCCTTGGCGACGTAGGCCAGCCGGGTCAGGTCGCGGGCCAGCAGTTCCCGGCTGGTCGGGTGGTTCAGGATCTCGGTGATCTCGTTCGGCTGCACGGTCGGTTCTCCTTCTGGTCGAACGTTCGTCTGTGGCCGGAGGTTCGTCAGACGTACGCCGGACCTTCGTTCAGGCCCGTTCGCACCGCCCGTGGTGGGCGCTGGTGGTCCTGGGACGGAGCCCGGTCGGCGTTCTCGACACCCGACGCGTGCGGATTCGAAAAAACTTCTTCTCACCCCGGGAGATCCCTAGGACAGGCCTAGGTGCGCGGCACCCTGGGGAGCTCCGGGTCGTGGACGACGGCCACCGGGCAGGACACCCGGCGCACCACCGCGCGGGTCGTCGACCCGGTGACCACCTCCGACCGCGGATGCACCCGGCCGCCCAGCACCAGCAGGTCGGCCGGGCCGCTGACCCCGACCAGGGCGGACACCGGATGGGACCGCTCGACCAGCGTGGTCACCGGCACCTCGGCGTACTTCTCCCGCCACGGCGTGAGGGTCTGGGCAAGCGACCGGGTCACCCGGGCCTCGCGTTCGGCCACCGCCTCGGCCAGCGCGGCGGGGTTGTAGATGTACGGGTCGGCGAGGTCCCAGGCGGTCACGGCCAGCAGCGGCAGCCCACGTGCCGTCGCCTCCTCGAACGCGAACTCCACCGCCGTCTCACCGGCCGACGGCAGGTCGACACCCACCACCACCCGGGGCCCGTTCGCGCCGTTCGCCTCGCCGGCCCCGTTCGCCGCGAGTTGCGCGGGTACGACCACCAGGGGGACCCGGGCGTGCACGGCCAGGCTCATCGAGGTCGACCCGGGCAGCAGGGAGGACAGGCCGCTCCGCCCCCGCCGGCCGACCACGCACATCCGGGCCCGGGAGACCATCTCGACCAGGACCCGCGCCGGCGCCCCCTCGTACAACGCCGTGCCGACCACGAGGTCCGCGTGCCGGTGCCCGGCCAGGTGGGCCCGCGCCGCGGCGAACACCTCCCGGCCCTCCTCGTACATCGCGATCATCCGCGGGGAGGCGCCGTGAGCGCGCTCGGCGTGCCGGTGTGCCGAGGGCACGTACGCGTACACCAGACGGACCGGGCAGCGGTGCGCGGCCGCCTCCTCCAGCGCCCAGTCCAGCGCGCGCAGGCCGTTGTCGGATCCGTCGATCCCGACCACGATGGCCGGGTTGTTCCCCGGTCGCGGCATCTGTGCGTCCCCCTCGGCCCGGCGCTCCGGACACCTTCTCGATCGACGTCCCGATCAACGCTCCGATCGACGTTCAGCTCAACCCTGGCAGGAGATTCCGGGCGAGGTGACGCAGACTTCGCGGCCCGGGACGGTCGGCGCGAGATCACGGACCAAGTGCCCTGGGTGGTGCACCGTCCCACTGATGACCCTGAACGGTGGAGAGGTGTGGAGCCGCCGGGCGAACACCACCGGGCCGGTTACCCGCACGAGTCGTTTTCTGGAGGCAGCGGACAGGACGCGCATCGCGCGCAGGACGCGCCCGGGGAGGTCCGCATGGCGCGAGGCCGGCTGAGGCGGTGGACAGTCCTCGCCATTCGGCGGCTGGGCTGGAGCCGGAACCCGATGTGCCGCGCGTCGGACCGCGTGGAGGGTCTGCTGATCGCCGTGACCCTGATGGCGGCGCTGCTGGCGATACCGGTCGCGATCGGCATGGGCCGCGGCGCCTACGACGACGGCGCGGCCAGGTCGGCGGCCCAGCAGGAGGCCGGCCACTGGGGTACGGCGAAGTTGCTGGAGTCCGCGCCCGGCTCGGTGGACCCCGGGCAGGACGCGCCGAACCCGGTGACCACCTACGCCCGTGCGCGCTGGCAGGGACCGAACGGCTCCTGGTCGGAGGGGGACGTGCCGGTGCGGGCCGGCACCGACGCGGGCTCGACGGTGCGGGTCTGGGTGGACGCCGCCGGCCAGGTGACCAAGCCGCCGCTCACACCGTCCCAGTTGTCCGACAAGGGCGTGGCCACCGCGATCACCGCTCTGATGGGTCTCGAACTCGGCATCGTCGTCTGTTCGCTGCTCGCCCGCTGGTCGCTGGACCGGCGGCGGCTCGCCGCCTGGGGGCAGGAGTGGGAACGCGTCGCGCCGCGCTGGAGCCGCAAGTACCACTGAATCGCCGCTGACGAGGAGCTCGGGATGTTCGTGACTCTGGATCTGCGTAAGCACGCCGAGGAACTGGTGAGCACGGCCCGGCTGGCGCCCTCACTCCACAACGCCCAGCCGTGGGCTTTCCGGGTCAACGCCCGCAGCGTGGAGGTGTACGTCGACCGCTCCCGTGCGGTGGCGGTGGTCGACCCCGACGACCGGCAGATGCTGATCGGTGTCGGTGCGGCGATCTTCGCGGTCCGGCTGGGAGTGAGTGCCCTCGGGTCCGAACCCACCGTGTCGTTGATGCCCGGGGACGAACGCGGCGACCTGGCCGCGGTGGTTTCCCTCGGCCCGGACCACCTGCCGTCGATGGCCGAGACCCGTCTGCTCCAGCACGTGCCGCTGCGGCGCACGATCAGGTCCCGGCTGGATCCGGACGTACCGGCGCGGACGAGGAGCGTGCTGGCGGGGGAGGCCGAGCTGGAGGGCGCCCGGCTGCGCTGGATCACCGAACGCGCCGAACGCGGGGTGCTGTCCCGGCTGGTCACCGCCGCCGAACGCCGGGAGCAGGCCGACCCGAAGTTCCGGCACGAGCTGGCCCGCTGGGTGGGCGGGGAGGGGCCGCTGTACGGCACCGGACTGCCCGAGGCGGTTCTCGGCGTGTCCGCCAAGGCCGGCCACGAGGCGGACTTCCCGATGCGGGACTTCGCCGGTGGCCGACGCCGGCTGTCCGCCTCACCCGGCCGGCCGGAGCGCGATCCGGTGATCGCGATCCTGTTCACCGAGGGGGACCGCCCGGTGGACTGGCTGCGCGCCGGCCAGGCGCTGATGCGGATGCTGTTGTGGGCCTGCGTGGAGGGCCTGGCCGCGTCGTACCTCAACCAGCCGCTGGAGCTGCCCGACCTGCGTACCCGCGTCCGCGACGACCTGGACCTGCCCGGGTTCGCCCAGCTCATCCTGCGGTTCGGCCGTCCGGTCTCCGGGCTGCCCCTTCCGACGCCGCGGCGGCCGGTGGCGGAGCTGCTGCGCCGCTAGCACCCGCGCCGCCGGCACCCACGCCGCGAAGGCCCGCGCCGCGGGGCCGGCCGGGCCGGCGTACCCGCCAGGACTGTCCGGGGCGCAGGGTCGTCTGCTCGTCCTTCACCGCCACCGTGATCGGCGCGGCGGCGGACCGCCGCAGCCCGATGCGCACCTCGTCCTGGGTGCAGTGCACGGTGACTCCCCAGTGGCCGCGGTAGCGCAGCTGGAGTTCGAGGTCGGCGAGCTCGCGCGGCAGCCGGGGGTTGAGCCGGAGCACGTCGTCGCGGGTCTCGATCCCTGTGTAGCAACGCTGCAACAGGTCGACGCACCCGGCCATCGCACCCAGGTGGACGCCCTCCGCGGTGGTGTCCTGCGCACCGCCCCGCACGTCGGAACCCAGCGCCTGCAGGAAGAACGCCCACGAGCCGTGCCGGTCGGTGCGGGCGAGGACCCACGCGTGCACCACGGCGCTCAGGGTGGACCCGTGGGACGTGCGGTCGAGGTGGTACTCGATCGTACGCAGGATCGTCGCCGGGTCCAGGTCGTATCCGAGCTGGTCCATGACCTGTGTCAACTCGTCCTTGCCGAGCAGGAAGAACAGCATCAGAACGTCCGCCTGCTTGGAGACCTGGTACCTCCGGACCGAGTCGCCCTCGGCCTCCAGGATGCGGTCCAACCGGCGGATGTCGCCGTACTTCGCGCGATATCGCGTCCAGTCCAGCTCCGCGAGCTCGTCGTACCCCTCGAACTGCCCGATGACGCCGTCGTGGAACACCACCCGCAGCCGCCGGCTCACCTCGTCGAACCGGTCCAGCTCGGCGTGCCGCAGCCCGAGCCGCGCGGACAGCTCGCTGCGCTGGTGGGCCGGGATCAGGGCCAGCGCGTCCAGCGCCCGGCGCAGCACCCACGCGGCCATGACGTTGGTGTAGGAGTTGTTGTCGATGCCCGGCCGGCTGGCATCGGGATAGGCGTCGTGGTACTCGTCCGGCCCCATCACGCCCCGGATCTCATACCGGCCGCCGGCCGCGTCGCGGGTCGCCAGCCCACTCCAGAAGCGCGCGATCTCGACCAGCATCTCCGCGCCGTGGGTGGCGAGGAAGGAGGCGTCGCCGGTCGCCTCGTAGTACTTCCAGACGTTGTACGCCACCGCCAGCCCGACGTGGTGCTGCAGGTGGGTGTTGTCCGGAACCCAGCGTCCCGACAGCGGGTTGAGGTGCACCCGCTGCGTCTCGTCCCGGCCGTCGCTCCCGCTCTGCCAGGGATACATGGCGCCGCGGTGGCCCGCTGCCCGCGCGGCCAGCCGCGCCTGGGGAAGGCGCCGCCAGCGGTACATCAGCAGCGCCCGGGCCACCTCGGGCAACCGCAGCAGCAGGAACGGGAAGACGAACAGCTCGTCCCAGAAGACGTGCCCCCGGTAGGCCTCGCCGTGCAGCCCGCGAGCGGGTACGCCGACGTCCAGCTCGACGGTGTGCTCCGACAGCGTCTGCAGGATGTGGAACACGTACAGGTCCAGCGTCTGCTGCGGCCCGCCGTCCACCACGGTCCGGCAGCCACGCCACAGCCGCGACCAGGCGAGCTCGTGCCGGGCCAGCAGGTGCTCGGGCCGGCCGGCACGGCGCGCGGCGGCACAGGCGGCGGTCAGGCTCTCGGTGATCGCCCGGTCCCTGGAGGTGTGGATCGCCACCGTCTTCTCCACCGTCACCGCCTCGCCGCGCTCCACCGCGAAGGTCAGGTCGAGGCCCGCCCAGCGCGGCCGTTCCTCGAACCGGCGTTCCACCTTTCCCACGCTGCCCCTGCTGCCCCCGCCGCCCACGCCGCCCACGCCGCCGACCGGTCCGGCCGCGCCGTGCACCCGTACTCTCGCCGCCTCGGCGATCCGTACCCGCGACTGCGCGGTCTCTACCTGCAGCCACAGCAGGTCCTGCCCGTCGTACCCGGCGGTCACCGGCAGCAGGTGGTCCCCGGCCAGGTCGGCGTAGCGGCGTACGCCCCGGTTGGCGACGGTGCCGTCCAGCGCGGCGCGCACCTGCATCCGCCCGGACCAGTCCTCGGGTTCGAGCACGGTCTCCAGCACCGCGAGGTGCGGGTCGTCCATGGAGACCCACCGCCGTTGCACGAGCAGGGTGGTCCGCCCGGCGTCGTCGCGGAACCGCACCCGCCGGGTGAGTACGCCGCGGTAGATGTCCAGCTCCTGCCGGAAGTCCAGGACGTGCACCCGGTCCAGGCCGAACCACGAGCCGTCTGTGCCGTCCGGGGTCTCCGGGGTCTCCGGCGTCTCCGGGGTCTCCGGGACGTCCTGGTCGCCGACGGGGCGGAAGGTCAGCGGCAGCCAGTTGGGCGCGTTGACCAGGTCCTCGTTCTCCACCACCCGGCCGGCGACCCACGACTCCAGCCGGTCGTAGCAGCCGGCCAGATAGGTGCCGGGGTAGTGCACACCGTCGGCCTGGGACTCGGGGGCGGCTCCGCGGGTCGCGACGTAGCCGTTGCCGAGGGTGCACAGCGCCTCGCGCAGCCCCTCCCGCGCCGGGTCCCACCGGTCATAGGTCAAGGCCGAATGGCTCACGTCGTCTCCCGATGACCCGCACCTGCGCGAGATCCGCCGCTGTGATCGCGGACCCGGTGTCGCCGGAGCCGAACCCGTTGTCGCCGGAATCGGTGCCGCCGGAACCGTCGGGAGCCGCGGAGCCGTCGGGTGCGGGGCCGTCGGGTGCGGGGCCGTCGGGGCCGGTGACCGTGAGCACGGTCCCGAAACCCGCCCTCCGTCCGGCCCGCTCACCGTCGGCCGAGGCCACCAGCAGCCCGGCCTGAGCCGGCGGGATCGCCAGCCGCCGGGCCGCCGCGGCGAACACCTCGGATCCGCCGCGGAAGACCCCCGCCGGCACCACCCGCCCGCCACCTGACGACCCCGGGGCAGTGGCTCCGGCGCGGGCCCGCGCACCGTCCAGGACCGCGTCGAACAGCCGGCGTACCCGCGCCGCCGCCACGATCTCGTCGCAGTGGCCGCCGGTGCACACCGCTGCCGTCCGCGCGCCGCGGGCACGCAGCTCGTACAGCAGCTTGACCGCGACCGGATGCGGAGGTACGCCGTACCGCGCGATCTCGGTCAGGAAGCTGCGCGTCTGGCAGTCGGCCAGCGACGACACGCTGTGCTCCGTACCGTTGTCGGGCAGGTCGATGCCCCGGTCGGCGAGGAAGCCCCGCAGCCCCGCGATCCGTGGCCGGCCGGCGAAGTGCCGCAGATAGTCCTCGCGTACGTCGAACGGCGCGAACGCCACCCCCACCGTGCGGCCGTGCCGGCGCAGGAAGGCGTCCAGGCAGCGTTTCCAGGCGGCGGCGTGCGTCCTGGCGGTGTCGGGTACCACGACGTCGACCTCGAACACCACGGCCCCGATCCGGTCGAGGCGCAGAACCGTCGGCTCGGACGTCATCGGCGCGTACCTCCTGGTCCGCTTCGTCGGGCGGGCGAAAGGGGGCCTTCTCACCGATGGGCGAGCAACTCCTGCCGGCATCGCCCGGAGAGTACGAGTTCGGCCAGGTCGCGCACCACGACGTGCGCGCCGCGACGGTAGAAGTCGTCGGCGCGGGCGTACCTGTCGACCGCGACGACCGGTTCGAAACACCCGTGCCAGCCGGCCTCCACCCCGACCAGGCTGCCGCTCAGCACCGCCGTACGCCGCGGGGAGACGCCCAGCCGGTGGGTCGCCTCCAGCAGCAGGCCCGGGTCGGGCTGCGCCGGCAGGCCGAGCAGCGCGGCGTCACCGCCGTCCACGCACACGTCGAACAGGTCCGCGATCCCCGCGGCGGCCAGCAGCTGCTCGCAGCCCCGATCACCGGTCACGGCCGCGAGCCGTACGCCGCGGGCGGCAAGGTCGCGCAGCAGGTCGACAGAGGCGGGATAGGCGCTGACGCCGACCCGCCGTACCTCCTCGCCGAAGCAGGCGTCCTTGTGGTCGGCCAGCGTGCGCACCGTCTCCTCACCGGGTTCGGGGGAGTGGTCGGCGAGCGTGATGCCGCGGGCGGTCAGGAAGCCGCGTACTCCCTCGGTGGTGGTCCGGCCGGCGGCGTAGCGGAGGTAGTCACCGGGCAGTTCGAACGGCGGGATCCGTGACCCGCCGCCGGGACCATCCGCCTCGAGCCCGGCCCGGCGCCCCCGCCTGCGCAGGAAAGAGTCGAAGGTGCGCTGCCAGGCGGTGGCGTGCAGGAGCGCGGTGTCGACCACCACGTCGTCCAGCCCGAACACCGCGGCGTCGAGCCGGTCCAGGTGGAGGGTGGGCGAGTTCATCCGCACCCGCTCAGCGTGGCGGCCGACCGGCGGAGCGGACGAGAGGCTTCGGTCATGGGCCACCGGGACCTTCGCCCGCTGCCCAGCGGTGTCGTGCGAAACGACCCTGAGAACGGGCCGGCCAACAGTGGAGGTGTGCGTTGCTCGTCGGAGATCTCGACCAGACCGAGCGGGACACGCTCGTCGGGGCGGCGGTGCTCGCTCCGTCCATGCACAACGCCCAGCCGTGGTGCTTCCGCTTCCGTGGCCGGTCGGTGGAGGTCCACCGCGACCCCTCCCGGGAACTCGCCGCGGAGGACCCGGAAGGTCGGATGACGCTGATCGGGGCGGGTACGGCGCTGCTCAACCTGCGGGTGGCCGCCGCCGCGATCGGGGCGCACACGACGACGTTGCTGTTCCCCGACCCGGACCGGCCGACCCTCGTCGCCCTGGTGAGCGTGGGCAGCCCGAGTGAGGACGCCGGGCAGCTGGCCGCGTTGTTCCCGTTCCTGCCCAGGCGGCGTACCAACCGGCAGCCGTTCACCGAGCGGGCGGTTCCGGACGAGGTACGCACGGACATCGGCCAGGCGGCCGCCGGTGAGGGCGTACGGCTGGAATGGATCGACGACCGCGACCGGCAGCGCTGGCTGATGGAGCTGGCCACCGACGCCGACATCGCCGAGGCCGACGACCCGCGCCGGCTGGTCGAACGTCAGGTGTGGGTGGGCGGGCAGCGCACCAGCAGCGGCGTTCCGTCCAGTGCGCTCGGGCCGCGGGCGGAGGGCAGTTCCCCGGTCCGCGACCTGGCCGTGGACCCCGGTGACCGGCTCCGCCCGAAGGGGAAGTTCGAGGACACGCCGACCCTCGCCGTCCTGTCCACCACCCGGGACACCCCACAGGACTGGGTCACCGCCGGACAGGCTCTGCAGCGGGTGTTGCTGACCGCGACCACGCACGGCGTCGCGGCATCCCTGCTGAACCAGCCGATCGAGCACACCGACCTGCGCTGGCTGGTCCGCGACCCGCGGTCGGGCTGGACCGAGCCGCAGATCGTGCTGCGGTTCGGGTACGGACCGGAGGTTCCGCCGACCCCACGCCGGCCGGTGGCGGAGTTCATCCTGGCCGAACGCGACCCCGACCCGGCGCCGCCCGATCCGGCCGGCCCCGGCACGCCCGGGCAGACAACCGGGCAGACACCTGGGCAGAGCGTGCCCGAGCCGCGAGCCCCGCAGGACCCGGAGGAGTGACCCGCATGTCCACCGAAACACCGAAACCGGTCGTGGTCGGCGTCGACGGTACGCAAGGCTCGCTTGACGCGGTGGCCTGGGCGGCCGACGCCGCGGCCCTGCGCAAGGCGCCCTTGCGGTTGGTGCACGCGTTCGCCTGGCCGCTGCTGCACATCCCCACCGCGATGTGGGAGATGGGTCCCGAGGGTGGGCTGCGCGCCCACGCGGACTCACTGGTGGAGGAGGCGGTACGAACGGCGCGGGACGCGGCACCCGACATCGAGATCGCGACCACGGTGGAGACGGACTTTCCCCTTCCCCTGCTGGTGGATCTGAGCGGCGACGCGACGTACGTCGTGGTGGGTACGGCCGGCCGTGGTTCGGTGGCCGATGCCCTGGCGGGTTCGCTCACCATCGAGCTGTCCGCACGGTCCCAGGCTCCGGTCGTGGTGGTCCGCGGCACCCTGTCACCCGAACGCGCCGACAACCTCGTCGTCGTCGGGGTGGACGGATCTCCGCTCGGCGCGGTCGCGGTCGAGGCGGCGGTGCAGGAGGCGGCCCGCCGGCACGCACGACTGCTCGCCGTGCACGTGGTCCGGCAGGGGCGGGGCGCACGGTCCGGTGCCGCCGACACCGCCGCCGGGCTGCGCCTGCTGGAGGAGTCGCTCGCGGGGTGGCGGCACAAGTACCCCGACCTGCCGATCGAGGAGCGGGTACTGATGGGCCACGCCGCCGGGCACCTGATCGAACTGTCCGCATCCGCCGGCCTGGTCGTGGTCGGTGCGCGTGGACGTGGCGGCTTCACCGGAATGCTGCTGGGCTCGGTGAGCCAGGCGCTGCTGCACCAGGCACAGTGCCCGGTCGTCGTTCTCACGCGGGAGTGCCGCGCCAGCACGACCGCCGCCGCGTAGGGCGGCGTCCTCCTGTTCGACCGGGCCGGCTTTCCGACCTTGCCTCGACCAGGTTTTGTCCACAGGTAGCGGATCGGCGCTGTTTCGGGGTCTCTTTTGTGGACAACGGATCCCTGTCGGTGGTGGTCGGTAGCATTCGTGCATGAGTTCGACAGTGCAGGATCCTCCGGGCTGGGACGGCGGCATCGACGCCGAACAGCGGCTGGAGGCTGCGCTGCTCGAGGTCCACGCCGTTCTCGGTGACGCGCTGGCCGCGCCGAAGTTGTCGTTGCGGGCCGAGCGGATGGGCCGGCTGTTCGACCTGCACAGCGCCGACGAGGCGATGATGTCCGCGCTGAAGCTGCAGCTGGTCCGATAGGCCGAGGCCTGTGACATCGGCAAAACCACGGGTGCGGCGACCACGGCGGCGTGGCTGCGTAACAGTCAGCGGATGGGCAAGAACGACTCCTACGCCACCGTCGCGCTGGCCCGTGACCTGGACCGCACCATCACCCTCACCGCCCGGGCACTGGCCCGCGGGGAGTTGTCGTTTCGGCATGCGCAGGTCATCGCCGGGGCCATCAAGGACCTGCCCAAGTGGGTCAGCCTCGAACAACGCGCGGCGGCCGAGGAGTACCTGATCGCGGAGTCGCGGCGGCGTAACCCCGACGACGTGCGGATCCTCGGCTGGCACCTGTTGCGGGTCATCGCACCGGAGGAGTGGGAGGAGCGGCTGGGGAAGGAACTCGACGCCGCCGAACGTGCCGCCGAACGCAGCCGGTCCCTGTTCTACCGGCCCAACGGTGTTCCGGGTTCGGAGACGGTGGTGATCAGGCTGCCGGTGCTGGAGATGGAACAACTCCGCAAGATCATCGAAGCACTCGTCGCCGCCGACAAGCGCGCCGAACCCGACGACCGGCCGCTCGACCAACGCCGCGGTGACGCGTTCGCCGAACTCGTCGCCGCGATGGCCGAGTGGGAAGCCTCACCCAATCGTGGCCGCGGACGCGATTGCGTCACCGTCCTGATCCACCTGCAGCAACTCATGAACGGCATCGGGTTCGGCACCATCGACGACCTCAACCCCGTCCGCCCCATGCCGTGTGGCTGCCAGACCCCCGACGCCAAACGCCAGGCACAGCGCCAGAACGCCGAGCGCAAGGCCCGCAAGAACGCCAAGCGCAGCAAGACTTCCGAGTCCGGGGAGTCCGGGGAGTCCGGGGAGTCCGGGGAGTCCGGGCGGGGCGCGAGTCGCGGCGGCACCACAGACGCCGAACCCGGCGAGCGTGCCGGCGATGGCGAGAGCGCCAAGCCCGACAAGGCCGAGACCACCAAGCCGGGTATGAGTCCCGGCACCGAGGCCGCCACGTCTGAGGACGCCGAGCCCAGCAAGGCCAAGGCCAGCGAGACCGCCGACGACGCCGACGGCACGAGCGGCCCCGGCGAAACCGCCGAGGCTGCCGACTTCGGCGACCCGGACGTGAACAGCGATCCCGTCCAGGCCAACAGCCCGGCCGGTACCGATGCTCCGGAGGCGGCTCCCACTGCCGCGGAGACCACAGCGGCTGCCGGGAAAGATCAACCAGACAACGAGAAACCACCAACCGACCAGCCGGACCCGCCGACCGGGGCGGCGGAGCGGATACCCGCACCGCGAGAACCCGGCCAGCCCCCACAACCGAACACCGCCACCGGAACCGCCCCCGAAGCTGAACCGGGACCCGGGCACGACCCGGAACCCGAACCACACAACGGGAATCCGGAACCACATACCGGACCCGAGGACTGCAACCTCGGAGCGGAAGACGATGACGCCGAACCCGAATTCGAGGAGGGTGCGGCGGAACCGGAGGCTGCCCTCGACCCCCACGCCTCAACCGACGGCTACGACCGCGGCACCCCTATCGACAACGGCTCCATCGATCCCCGCGACGGTTGCAACAAGTGCGGCGGTGGCGGATCGGCCCGCATCTCCGGCCTGCGCGGGGAGCCGGTCTCGGTGGCGACGATCCGGAGGATGGCGTGCGACGCGAACGTCATCCCGGTGGTCCTCGGCGGCGACGGGGAGGTCCTCGACGTGGGGATGGCCGACCGGTTCTTCACCGAAGCCCAACGCCGGGCCCTTGCCGTCCGCGACGGGTCCCACTGTCACTTCCCCGAATGCCAGGTGCCAGAACGACGTTGCGTCGCCCACCACATGACGGCTTGGGACGACTTCGGGCCGACCGATCTCGCGAACGGAGTGCTCTTGTGTAAGTCCCATCACACGTTCGTGCACCACAAGGGCTGGCAGGTGCGGATGGGCAGCCACGGCCACCCCGAGTACATCCCGCCCGAGTGGGTGGACGTCCACCAGAAAGTTCAGCGACCGTGAACGTGCGCACGCATGTCTGAGCACCGGCGGACCGGGCGGAGTGCCCGTCGGGCACCGTCGGGCCGGGCGCAGTCAGTCGGGGCGCCATGCGGTTTGGTACGGGGACGTCGGCAGCCTGTCCGGACTCGCGTACAGGAAGTCCGCATTGTCCTCGCGGAGGACGGTGACGCCCTTCACCCAGAAGAACCACCGACCTGGCCGCCCGCCCGCGTCGCGCCAGGTGAACTCGTGCACGATGCTCCCGTACGCCACGTCCGCCGCGCCCTGATAGGCCGGTCCGGTCCAGACGAACCGCCCGTCCCGCCGGGCGACCGGCGCGCGGCACGCGTAGGTCCTTCCGTGCCCGGTTGCACATCCCTGCGGGCACCGGCCGGAGAGGTACAACCGTTCACCCTCGATCCCAGCGTCGCGGATCCCCGGACCGCTGGCCGTCAGGACCTGTCGCCGGCTGACGGTCAACGGACCCTGGAGCCGGTCCTCGACGAACAACGTCACCGTGCCGAGCGTGACGCGGCGGCCGTGGTCGTCGATGCCGTACCGGATGGTGAAGTCGCCCTCGGCCCACTGCTGGGACAGCCGGGTCCAGCAACCGACCGGCAGGCACTGCCGCTCGCCGTACTTCGTCAGCAGCGAGGCCATCACCGGTCCGTGGCGAAGTGTCAACGCCGCATTGGCATCGACGGCGGCCTCGGGCGCGGGACAGGCCCAACCGTCGACACTCCCATCGGCATCGGCATCGGCATCGGCATCGGCATCGGCATCGGCATCGGAGCCGGCGTCGACGTCGCGGTCGACGACACCAACGGCGTCGGGGCGGGCCGGTCCGGTACACGAATCGGCGGCTACCGCCGCTGGGCTGGCGCGGCGTGGGTGATAGACGGTCACGGCGACGACCGCGGTGGCGAGCACCGCGAGCAGGCCGGGCAGCACCAGTACGGTGAGCAGCAGTCGGTGATCTCGCATCCCGGGGTCCGACCTCCCCCGGACCGGGGCTGGTGAAACTGTGGGACCCGGAACAGCCGAGTCCGTAACCGCTGCCCAGAGCAGCCGAGTCGGGAACCGCCGAGCCCTGGAAGAGCCGAGCCAGAAGCGCGGAGCCGCAACGCCCGGCGGGGCTGAGTTCAGCTTGAGCTGAGTTCACAGTTCCGTGTACTGTCCCGAACATGCTCAAGGTCGCCACCCACGCCGAGGTGCTGTCGAGGTTCGGGCACGCGCTGTCGGATCCCACCAGGTCACGGATCCTGTTGGCTCTGCGCGAAGGCCCGGGCTACCCGGCAGACCTGTCGGAGCTGCTCAACGTCTCGCGTACGAACATGTCCAACCACCTTGCCTGCCTGCGCGGCTGCGGCCTGGTCACCGCGGTTCCCGACGGGCGCCGGACACGCTACGAACTCGCAGAGCCGAGCATTGGCCACGCACTGGGCGACCTGCTCGGCCTGGTGCTGGCGGTCGACCCCGCGGCCTGCCCCGACGCCGACACCGAAGGGTGCTGCTGATGGCGGCCCTGACCGATCGGATCGCCGACAGGGTCTTAACCAGCCGGCTGACGGTGGCCTCCGACACCGAACACCGGAGCCAACTTGCCCGGCGGGTCCGGCTGCTGGTCGCGGCGACGATCACCTACAACGTGATCGAGGCCGTGGTGGCGATCGCGGCCGGGCACGCCGCGTCCTCCACCGCGTTGATCGGCTTCGGGCTCGACTCGGTGATCGAGGTGAGTTCCGCGGCGGCGGTCGCCTGGCAATTCTCCGCCCGCGACCACGCCGTCCGCGAGTCCCGCGAGAAGGTCACCCTGCGCATCATCGCGACCTCCTTCTTCGCCCTCGCTGCGTACGTCACCGTCGAGTCCCTGCGCGCCCTGGTCGGTGGCGAACAGGCCGCGCACTCCACCGTCGGGCTCGTCCTGGCCGCCCTCAGCCTCGCCGTCATGCCGGGCCTGTCCTACGCACAGCGCCGCGCCGGCCGGCAACTGGGGTCGGCGAGCGCGGTCGCGGACTCCAAGCAGACCCTGCTGTGCACCTACCTGTCCGCCGTCCTGCTGGTCGGGCTCGCGGTCAACAGCCTCTTCGGCTGGTGGTGGGCCGACCCGCTCGCCGCGCTGGTCATCGCCGCGGTCGCGGTCAAGGAGGGACGAGAGGCCTGGCGCGGTGACGCGTGCTGCGCGGTGCCGGTGACCCGCCTCGCCGACGTCCAGGTCGACCCGGCCGGCCAACCGGCGGAGGACGCGTGCGGCTGCGGACCCGGGTGTGAGTGCTGTGGTTCGGAGCGTTCCGCGGGGCCGGATCGTTAGGCTCGACGGAGGCGTCCAGACCTACAGGCGCGCTCAGGCGCTGAGGCGGGCGAGGCGACGGGAGTCGGGGACGTCGGTGAAACCAGGACGGCAGCACGAAGGTCCGATGCGATGAACCCGGGAGCCGGCGCACTTCGCGGCGCACGTGGCGCACTGCTGGCCGCCCTCACCGGGATGCTCGCGGTCGCCGGTCACCTCGCCGGAGGCGGGCACCTTCCGCCCCTGCCGAACCTCCTCGCCACGGCGGTCCTGCTCGGAGCCACCTTCGCCGCCCTCGCCGGCAAACAGCGCGGACCGGTGCACCTCCTGCTTGCCGCGATCGGCTCGCAGCTGCTGTTCCACGCAGCGTTCGTACTGGTCGGCCATTCCGGTGACCGGCTGCTGCCGGACACCCACCTGCTCACCGCCCATCTGGCCGTCGCGGCCGTACTCGCCGTGCTGGCAGCACACGCCGACACCATCTGGTGGGCTCTGGTCCACCTCGTCACCCAAACCCGGATCCCTTGCCTGGTGGCGATTCCCGTACCGATCCGGAGTTCCACCCGCCCCTGCTACGTCTCTCCCGTCCAGCCGCGGGTCCGTCTCGACGCGGACGCCCGTGCCCTGCGCGGCCCGCCGGCACGCCGAGCACGACCCGGCCGCCGGACCCCCATGGACGAGATTGGACGTACGTCATGTCGCAAGGAAACGACCGCGCCGCCCGCCGCGCCAAACTGGAGGCGCTGCGAGCGGCCGAGCAACGAAAGAAGAGCCGCACTGTCGCCCTCGCGGTGATCGGAGCCTTCGTCGCCGTGGCCGGCGCCGTGCTCGCGATCGCCTGGCTGAGCGACGGCGACGAACGACGAACGATCGCCACCGGCAGAAGCAGCGGCGCCGGCAGTGCGGCGGACTCCCGACTGGTTCGCGCCGACAGCCACCGGCTTTCGGAGGCACGCGGCAGCGACGTCACGCTGGTGGAGTTCCTCGACTTCGAGTGCGAGGCCTGCCGGGCCGCCTACCCGATCGTGGAGGACCTGCGCAAGGAGTACGCCGGGCGGGTCACGTTCGTCGTGCGCTACTTCCCGATCCCCTCCCACTTCAACGCCGAACGCGCCGCACGTGCGGTCGAGTCGGCCGCGCAGCAGGGGAAGTTCGAGCAGATGTACAAGCGGATGTACGAGACCCAGACCCAGTGGGGCGAACGGCAGGTACCCGCCGACCAGACCTTCCGGGGATTCGCGGCGGACCTCGGCCTGGATCTCGCCCGCTACGACAGGGACTACGACGATCCCGCGACCCTGAAGCGGATCAGGAAGGACGTCGCGGACGGCGAGGCGCTGGGCGTCTCGGGCACTCCGACGTTCTTCCTCAACGGCAGGAAGCTGACGCCGAGCTCCTACGACGACTTCCGCAACGCCGTCGACGCCGCCCTCGCGGAGTAACCCCGGCAGTGATTCCGGTAAGTGTCCCGTAAGCGTCGAACCGGCCCGGCAGTTCAGCCGGGCCGGTTCGAGGTGGATCGTTTGGCCAGATTGTCTACGCAGGTTGTTCCACGCGGACGCGGTACGGCGGCGACAGAGGTCGGTCCCGCACTCAGCCGCGGCGGGCGCGGGCGCGCAGCTTCTCCCGGTCGGTCTGCGCCAGCGCCATCTTGCGCAGCCGGATCGCCGCCGGGGTGACCTCCACGCACTCGTCCTCGCGGCAGAACTCCAGCGCCTGCTCCAGCGCCATCTCCCGCGCCGGCACCAGGCGTTCGAGCTCGTCGGCGGTGGAGGAGCGGACGTTGGTCAGCTTCTTCTCCCGGGTGGCGTTGACGTCCATGTCGTCGGGCCGGGAGTTCTCCCCGACCAGCATGCCTTCGTAGACCTCGGTGCCCGGCTTGACGAACAGCGTGCCACGCTCCTGCATGTTGAAGCAGGCGTACGCGGTGACCGAGCCGCGCCGGTCGGCCACCAGCGAGCCGCGCGGACGCGTCCGCAGGTCGCCGGCCCACGGCTCGTACCCCTCGAACACGTGGTGGATCAGGCCGGTGCCCCGGGTCTCGGTGAGGAACTCGGTGCGGAACCCGATCAGGCCACGAGCGGGTACGAGGTAGTCCAGGCGTACCCAGCCGGTGCCGTGGTTGACCATCTGCTCCAGCCGGCCCTTGCGCAGGCCGAGCAGCTGGGTGACCACGCCGACGTACTCGTCCGGCACGTCGATGGTGACCCGCTCCACCGGCTCCATCCGCTTGCCGTCGACCTCCTGGGTGACGACCTGCGGCTTGCCGACGGTGAGCTCGAACCCCTCCCGGCGCATCAGCTCCACGAGCACTGCCAGCTGGAGCTCGCCGCGGCCCTGCACCTCCCAGGTGTCGGGCCGCTCGGTGTTCTGCACCCGGATGGAGACGTTGCCGATGGTCTCCGCGTCCAGGCGGTTCTTCACCAGCCGCGCGGTGACCTTGTCCCCGCTCTGACCCGACAGCGGCGAGGTGTTGATGCCGATGGTGACCGAGATCGACGGCTCGTCGACCCGGATCACCGGCAGCGGCTTCGGGTCGTCGGGGTCGGCCAGCGTCTCACCGATGGTGATGTCGGCGATGCCGGCGATCGCCACGATGTCGCCGGGGCCGGCCTTGTCGGCGGGTACGCGGTCCAGCGCCTCGGTCATCATCATGTCGCTGATCCGGACGCGTTCGACCGACCCGTCGGCCCGGCACCAGGCGACCGTCGCGCCGCGGACCAGCTCACCCTGGTGGACGCGGCACAACGCGAGCCGGCCGAGGTAGGGGGAGGCGTCGAGGTTGGTGACGTGCGCCTGCAGCGGCGCGCCCTCGGTGTAGGTGGGCGGCGGCACGGTGGACAGGATCGTCTCGAACAGCGGCCGCAGGTCCTGGGTGTCGGGGACGGTCCCGTCGGCCGGCTGCTCCAGCGTGGCCTTGCCGGCCCGCGCCGAGGCGTACACGATCGGGAAGTCCAGCGCGGTGGCGTCGGTCGAGGGGTCGTCCAGCAGGTCGAGGAAGAGTTCGTATGTCTGGTCGACCACCTCGGCGATCCGGCTGTCGGGCCGGTCCACCTTGTTGATCACCAGGACCACCGGCAGCCCCTTGCGCAGCGCCTTGCGCAGGACGAACCGGGTCTGGGGGAGCGGGCCCTCCGACGCGTCGACCAGCAGGAGCACGCCGTCGACCATCTCCAGGGCTCGCTCGACCTCGCCACCGAAGTCGGCGTGGCCCGGGGTGTCGACGATGTTGAGCGTCACCGGGCCGTCGGGGGTCTGCCAGCGGACCGCGGTGTTCTTCGCGAGAATCGTGATGCCCTTCTCGCGTTCGAGGTCCATCGAGTCCATGACTCGTTCGTTTACGTCCTGGTTGTCCCGGAACACTCCGGACTGCCAGAGCATCGAGTCGACGAGGGTGGTTTTTCCGTGGTCGACGTGGGCGATGATCGCGACATTACGGAGGTCGGAGCGGGTTGCCATGCCCGCCATCTTCCCTGACGCGCGGGGCCGGGGCGCGCACGGGTCACCCCGAACGCCGCGACCTGTCGATCACCGGCCGGGTTCGGCACTCACCGTGCTCCCTGGTGCCCCTCGCTACGCCTCGCCACCTCTGTCGTTCGTCCCGCCCGCGCTGGGCACTACGGTCGCCCGGCGCTCCGGTCGTCCGGCGCTCCTCAGCGCAGTTCCCACAGCACGGGCGCGGTGAGCACGCCGGCGTGGCCGAGGCCGAACGCCGAGGTCAGCTCGGCGAGCATCCGGGCCGGGCCGGACGTCGCCGGCAGCCCCAGACCCTCGGTCAGCCCGGCACCCAGGCCGGCACCCAGCCGCGCGGCCAGACCCGCCCCGAGCCCGGCAGCGGCAGTCGCGGCCCGCTCACTGGACTCCGGCCCGCGCAGGCGTTCGACCATCCCGACCCGGGCGGGGTAGCGCAGCGCGGCCTCCTCCCGCCCGATCCCGACCCGCGCACAGGCGATCTCCACTGCGCGTTCGAACCCGCCCAGCTCGTCGACCAGACCACGCTCGCGGGCGTCGGCGCCGGTCCAGACTCGGCCGCGGGCGGCCTTCTCCACGTGGTCGCGCGACAGGCCGCGGTCGACGGCGACCTTGGCGGTGAAGTCGTCGTACACCTGGTCCAGCCAGTCCTCCAGCCGGCGCCACTCGTCGGCGGTGAACCGGTGGTACGCGGAGAACATCGCGGCGTTGCGGCCCTCGGTCACTCCGTCACGGGCGATGCCCACCCGGTCCAGCATGTCGCGGACGACCGCTTTGCCCCCGAACACCCCGATCGAGCCGGTGAGGGTGCCCGGCTGGGCGACGATGCTGTCGGCCGCCATCGACACGAAGTACCCGCCCGAGGCGGCGACTGTGCCCATCGACACCACCACGGGCTTGCCCGCGTCCCGGACCCGGACGACCTCCCGGCGTACGGCGTCGGAGGCGACGTAGGAGCCGCCCGGGCTGTCCACCCGCAGGACCACCGCGCGGACCTTCGGGTCGGCGGCGGCGGCCCGCAGCGCCCCGGCCGCGGTGTCGGAGCCGATCGAGGTGGAAGCGAGGCCACGGCGGCTCGACCGGCCCAGGTGGATGGGCCCGGTGCCGTGCACGACGGCGACGCCGGGGGAACGCTGGAGCCGGGCCAGCGCCTGGCGGGGCTCCAGCTGCCGGGCCTGGCGGTAGCGCTGGACGTAGCGGAAGGTGACCTCGCCGAGCCGCCGGCGCAGGTCGGCGTAGACCTCGTCGCGATATCCCAGCCGGTCGACCAGCCCCGACGCGAGCGCGTCCTTCGCCGACAGCGGCGAACGGTCGACCAGCTCGCGTACCTGCACGGAGGACAGCTTCCGGTGGGTGACGATCCCGTCGACGACCTGCTCCATCGCCGATGCCGCCAGCCGCCCGGCCGCCTCCCGGTGCGCGTCGCTCATCTGCGTTGCCAGGAAGGTGTCCGCGGCATTCTTGTACTCGTGCCGGCGCGACATCTCCGGCACCACGCCGAGCTTTGTCAACGCGTCCTTGACAAAAACGGCCTCCGCCATGATGCCGGTCAGGCCGAGGTCACCGGACGGCTGCAGCCACACCTGGTCGAACGCCGACGCGAGGTAGTAGGGCAGCGTCCCCGGACCGAACTCGCCGTAGGTCTCCGACCAGGCGACCGTCGGCTTGCCCGCGTCGGCGAACACCCGCACCGCCGCCCTCAGCTCCTGCACCTGCGCGAACGTCGGCCCCTGCCCGCCCACGTGGGCGACCAGACCGGTCACCGACGGGTCGTAGGCCGCCAGCCGCAACCCCTCCACCAGGTCCCGCAGCAGCGGGCGGCGCCGGTGCAGTACCGCGCCGATGGGGTCCTGCGGCGGCGACTCCAGGAGGGGAACGGTCAGGTCCAGTTCGAGCACCGTGGAGGTCATGGCCCCACTTTAGGGCGTTCGCAACTCACCCCAGGAGGGCTTCCCGGGCCCCGGTTGGCCTGATCGCCCCGGGTACGTGACAATGGGGGCGCATCGTGAGGGGAGTATTCCTTCGCGGCGGCATCGTCATCACGGTCAGTCGGCCTCCGCGTCGGCCTGCCCGGTGCCGTCGGCCCGCAGTCCGGGCGGAAGAGACCTCCGAGGGAGCAATCGTTTCTTCTCTCGGAGGTTCAGCGCGTGACCATCCAACCCTGGGTCTGGTTCGCCACCATCGGCGTCCTGGTGGCCGTTCTGCTCGTCGACGTCCTGGTGATCGGCCGCCGGCCGCACGAGCCGTCGATGCGGGAGTGCACCACCTGGATCGGGATGTACGTCGGGCTCGCGGTGGTCTTCGGGATCGGCGTCTACTTCTTCGCCGGTGGGCAGTACGCCGGGGAGTTCTTCGCCGGGTGGATCACCGAGTACAGCCTGTCGATCGACAACCTGTTCGTGTTCCTGGTCATCCTCACCAGGTTCGGCGTACCCCGGGCATACCAGCAGACCGCGCTGCTGATCGGCATCATCCTGGCGCTGGTCATGCGCGGCATCTTCATCGCGCTCGGCGCCGCGGCGATCAACACGTTCGCCTGGGTCTTCTACATCTTCGGCGCCATCCTGATCTACACCGCCGTCCAGTTCGTCCGCAGCGGCAACGACCACGACTCCGACTACAAGGAGAACGTGCTGATCCGCTGGGCGAAGAACCACCTCCCGGCGACCGACCAGTACAACGGCGTGAAGCTCACCCTGGTGGAGAACGGCAAGCGCCTGGTCACGCCGATGCTGATGGTGATGATCGCGCTCGGCACCACCGACCTGCTGTTCGCGCTGGACTCCATCCCGGCCATCTACGGCCTCACCAAGGAGCCCTACCTCGTCTTCGCGGCGAACGTCTTCGCGCTGATGGGGCTGCGCCAGCTGTACTTCCTGATCGGCGGTCTGGTCACCCGGCTGGTCTACCTGCCGATCGGGCTCGCGGTCATCCTCGGCTTCATCGGCGCCAAGCTCATCATGCACGCGCTGCACGAGAACAACCTGCCGTTCCTGAACGGCGGCGAGCCGCTGCACTCCGTTCCCGACATCGGCATCGCGGTGTCCTTGTCGGTGATCGTCGGCACGCTGCTGGTGACCACCGTTGCCAGCCTGGCGAAGAGCCGCCGGACCGAGCGCCGCGAGCGGCAGGAGGAGCCGGCCCGCAGCGGCCGGTCCGCCGACTGACGCCGGCTCACGCGACCGGCCGACCGACGCCGGCCGGTCGTCCCGGCTCAGTCGGCCAGCCGGCCGGCGAGGTCGAGCAGCGTGGTCAGCCGGTCGGCGGTCATCTGCTCCTCCCGGATCTGCTGGCCGGTGCCGGGTGCGTGCAGGAGCGTCCCGTCCGAGCCGGGACCGTCGGCGAACCCCACGTGGTGGATCGACTTCTCCGGGCGGGCGAAGAAGTACAGGTCACCCGGCCGGGCCTCGCCCGCCGGGACCCGCTTCGCCGCCTCGGCCTGGTCGTGGGCGTCGCGGGGGACGATCCGCCCGAGGGCGCGGAACGCGATGTGCACCAGCCCCGAACAGTCCAGGCCGAACGCCGACATGCCGCCCCACAGGTAGGGCAGGCCCACGAACCGCCGAGCTTCAGCGAGCACGGCCTCGGCCCGGACCTGTGCGCCGTCACCGGTCGGCCGGACCGTGCAGGCCCGTGCGTCCACCCATCCGGAACCGCCGCCGGGCAGCGCGACCCGCACCCGCGGGCCGAGCCCGGCCTCTGTCGACCCGGCCTGCGTCGATCCGGTGCTCTCGGCGTCGCCGGGCTCGGCGAGTACGGGAAGGATCGTGGCGTAGGTGAGTTCGGCGGGCAGGTCGTCCCGGCCGCTTTCCGGGTCGGGCTCGAGGTGTACGGACTCGACGGTGACGACCGCCTCCCTGCGAGCCGGGGCTGCGGCCTGCGCCACGTGTGCCCGGGGCACCCAGCCGGGGTAGCCGCGCGGGTCCAGGTCGGAGGGCTGCCAGGGCGCGACCACCCGTAGCCAGTCACCGCGCTCCTCCAGGACCTCCACCGGCTCACCGGCCAGCAGCTGGGTGAGCACCCGGTCGTCGAGGTCGCGGCGGGCCGGCACGTCCAGACCGGCGGCCCAGCCGCGCGGGTCGGGTACGGCGGCCACGATCGGGGCGTCGATCTCGCGGGGCGCGTCGGGGCCGGTCCACAGGCAGGTGGCGGCGACCCGGACGGCCGACGTCGCGGAGACGGAAAGATCCGGAGCGGGCATGCCCGTCACCGTAGTGCCCGGGCGCGTCGGGCGAGTCGGCGCGCCTCCCGCAGCGGGACGGGAGTGCGGGCGGTTCCCGTGGCCTGTCGTACGACCTCCACGGCGGTGCCGGGATCGGTTCGCCAGCCGGCGTGGGCGACCAGCGGACGGCGACCGGCGCGGGTGCGTACCCACGCCCCGACCGGTGCACCCGCCAGCGTCAGCGTGCCGGCGGCGCCCGCCTCGTCGGCCGGCCAGTCGCCGGTCGCCAGCAGCGGCCGGTGGGTGACGCCGACCGTCGGCAGGTCCAGGGCCGCGCCCAGGTGGTACGCCAGACCGGCCGCGCGGGGATGGTCGCGCCCGGTCGCGTTCACCAGCAGGACGTCCGGGAGGACGGACAGCTCCGACACCGCGGCCGCCAGTGCCGGGCCCTCCCGCATGGCCAGCAGCCCGGCGACGTAGGGGGCGCGTGCCCGGTCGCCGCGGACGGCCGAGGCGATCCGCCGCCTGTCCTCGTACGTCACCGCGGCGACCCATAGCGGATCACCGCGCTCGCCGAAGCCCTCCACCCCGCGGGGGAAGCAGCAGAAGCAGCCGCCGATCCGGATCGGGCGATCGGCGGGCGGCCGCCAGGGCGCGGGGGAGCGGGCGCCGAGCTCGGCCTGGACCGCTGCGAGTTCGGCCGGGCCGTCCGGCCACCAGCGTTCGGGCACACCCACGTGTCCAGCAGACCAGATCGCCCCCCCGCGGCACGCGACTTCTGCCACGCGACTCCAGCAGTACGAGTCCCGGCGGGCGGATCCGCACCGCTCAGGCGGCCGACTGCTCCCGCGTGGTCAGCTCGTAGTGCAGCGTGTGGTAGCGGGCGAGCCGGTGGGTCATCGGCACGGCGATCCCCTGCAGCAGGGGGTACTTGCGGCGCAGCAGCCGGCGGACCGGGCCGGCCTCCACCTCGGTCAGCAGCCGGGCGGTGGCCTCCGAGGCCGGGCCCGTCGGCTGCCCGCGTGTGGTGGAGGGCGCGATCTCGACCCGCTGGTCGCGCCGCAGCCGCTTGGCCTTGCCGGCAACGGAGTAGGTACGGAAGTAGGCGTGCGGGCCGTCGACGACGACGTGGACCGCCGTCGGGACCGGGGTGCCGTCACGCCGGAAGGTGGTCAGCACGACCGTGCGCTGGCGGGCGAACCGCGCGAACGGCGCCCCCACGGTGCTCGAGGATGTCCCCGAGGATTTCTCGGCCATGGTCTGCGTTCCTCCGGATGCTCACGTCGGTACGGGGTACGCCTGCCAGGACGATGCACCCGCCGCGCCCGTGACATCACCGCCGGGCGGACCGGCCCCAGAGGTGGTCGTCCACCAGCAGTTCGTCGACCAGGAACATCCGCCGGCCGCCGTACCGCAGCCGGGTGAGGAACGCCAGCACCCCGGCCAGGCCGACGTTGTAGTCGGCGACCACTCCGGTCAGCGTGTCGTCGGCGACGAGCACCTTCCCGCCGCGCCGGCAGTGCCGAACCGCGAGCAGCGGAACGAGGTCCTCGGCCCAGGCCCGGTAGGTGGGGTCGTCGAGGAGTTCGGCGGCGTCCAGCAGGAACTCCCCGTCGCCGGCGAGCCCGTGGCAGGCGACCGGTGACGCGGTCCAGCGGGCGCGGTAGGCGGCGCCGGCCGCGGCGCGGGCGTACTCGGCGAAGCGCTGCTCACCGGTGACGGCGTACAACCTGAGCAGGAACGTGCCCACGCCGGACGAACCGCTGCACCAGTGCGGCCGCCAGCCGGCCTCGTGCGGACCGGCCGGCCACCAGGCCGCGCCGTCGTCGTCGGTGTGCGCCGCCCGGCACAGCGCGTCGCCGGCCTCGCCCGCCAGGGTGAGCGCTGCCGAGTCGTCCAGCGCGGTGCCCAGGGCGAGCAGGGTGTAGCCAATGCCGGCGACACCGTGGGCAAAGCCGTACGGCCCACCGGCGGGTTCGGGTCCGGCAGAGGAGACGCGGGCGGGCCAGGTGGGGCCGTGCGGCCCGGGCTCGGCCGCCGACCACAGCGCCTGGGCGTAGCCGGCGGCCCGTGCACCGAACCGGGTGTCCCGGACGGTCGGCCTGGCGTCGTCACAGGTGAGCGCGGCCAGGTGCAGGTGGGTCAGCGCCGCCCCGGCCAGCCCGTGCGCGACGTCGGCGGTCGGCCAACTGGTCGGCAACCGCAGGGCCAGCCGCTCCGCCTGGGTGTGCAGCGGGGGCTCACCCAGAACCGCCGCCGCCTCGCCCAGCACCCAGGCCACCCCGGCCCGCCCGGAGTACAGCCCGGGCAGCGGCGGGCCCGTCCGGCCGGCGCACTCGGCCCGCTCGGCCAGCCACCCGGCGGCCTTGCGCGCGGCGGCGTCCAGGGTGACCGGTGCGAGGTCGAAGGACGCACCGTGCCCGTGCGCGCGCAGGAGTACGGCGAGGACGCCGGCGGCGCCGTGCTGGACGTCGCACGGATCGGTGCGGGATCCCTCGGTGCCGGTAGGCCACAGCCGGTCGCCGTCGGGGCGCATCCGGGTGGTGAGGTGGTCGAGCCCGTCGGCGAGGAGTTCGTCCCCGCCGGGCTGACCGGTCGCGGGTACGCAGGGTGCCGGCATGGGCGTCACGGGCTGCTCGGGCACCGGGTCGCAGAGCAGGCGTTCGAGCGCCGCGAGGTCGCACCGGTCGGCGGGGCGCGGGGCGAGCAGTTCGCCGATCGCCGGTGCGAACAGCCGTGCCGTGTCGCCGTACGGCGCGATCACCGCCAGCCAGGCAGCCAACCGGTCGCGACGGCAGCGGCGGAGCGCCTGCGGATCGTCGGTGCCGGTGGTGCCGGTGGTGCCGGTGGTGCCGGTGGTGCCGTCGGGGTCGTCGGCCGGCAGCAGCGGATCGGTGCCGGTCGCGAGCAGGAAGAACAGGCAGCCCAGGCCGTAGAGGTCGGCGGCGACCGAACCCGAACCGTCCGATGCCGGGTCGCGGAACGGCCCGGCGTACGCGAAAGATCCCGCTGCCAAGGACGCGGTCGACGGGCACGGGTCGGAGACCGTCAGCGAGCCGTCGACGTGCACCACGAACCGGTCCGGTGACAGGTCGCCCAGTGGGCAGCCGGCGCGGTGGGCGGCGCCGACGGCGGCGACCAGCCGGCGGGCCATCGCCACGGCCAGGTCGGCGGGTACGCCCGCACTACCGGCGGAGTGGCGGCGTACCCACTGCCGAAGGGTCTCACCCGGTGGGGGCTCCTCGGCCGGGTCCTCCCCGGCGGACTCCCGGACCCGGAGGCCGCCCTCGGCGGCATCCGGCGCGCTCGAGCCCGAACCAGAACCGGCGCCCGATCGCGGGTCCACCGCCGACGGGACCAGCCTGCGCGGGCCGGGCACCTCCGTCGGAGCGACGATTCGGGTGAACACCACATCGATTCGGGCGAATACCGCGTCGTCGGGTGGGTACACAGTCAGCACCTCCCCGGACGTCGGAGCGAGACCGGGCACCGGAACCCCAGCTCTGGCCGGATTCGAGGCCGCAGTCGTGAGAGCACCTCGGGCAGGTCGTCCTCGTGTGACGTCACCGGTGTTTCGTCCTCCCGCAGTAACGCGCGCACCCGGGAACCCAGGTGGACCGGTGCCGCCCGGGGTTTCGGCGACCGTGCCACCTGCCGGTCGTGGCGGATATCGGCGGCTCCCTCCTCCGTCGAAACCCACGCACACTTCAGGTGTTCATACGACTACCAACAGCACGCGACCGCGCGCAAGACTTTCCGTGACATTTTTCAGAGATTCAGTAACAGGGAGTTATCAGTCACGCGGAACGGGGGACGCGGCACCCGCTCAGGCGGTAGTGGCGTTCGCCCGCACCGTCCAGGTCGCGGCGGCCACTCTCGCCACGACCGCGCATCCGGCCTCCTCGTCGAGGTCGGCACTGACGCACGTCACCAGGACGTACGGCGGCGCGTCGCCGGGCAGCACCAGCGCCGCACTGTGCCGGACCCCGTCCACCCAGCCGTTCTTGTGCGCCACCGGTGTGCCGGCCGGCAGCCCGGCCACGACGTCCTCGGTCACCTCCTGGCCGAGCAGCACGGTCAGCATCTGCGCGCACGCCTGGGGAGAGGCGAGGGTTCCGTCGTAGAGGGCGGTGAGCAGGCCGGCGAGGTCGGCAGCGGTCACCAGGTTGGACAGGCCTGCCTGCTCCGCGCCGTAGTCCTGGATTCCGCGGGCCACCACCGAATGGCGCGCCCCGGCGACCGACCACGCGGCGGCCACGGCCGGCAGTCCGACTCGTTCCAGGACGAGGTTGGTGGCGAGGTTGCTGGAACGTACGATCATCCGCCGGGCCAGCCAGCGCAGGCTCGCCGACTGCCCGAGCAGCGCCCACGGCTCGGGATCGCTGTCGTAGTCGGCGGTGGCGTGGTAGCTGCTCCCGTCGCCGGTCGCGGACTCGAAGTCGTCGTGCACCGGTACCTGCTCGTCCAGGTCGAGCAGGCCCTCGTCGGCCAGCCGGTACGCCGCCGCCAGCACCGCGACCTTCATGGTGCTGGCGGCGTAGTGGGTGGCGTCGGGTTCGCGGACGTACGCGGGTGGATGCCCGGGCCGGCCGAACCACACCGAGGCCCGGCCGGGCAGGGCGTCGAGGTCGGCGTCGAGGTCCCGGCCGACCGCGGCCACGGCAGGCTGGGCCGAGGTCTGGGCCGGGGGCTGGGACAGGTCGAGCTGCGAGGTGGACTGGGACGCTCCGGTCGGCATGTCGATCAGTCTGGCCGATCGAGGAGCCGCTGCACCATGGCCACCGCGGTGCGGGCGTCGGCGCCGAGGGCGCGTGCGGCGTCGACGTAGTCCTGCGCCGCCGACCTCAGCGGGTCGGCCGCGCCGGCCGGGGCGGCGGCGACCACCGTCCCGTGCCGGCGTGCGGTGGCCAGGATGCCGTCGCCCTCGAGTTCCTTGTAGGCGCGGGCGACCGTGCCGGGAGCGATGCCGAGGTCGGTGGCGAGCTGACGGATCGCGGGCAGCCGGGCGCCGATCGGAAGCTGACCGCGTTCGACCAGGCCGAGGATCTGGTCGCGTACCTGACGCCAGGGCGCGACGCCCTCGGCCACGTCGACGGTGATCCACGCGGCCGGACCGGACGAGGAGGAGGAGGGGGAGGAGGAGCTCACCGGGTGGCCTCGACCAACCGCTGCCGGCGTCGCCACGGCGAGATCAGGCCGCACCAGACGACCAGACCGGCAAGCATGTAGGCGATGTTGACGGCGTTGACGACCGACCAGGCCGACATCAGCCAGGAGTCGAGGACGGGCAAGCCGGGAGCGACCGGCGGCGATCCAGTCGTCATGGGGTCCGTGCCTTCGACGATCCGCTCCGTCAAGGTCCCGGACAGGCCGAGAACCAGCAGTACCGCCGTTCCGGTGGCCAGCCGTGCGGTACGGATCCGCAGGGCGGAGTCGACGGCGGCGTCCGCGGCCAGAGGTGCGCGGGTCAGGGTCAGCCGTACGACCGCCGCGACACTGACGGCGACGAGAACCAGCAGGGCCAGGGTCAGCCAGATCGCACCGCTGCCGCGTGGAAGCGAGCTCAGCGCGTCCGGCGTGAGTACTCCGTGCGGGCCGATCCGGCCCGGGTTGCGATCGGCCCACGCGTGGACGTCGTCCGCCCACGCCTGTACACCGAGCGCCGGCACGACGCAGGCGGCAGCCAGTACGAAGACTGCGGCAGCGCCCGCCAGCCAGGCACGTGGCACCAGGTCGGTCAGCCGTCGCGGCACCAGGGTGGCGACCCGGGCGGTGGACGCCGGGCGCCGCAGACCCGCGACGAGTTCACCGACCAGGAGCGTGCCGACCAGAGCGCCGAGCAGAACGGCCATGGTGCCGACCGTCCCCTGTCCGGCAAGCCGGTAGGCGAAGGTCAGCAGGATCGCGAGCACGATCAGCACCAGCGGGTAGAGGCGCCGTCGTTCACGCAGGTAGTCCGCTGCGGCCTCGCTCTGCTCCCGGGTCGGCTCGGCGATGCCCCACCGCTGCAGCATCACGAAGCCCTGCACAGGGCCGACCCGGAAGGCGAACTTCCAGACGAGTACGCCGAGCAGCACCACGACGGCGCCGTAGATCACCAGCTCCGTCACTCCAAGAGAACCCATCGTCGAACCCCCGTTTTGTGGGCCGGCTTCGTGCCGGACCTCTTTGTACCGAGAACTTGGCACAATAGTGCGCCGGGCGCAACCGGCGCGCAAGGGGTTTGCCCGGTGACAAGCTCCCGGCCCGGATGCGGGAAGGTAGGAGCGGTCGATCACCGGCCGGTCGACGACGACCGGGTCGGTCGCGACCTCGAGGCAAGCCGGGTCGGCGGTCCGTCGGCCGGGGCCGGTGGAGCGGGCAGGAGGATTCGCGGATGAGTCAGTGGCGAGAACTGCACGAGGGTTGGACGCTGCGGGTGGTGGGGGAGGCCGACGGCGTTCCCCGGGAGGTTGCGGACGCCACGGTGCCGGCAACGGTGCCGGGCAGCGTGCACACCGACCTGCTCGCGGCGGGCCTGATCCCGGACCCCTACCTCGACCGGAACGAGTACGACCTGGGCTGGATCGGCCGGGCCGACTGGCGCTACAGCACCACGTTCGACTGGACGCCGGACGGCTCGGACCGCACCGACCTGGTCTGCGACGGGCTGGACACCGTGGCCACCGTCGAGCTGAACGGCGAGGTGGTCGCCACCACCCAGAACATGCACCGTTCCTACCGGTTCGACGTGGGCGCGAAGCTGCGGGAGGGCCGCAACGAACTGGTGGTGACGTTCGCGTCGGCGCAGCAGTACGCCGAGCAGCTGCGGGACAAGCTCGGCGACCTGCCCGGCCCCAACTCCGCCACCCCCGAGCCGTTCAACTTCATCCGCAAGATGGCCTGCAACTTCGGCTGGGACTGGGGCCCGGTGCTGGTCACCGCGGGCATCTGGAAGTCGATCCGGCTGCACAGCTGGAGCGGCGCCCGGCTGGCCAGGGTCCGTCCCGTGGTGGACGTCGACCTGGGTGAGGGCCGCGACGTCGCGACCGCCGGCCGGGTCCGCGTACTCGCCGACGTGGAGTACGCCGGGACCGCGACCGCAGCCGGTGACGGCGGCGCGGCCGGCGTCAAGTCCGGATTGACGCTGGCCGCGAGCGTGGCGGGATCCCAGGCAGAGGTGGGGATTCCGGCCGGTGCCACCAGCGCCGAGGTGGAGCTGAGCGTCGACAGCCCCCGGCTGTGGTGGCCGCACGGGCACGGCGAGCAGCCGCTGTACGACCTGGCCGTCGAGCTGTCGGACGGCTCCGGAGGTGGCCTGGACGGCTGGTCGCGCCGCGTCGGCTTCCGTCAGGTGGAGCTTGACACCACTCCTGATGGCCCTGCCGACCCTGACAACGCCGCCGACGGCGAGGCGGGTTCGGCGTTCACGATCGTGGTCAACGGCGTGCCGGTCTTCGCCCGCGGCGCCAACTGGATCCCCGACGACTGCTTCCCGTCCCGCGTCGACGCGGCCCGCTACCGCACCCGGCTCCAGCAGTCCAGGGACGCCCACATCGACCTGCTGCGGGTGTGGGGCGGCGGCCTGTACGAGCAGGACGCCTTCTACGACGCCGCCGACGAGCTGGGCATCCTCGTCTGGCAGGACTTCCTGTTCGCGTGCGCGTCCTACCCGGAGGAGTCGCCGATCGCGGAGGAGGTGGAGGCCGAGGCGCGGGAGAACGTCGCTCGGCTGATGCCGCACCCGAGCCTGGTGCTGTGGAACGGCAACAACGAGAACATCTGGGCGTGGTTCGACTGGGGCTGGCAGCCGAAGGTCGGCGACCGCACCTGGGGCGAGGGGTACTACCTCGACCTGCTGCCCAGGGTGGTCGGCGAGACCGACCCGAGCCGGCCGTACTGGCCCGGTAGCCCCTACTCCGGCTCGATGGACCGTCACCCCAACGTCGACGAGCACGGCTGCAAGCACGTCTGGGACGTGTGGAACCAGGTCGACTACTCCGTCTACCGCGACTACGTCCCGAGGTTCGTGGCGGAGTTCGGCTGGCAGGGCCCGCCCACCTGGGCCACACTGACCCGCGCGGTGCACGACGAGCCGCTGGCGGCCGACTCGCCCGGCGTACTCAGCCACCAGAAGGCCACCGACGGCAACGCCAAGCTGGCCCGCGGCATCGCACCGCACTTCCCCGAGCCGGGCAACGTCGAGGACTGGCACTGGTTCACCCAGCTCAACCAGGCAAGGGCGCTCACCGTCGGGATCGAGCACTACCGCTCGCACCGGGGCCGGTGCATGGGCACGGTGGTGTGGCAGATCAACGACTGCTGGCCGGTGACCTCCTGGGCGGCCGTCGACGGCGACGCCCGGCCCAAGCCTTTGTGGTACGCGCTGCGCAAGGTGTACGACCCGCGGCTGGTCACCGTCCAGCCCCGTCCGGAGGGCCTCACGGCGTTCCTTGTCAACGAGGGGTTGACAGGGGCCGGCGAAGCGCTCGGGGACGGCGGGGTGTGGGAGACCGGCCTGTCGGTCGAACGCCGTACGTTCTCCGGTGAGGTGCTCGCCAACTGGTCGACCTCGGTGAGCGTGCAGCCGGGCGCCACGGCGGCGGTGCGGGTGCCGGTCGACGTGGCCACCACCACCGACCCGTCCACGGAATACCTGGTGGTCACCGCCGGGGACCGGCGGGCCACGTGGTTCTTCGCCGCCGACAAGGACCTCGCCTACCCCGCCCCGGACTGGGACGTCGAGGTGAGCGCCGACGGCCCGGTGACCCGGGTGACCGTCACGACGCGAACGCTGGTGCGCGACCTCGCGTTGTTCGCCGACCGGCTCGACCCGGCCGCGGTCGTGGACGACATGCTGGTCACGCTGCTGCCGGGGGAGTCGCACACGTTCGAGATCACCGGGCTGACCCGGCCGGTGGACGTGGCCGAGGTCAGCGGCCGGCCCGTGCTGCGCTGCGCCAACGACACGGTCGCCTCGGCCTCGTGAGCCGCACGATCCGGTAGACGCCAACACGAAGGTCCCGGCATCCCACTCCAGGGATGGCCGGGACCTTCGTACGTTCGGCCCGTCGGGGAAACCGCCTCACCCGTCCGGGCGGCGGCTCAGGGGACGATCTGGATCTTGCGGCCCACACCGGCCTTGAACTGGTCGAGTGCGGTGGCGTAGTCGGCCAGCGGAAAACGGTCGCTGATCATCACGTCCGGGCGCAACGCGCCGTTGACGAACAGGTCACCGGCGCGTTCGAAGCTGTGCAGCACCGCCATCGAGCCGGTGATGGTGATCTCCTGGTTGTAGATCTTGTACGGCTCGATCTGCACGCGTGCGTCGTAGGCGGCCACCCCGAACTGCAGGAACGTCCCGCCGCGACCCACCCGCGACAGCCCGTCGGAGATCGCGGCGGCGACCCCGGTGCAGTCGACCACGACGTCCCAGCCGCGGGGAAAGCCCCCGGTGAGCTCGTCGGCGCTGGTGGCGGTGCCCGAGCAGCCGAGTTCGCGGGCGGTCTCCAGCCGCTTGGAGTTGAGGTCGACGACGTTGACGCTGCCCGCCCCGGCCCGCTTGGCGAGCTCCATCATCATCAGGCCCATCGTGCCGGCGCCGTAGATGAGGTAGTGGTCGGCGAGCATGCGGGGGAGTACGTCGAACCCGCGGACCGCGCACGACAGCGGCTCGATCAGCGCGGCGTCACCGGTCGAGACACCGTCGGGGAGCCGGTAGCAGTTCTTCACCGGGGCGAGGGCGTACTCGGCCGCGCCGCCGGCGGTGGTCACCCCGATCGCGGCCCAGTTCTCACAGAGGTTGCCGCGTGCCCGGCGGCAGTAGTGGCACTCCCCGCAGTGCAGGGACGGGTCGACCGCCACCTGGTCGCCGGTGGCGAACTCGGTGACATCCGTACCGACGGCGACCACCTCGCCGGCGAACTCGTGGCCGGGTACGACCGGCAGGGTGGGGGCGAACTCGCCTTCCAGGATGTGCAGGTCGGTGCCGCAGATCCCGCACGCGGCGACCTTGACCACCACGTCGCGCGGCCCCGGGGTGGGGTCCGGGACACTCTCGACACTGACCTCACCGGGTGCACTGATGACGGCGGCTTTCACCGGAACTCCTCCTCGGGGCTGAACCTGGGAACTGCCTGACGGGTCTCGCGGGTCCGGCGTGGCTCACGGCCGGTCCGGGTGGACCATGGCCTTGATGGTGTTCTCGTCGCGGGCCAGCGCGGTGAGTGCCTGCTCGGTGGCGTCCAGCCCGAAGTGGTGGGTGGCCAGCCGGTCCAGGTCGACCTCCTTGCCGGTGGCCAGCGCGATCGCGGTCGGCCAGGTGTTGGCGTACCGGAACGTGCCGGTGACCTCGATCTCGAAGCTCTGCACGTGCGCCAGCGGCAGCGGGATCTCGTCCCCGCCCATGCCGACCAGCACCACCCGGCCGGCCCGGCGCACCCGCCGGATCGCCTCGCCGATCGCGGGCGGGAAGCCGGAGCATTCGATCAGCACGTCCGCCTCGACACCGGCGTCGGCCAGCGACGTCTCGGCCACGTTCACCGTGGTCGCGCCGAGCGCCCGCGCGGTCTCCAGCCGCTGTGGGAGTACGTCGGTGACCACCACCTCGGCGGCCCCGAACGCCCGTGCTGCCTGCAGCGCGACCAGCCCGATCGGCCCGGCACCGGTGACGAGCACCCGGGTGCCCGGGCCGACCCGCGCCTTCTGCGAGCTCCACACCCCGACCGACAGCGGCTCCAGCAGCGCCGCCGCGTCGTCGGACATCGAGTCCGGCACCGGGTGAGCGAACTCCTCGTGCAGGACGACGTACTCACAGAACGCCCCGTCGATCGGCGGGGTGGCGAAGAACCGCATGTCCGGGCAGAGGTTGTAGCGGCCTGCACGGCACTGCGCGCAGGTGAAACAGGGCACGCCCGGCTCCATGGACACCCGCTGCCCGACCTCGTGCCGGGTGACCTCGGACCCGCGCCCCACCACGACCCCGCTCGACTCGTGCCCGAGGACCAGCGGCGCGCGGACGACGAAGTCGCCGATCCGGCCGTGCTCGTAGTAGTGGACGTCGGAGCCGCAGGTGCCCACCGAGCGCACCTGGATCAGCACCTCGCGCGGGCCCGGCTCGGGGACCGGCCGTTCCTCCACGGCGAGGTCCTTCACCGAACGCAGGACCGCGGCCCGCATGGTCGGGGGAACCGCTTCGCCCATCGTCGTACTTCCTCTCGGTTCAAGCTCAGGTCAGCTCAGGTCAGCTGTGGTTCCGGCTCATTCTCCGGTGACGGCGCCGAGCGTGAGCCCGGTGACCAGCCACCGGCGGACGGCGAGTCCCGCCAGCATCATCGGGACCACCACGAACGTACCGATCGCGCACAGCTGACCCCAGTCGATGCCGGTCTGTGTCACCAACTGGCTCGCCGCGATCGGCAGCGTCTGGGAGTTGGGGCCGCTGAACACCAGCGCGAACGCGTAGTCGTTCCACGCGAACACCAGGCACAGCACGAACGTCGTCACCAGTCCGGCCTTGGTCAGCGGCAGCACCACCCGGTAGAACGCCTGCCAGCGCGAGCAGCCCGCCACCAGCGCCGACTCCTCCAGCGAGGGTGGCACGTCGGCGAAGAACGCGCTCATCAGCCAGATCGCGAACGGCAGGTCGAAGGTGAGGTAGGCCAGCACCAGCCCGAACACCGAGTCGATCAGGTCCAGCTGCCGGAAGATCAGGAACAGCGGGAGCACGACGGCCGCGATCGGCGCCATCCGGGTGGAGATGATCCAGAACGACAGGTGCCGGCGGCCGCGCATCCGGGTGCGGGACAGGCCGTACCCGGCGAGGGCGCCGAGCGCCACGGCGAGCACGGCCGACACCCCGCCGGCGAGGATGCTGTGCGTGAGGTACGGCGTGAGGTCGTTGGCGCCGGAGAACAGGTTGCGGTAGTTGTCCAGCGTGGGGGCGAAGAGGAACTTCGGCGTACCCGACGTCACGTCCGCCTTCGACTTCAGCGACGACGACAGCATCCACACCAGCGGGACGAGGGTCCACACCAGGCCGACCGCGAGCAGCACCCAGGCGAGCGTGCGCGAACTCTTCGTACCCCGCTCCAGCGGGCTGGTGGGAGCGGCGGCGCTCATCGGGTGAGTCCCTTCTGGTCGAGGAGCCGGACGAAGATCCGGGCGATCGCGATCGAGACCGCGAGCATCACCAGGCCGATGGTCGCGGCGTACCCGAGGTCGAAGAACCGGAACGCCGTCTCGTACAGCCGTACCGGGACAGTCTTGGTGGCGTCGGCCGGGCCGCCGTTGGTGGTGACCCAGATGATGTCGAAGTAGCGGATGGCGTCCATCGACCGGATCAGCAGCGCCACCAGCAACACGTTGGAGATGGACGGCAGCACGATGTGGCGCAGCGACTGCGCGCCGCTGGCCCCGTCGATCGAGGCCGCCTCGCGCACCGACAGTGGCACCGAGGACAGCCCGGCCAGGGTGATCAGCGCGATCAGCGGCGTCCACTCCCACACGTCCATTGCCACCACGGCGGCGAACGCGGAGTACTTCCCGCCGAGGATGTCGCCGGTGTAGCCGGTGCCGCGCAGCAGCCAGGCGTACAGGCCGAACGTGGAGTCGGTGAGGAACCTGCCGAGCAGGCCGACGACGACGGGTGCGACGAACATCGGCAGCAGGAGCAGGCTGAGGACGAGGTTGCGGCCGCGCACGACCCGCCACAGGCACAGCGCGAGCACCACGCCGCCGACCATCTCCAGGCCGACGGTGAGGACGAAGAACGCGCCAGTACGCAGCCAGTTGGCGGCCATGTCGAGGTCGCTGAAGAACCGCGCCCAGTTGTCCAGGCCCACCCAACTGGTGGCGACCCCGCCGAGCAGGCGTACCTGGGAGAAGTTCATCCAGATGATCGCGAGGAACGGCACGATCGACAGGGCGGCCAGCAGGATCACGCCGGGCGCCATCAGCCGCCCCTCGAACGCAAGCCGGGGTTGACGCCGGCCGGTGCGCGAGGCGCTCTTCTCGGAGACGTCGGTGAGGGTGTCGCTCATCTCAGCTCACCCACCCTCGGGCCACGATCCGGTCGATCCGGTCGGCGGTGTCGCCCATCGCCTGCGCCGGCTTGGCGTCGCCGAGCAGCATGCGGGACAGCTGGGTGTAGATGGCGGTGTCGCATTCGTTCCACATCGGGATCTTCGGCCGCAGGCCGATGTTGGCCGGTTTCCACGCCTCGTTGACGGCGTCGGCGGTGAGCATGTTGGGCATCGCCGACGGCCGCTTCTCCGCCTTGCGTACCTCCGGAAGCTCGTAGACCGAGGTGCGGGTGGGTGTCCCGCCGCCGGCCTTGCTCTTGAGGTTGGCGAGCTGGGTGCGCGGCGCGGTCGCCCAGACCGTGAACAGCCACGCGGCCCGGCGCTCGTTGGGCAGGGTGTTGGCGCTGATCCCGATGCCGGTGCCGCCGTAGTGGCTGGCCGAGCGGGCCGGGCCCTTCGGCAGCCGGGCGTAGCCGACCTTGCCGGGCATGGCGGCCTCGTTGCTGGCGGCGAACTCGTGCCAGTTGGGGCACATCGCGATCCGGCCCGCGCGGAAGGCCGCGCCGACGCCGTCCCAGTCCCAGGTGCGCGACGCGGGGTCGGCCGACGCCAGCAGCCGGTCGTAGAACGCGGCCGCCTCCGCGGCCTGGTCGCTGTCCAGCCGGCACTTTCCGGGGTCGGTGGCGCCGAGACTGCCGACGGCCTTGCCGTTGTCGAAGTAGTCGCCGCCGTAGGACCACAACACGTTGGAGAAGTCGCACATCAGCGAGTCGTGCTGCTTGGCCTGGTGGCCGGTGCCGTACGGGATGTCGTCGGTCTTGTCGTTGAACCACTTCGCGATCGCGGCGTACTGGTCCCAGGTGGTGTCCGCGCCCGGTGTGGGGTCGAAGCCCAGGTCGTTCGACATCGCGTCGTGGTGCTTGTCGAACAGGTCCTTGCGGTAGTGCCAGATCATCGTCGGGCAGTCGTAGGGAAGCGCGAACACCTTGTCGCGGTCGCCGAACTTGCCCGCCGCCTCCAGCTGGGTGGGGATGAAGTCGCCGAACCCGCCGGTCAGGTGGGGCACCGAGGAGTCCGCGGCGAGCTCGCGCAGGTCGACCAGGCCCTTGGAGTACGGCGCGAGCACCTGGTAGGGGTCGGCGTAGATGACCTGGTACTGCGACTGGCCCGAGGCCAGGTCGAGGGCGACCTTCTGCACCAGCGCGGACAGCTCCAGCGTCACGATGTTGACCCGGATGCCGGTGAGCTCGGTGAACGGCGCGAGGTTGGCGGCGATGGCCGCGGTGGGCGCGGTGTTCTCGGAGACGAAGTTGAGCGTGGTCCCGGCGAACTGCCGCCACGGATCGCTCGTCGAGGCGCGGGCGACGTCCTTGGGTGAGGAACAGCCGGACATCGCGGCGCCGGCGAGACCGGCCCCGGCCGCGCCGGCGAGGCCGCGGAGCAGGGTGCGGCGGGTGGTGATCCCGGCGGCCGGGGGTGGTGGGTTGGCTGTGGGGGTGGCTCCGCTCATTGTCCGAACCTCCGTAGTACGAGCAGGCCCCGACCATCCACCCACTACGTACCAGAGTCAAGCGATGACCCACACAACCACAGAAACCCGGACCGAAACCCACATGCATGGTCTTGTGTGAGCGCTGCCACTTCCGTCATGCTCGGCGGGTGATGGTCGAGTGATGGTCCAGCAAGACGACCGACCGGACAGACTCGGGCTCGGCCGGGCATCCGGGATGTACGCCGAGGAGCGCCAGCTGGAGATCCTCACACGGGCCCGGGCGGACGGGCGGGTCGAGGTGGCCGGGCTGGCCGACGCGCTGCGGGTCACCCAGGAGACGGTGCGGCGCGACCTCACCGTGCTCGAACGCCAGGGCCTGCTCAGACGGGTGCACGGCGGCGCGATCCCGGTGGAGCGGCTCGGCTACGAACCCCGGCTCGCCACCCGCCGCGAACAGCAGCGCGAGGAGAAGGCGCGGATCGCCCGGGCGGCACTGGACCAGCTCCCCGCCGAGGGCGCGGTGCTCCTCGACAGCGGCTCCACCCCGGAGGCCCTCGCCCGGCTGCTGCCCACCGACCGCGAGCTCACCGTGGTGACCAACTCGCTGCCGATCGCGACGTTGCTCGCCGACCAGCCCCAGCTGTCGGTGTGGAGTCTCGGCGGCCTGGTCCGCGGCCGCACCTACGCCACCGTCGACGACTGGGCCCGCCGGCAGCTGGAGGACCTGTCGGTGGAGGTGGCCTTCGTCGGCACCAACGCCGTGACGCCCGGGCACGGGCTCAGCACGCCGCTGCCGACCGAGGCGGCGGTGAAGGCCGCGATGGTCGCGGCCGGGAAGCGGCGGGTGCTGCTCGCCGACCACTCCAAGTTCGGGCGTACGAGCTTCTGCCGGTTCGCCGGCCTGGCGGACTTCGACGTGGTGGTCACCGGCACCGAGCTCGGCGAGGCGGAGGCGGCCGAGGTCGAGGCGGCCGGCCCCACCGTGGTGCGGGCGTGAGTGCCGTGATCCTCACCGTCACCCCGAACCCGAGCGTGGACCGCACCCTGGACGTCGCGTCGCTGGTGCCCGGCGTGGTCAACCGCGCGAGCGGCGGACATGTCGAGCCCAGCGGCAAGGGCGTCAACGTCACCCGCGCGCTGGCCGCCAACGGCGTCCGGTCCCGGGCCGTGCTGCCGCTCGGCGGCACCGAGGGCGACCAGTTGCGCAGGCTGCTGGAGGACGAGTCGGTGTCCTACGTCGGTGTGCCGGTGACCGAGGCGGTGCGTGTCAACATCTCCTTGCGTACCCCTGACGGTGTCGTCACCAAGGTCAACGAGCCCGGACCCACCCTGAGCTGGGGCGAGGCCGAGGCGCTCGCGGAGGCGGTGCTCGCCCACCTCGGCCACGGCGACTGGGTGGTCGGCGCGGGCACGCTGCCGCGCGGGGTTTCCGACGACTTCTACGCCGACCTCGCCGAGCGGGTACGCGAGGCCGGCGGGCGGTTCGCGCTGGACTCCAGCGGCGCGGCGCTGCGGCAGGGACTGGCCGGCCTGCCGGCACTGGTCAAGCCCAACCTGGACGAGCTCGCCGAACTCACCGGCACCACCCTGCCCACCCTCGACGACGTGCTCGCCGCCGCCGCGAAGGTACGCCGGGCCACCGGCGCCGACGTCCTGGTGAGCCTGGGCGAAGAAGGTGCGGTGCTGGTCGGTGACGGGCCGCCGCTGCACGCCCGGGCCGGTGGGCCGGTGCGGGTCGCCAGCACCGTCGGGGCGGGGGACAACCTGCTGGCAGGTTTCCTCGCGGTGGACGGCCCGCCCGCCCGGCGGCTACTCGAGGCGGTGGCGTGGGGCACCGCTGCCGTACGCAGTCCACGCAGCCTGGCCGGGCCGGTCACCGACGACGACCGCGCGCTGGTCGTACTCGGCTGACTCTCCTACGGCAGGCTCGGGTGACTCGGCCGGCTCGGGTGATCACGGCCGGCCGCACCCCGGTCGGGTAGGTTCCGGGCGTGCGCACACTCGTGATCGGCGACCACTACATTCCCGCGTCCGCCTACGTCGAGGCCCTCGCGGGCGCCGGCCTGGACCCGGCGGGCGTCCGTACCGTCGACTGGTCCGGCGGCAAGGCCGACCAGCACGCTGCCCAGCAGCGGATGGAGAAGGAGGGGCCGGGCGCCGTACCCGTACCCGCGGAGATCGCCGCCGCGGTGGGTGACGCGCAGGCACTGGCGTTGCACTTCGCGCCCGTACCCGCCGAGGTGCTGGACGCGGGCTCTGACCTGCGAGCGGTCGTGGTGGCCCGGGCCGGGCTGGAGAACGTCGACATCGAGGCGGCCACCGCCCGCGGCATCGCGGTGGTGCCGGTCGCCGGCCGCAACGCCTCCGGTGTGGCCGAGCTCGCGATCGGCCTGATGATCAGCGAGGGCCGCAGCCTCGCCCGGGCCGACGCCTCGGTGAAGGCCGGCGGGTGGCGCAAGGACTTCGGCGGGCCGGGCACCGAGATCGGCGGCAGCACCGTCGGCCTGGTGGGGTTCGGGCACGTGGGCCGGGAGCTGGCCGGGCGGCTGCGCGGGTTCGGCGTACGGCTGCTGGTCGCCGACCCCTATGTCGGCGACGACGTGCTCGCCGCCCACGAGGCGACCCGGGTGGACCTGGACACGGTCTTCGCCGAGTCCGACTTCGTGCACGTGCTGGCCCGGCTGACCCCGCAGACCGAGCGGTTCGTCGGCGCCGCGCAGTTCGCGCTGATGAAGCCGACCGCGTACTTCGTCAACACCTCCCGCGCCCGGCTGGTCGACCACGACGCGTTGTACGACGCGCTGGCCGAACGCCGGATCGCCGGCGCCGGACTGGACGTGTTCGACCACGAGCCGCTGCCGCCCGACAGCCCCTGGCGTTCCCTGGACAACGTCACGCTCACCACGCACTTCGGCGGGGAGACCCACACCACCAACACCCGCTCCGCCCGGCTGGTGGCCGAGGCGATCGCCGAACTGCACCGCACCGGGCGGGTCGCGTCGGCGGTGAACGCGTCCGCGCTCGGCTGGGGCTGACCCGTGACAGTGACTCGTGCGGGCGGCGCGGCCGGCGCCGGAGCAGTCGGAGCAGCTGGGGCAGCCGACCTGCTGCTCGGGGTGGACGCCGGGCAGACCGTCACCAAGGCGTGCGTCTTCGACCGCGAGGGACGTGAGCTCGGCGCCGGCAGTGCCCGGGTGCGGGTGCACAGCCCGCGGCCGGGCTGGGTCGAACGCGACCTGGACGAGGTGTGGGCGGCGACCGTGGACGCGATCGGCGCGGCGCTGACGGCTGCCGGGGTGAGCGGCGCCCGCGTCGGCGCGGTCGGCATCGTCGGCCACAACGACGGGCTGTACCTCCTCGACGAGGCCGGCCGTCCGGTGCGCCCGGCCGTCACCGCGATGGACACCCGCGCGCACGACGTGCTGCGGGACTGGCGCGCCGGCCCGGTGTGGGCGCGTGCCCTGGAACTGACCGGTCAGGTGCCGTACGCGGGCTCGCCGTCCACGCTGCTGGCGTGGTTCGCCCGGCACGACCCGCAGGTGCTCGACCGCACCCGCTGGGTGCTGTTCTGCAAGGACTGGTTGCGCTACCGGCTCACCGGGGCGATCGCCACCGACCCCAGCGAGGCCAGCTGCGCGTTCACGTCCGTGCGTACCCAGGACTACGCGCCGCAGGTCCTCGACCTGTACGGGTTGGACAGCCTGGGCGGTCTGCGTGACCGGCTGCCGCCGCTGCTGCCCAGTGCCGGGATCGCGGGGGAGGTGAGTGCCGCCGGTGCGGCCGCCACCGGCCTGGCCGCCGGCACGCCGGTGGTCACCGGTGCGCACGACGTGGACGGTACGGCGGTCGGCCTCGGAGCGGTCGAACCCGGGCTGCTCAGCCTGGTGGCCGGAACGTTCAGCATCAACCAGGTGGTCAGCACCGACGTCGTGGTGGACGAACGCTGGCAGGCGCGCACCTTCGTCGAACCGGGGCGCTGGCTGGCGATGTCCACCTCCGCCTCCTCGGCCACCAACCTCGACTGGTGGCGTACGGCGTTCGGCGTGCCCGGCACCGACGAGGGGTACGCCACGCTGGAACGCGAGGCCGCCGGCGCGCTGTCCGGCCCGAGCCAGCTGATCTACCACCCGTTCCTGTACGGATCGCCGTACGGCGAGACCGCGAGTGCCGCGTTCCTCGGCGTGCGCGGCTGGCACACCCGCGGCGACCTCGTGCGCGGCCTGCTGGAAGGCGTGGTCCTCGGTCACCGGGTGCACGTGGACGCGCTGCGGGAACGCTTCGCGCTGTCCGACGTCGCCCGGCTGTCCGGTGGCGCGGCGCGCAGCGCGGTGTGGTCGCAGATGTTCGCCGACGCGCTGGACCTGGAGGTCGAGGTGGCCGCCGGCACGGAGCAGGGTGCGCGGGGCGCGGCGCTGCTGGCGGCGCTCGGCGTCGGGTGGTACTCCTCGCTGGCCGAGACCGCGCAGACGGCACGCATCGTGCGCCGGCACGTGCCCGATCCCGCTCGCCGGGAGGTGCTCGCCGACGCCTACCGCCGGTTCGTCGCCGTGGCGGGGGCACTGGGCCCGTGGTGGGACGACCAGCACGCCGCAAGCCGCGATTGACAGACGGGGGCTCAGCGAGCGGGTTGCACCGCTGCTGCGATGGTGGTCGCGAAGCCGGCCGGATTGTCGTACGTCATCACGTGGGCGGCGCTCGGCACGACGTGCACGGTCACCCCCGCCGGCTCCAGCCCGCCCAGGTCGAAGCCGGCGGTGTGCTCACCGACCAGCAGCGCGCGCGGCATCAGCCCTCGCGTGAGCTGCGTACGGAACGTCGGCTCCCGGTCGGCCAGCATCGACACCGACGTACGGTGCATCCCGACCGGCGTCCAGCGTCCGGTGGTGGCGTGGAACACCGACTTCCCGGCCGCGTGTTCGTCCCGGGCGACGACCGCGCGCAGGGCGTCGTAGCCGCGCCGGACGAAGGCCTCCTCGGTCTGGGCGGCGACGTGCGCGCTGAGGTCGCCGACGCCGGGGTCGAGGTTGGGTTCGCAGGCGACCAGGGTGCCCACGAGGTCGGGCCGGCGGTGGGCGAGCACGATGGCGACCGACCCGCCGAGGCTGTGGCCGACCACCGTGGTGCCCTCGAGCCCGTCGGCGTCCAGGACGGCCGCGACCGCGTCGGCGTGCTCCTCCACGGTGTACCCGAACCGCGCGGGGTCGGCCGAGTCGCTCCACCCGGTGCCCACCAGGTCGACCAGCAGCGAGCGATGCCGCCGCAGCGCCGGGTGGGCGACCACGTGCGGGAAGTCGGCGGAGGTGGCCGCGCCGAGACCGGCGACGTAGACGAACACCGGATCCGGGGAACCAGCCGCGTCGCCGGTGTCGTCGCCGGTGTCATCGTTGGGGGAGGCACCGGGCAGGTCGAGGTAGCGGACCCAGGAGCCGACGTGGGACAGATACACCGAACGCATGACCGCCCAGCATGCCGTATCGCCGCACCCTCGTCCGGCCCGCATCGGGTGCCGGATGCCGGGTGCTGGGTGCCGCGTACGCCCGGACGGGACCGGTGCCACTCCGGAGCGAAAATCCCAGGTTCTCTTCAGGTGTTTCCCAGGTTCGGGGCCAATAGTGGTGCGCGACCCCGCGCCGCGCTGCCGCGCGGGCAGGCGGCCCGAATGCCGGGCGCCCGACGAACGGAGCAGAACATGAGTCCTGCAGGACGCACCGTCAGCCGTACCACCGTTGTCGGAGTGGCCGCCGCCGCGGCGACCGTCTCCGGGCTCGTGGTGGGCGGCATCGCGCTGGCGGACAACGCCTCCGGCCCCAAGGCCCAGGTCGCCGCCCAGCCACAGGCCACACCGACCGCCAAGCCGACGGCCGCGCCGGCACCCGGGGAACGCGGCGGCCTGCGGCACCCCGGTCTGCCTGGCGAGTCCGACCGCTTCGGACCCAGAAGGTTCGGGCCCGGTGGGTTCGGGCCTGGTGGGCTCGGGCTCGCAGGACGCGCCCTGCACGGTGAGTTCGTCGTCGCGAAGCCGGGTGGCGGCTACCAGACCGTCGCCAGCCAGCGCGGCAGCGTCCAGTCGGTCAGCTCCACGGCAGTCACGGTGAAGAGCACCGACGGCTACACCCACACCTACGTCGTGGACGCCAAGACCCGGGTGAACGCACTCCGGGAGGGGATCGGGTCGATCAAGAAGGACCAGCAGGTCGCGGTCGTCGCGACGGTCAGCGGCACCACCTCGACCGCCGTCCAGATCGTCGACCTGGCAGACCGTGGGATGGGTAAGCAGTGGCGCCACCCCGGTCAGAAACAGGCTCCGGCACCGAAGAGCGGCACCAACTAGAGGGGATCGGTGCGGTGGCCGGATTCTTCCGCGGAAGAATCCGGCCACCGCCGCCGTGGACCGTTGCCGGCTCAGGTCGCCGCGAGGACGTCTCCCGCCGCACCGTCCGGCTCGTCACCTCGCTGAGCCCTCTTCGTGAGGTCCGCCGTACCGGCAACGTCGATCCCGGCCGCTGCCGAAGCCGCCGGTCCGACGAGGCGGGCGATTCCCGGGTAGTCGACGACCAGCCCGTCCCGGTCGAAGACGATGTCGGCGGTGAAGTCGTCGCTGTCGAACCGGATCACCGCACCGTCGTCAGCACCGTCGCCGGCACCGTCACCGTTCGCGGATACGTGGGTGTACCGCTGGCGGCTGGGGTGCACCGACAGGTCGGGGACCGACACCCATGCGGTCAGCAGTTCGACCGGGCCGCCTCCGGTGAGCAGCTTGTGCCGGCGCACCGGCATAGTGTTGGTGAGCGGGGACAGCCCGAGGTCGCAGTCCAGCGCGTCGCCGTAGAGCCGTGCCTCCCCGCCCGGCGACGGCGCGTCCAGGTGGCCCTCGGCGTCGGCGAAGATCTCCCAGCGTCCGGCGCCGTCACGGCGCAGCTCCAGCACCCGCCGCCAGCCGACGCCGAACGCGTGCACCCGCAGCGACGACGTGGCGTAGTCGTCGCCGGTGGTGAGGGCGTACTCCAGCCGGTACGGCACCGGGTCCGCGCCGATCGCCGAACCAACCGCGGACAGGTGCCCGCGTGCCAGCTTCACTTCGGCGAGCTCAGCGCCGGCGTCCTTGCACCACACCAGGGACCGGTGTACGTCGGGATCCATGCGGCCACCTCCTCACGGTTGGCGGGAGGCTACCCCCACACGGACCCCGTGCGGGCGGAATCGACCAAGCCTGGCCGCCGGTCCCGCCCGTCGGTCCTGGTCGAGGCCGGGAGTGGCCGTGCGATGATCCGGCACCATGTCGGTGGTGAGGATCGCGGTGGCGCAGGGTGCCGGCGTTGACGGGCCTCCCAACTTGGCGCCGGCCGGGCGAGGCGGACTGGTCACAGGTCGACTGGCCGCTGTTCGCGGCGGAGCGGCAACGAACGATCGAGCATGCCGGGGAGCTCGGGCTGTGGACCGTCGTCGGCGCGATACACCACGAGCCCGGTGCCGAACGGCCGTTCAACAGTCTCTACGTGATCGGGGACGACGGCGTCCTGGCCGGACGGTACGACAAGCGGTTCCTGTCTTCCCGCGAGGCGGCGGTCCTGTACGAGGCAGGTGACCACGCAACCGTCGTCACCGTCGACGGGATGCGCTTCGGTTGTGCCATCTGCGTGGAAGCGCGGGTGCCGGAAGTGTTCACCGAGTACGAGTCGCGGGGCGTGGACTGCGTGCTGCTCGCCAGCTACAGCGATGCACCGCCGTCGGAGTCCCTGGATGACCGGCGGCCGTTGGCGTACGCGCTGCTGACGGAGATGTGGATCGCGTTCGCCGTTCCCGGCGCCGTCGCGGGGGCCACGACGTCGGGAGTCGCCGCTCCGGATGACCGCTGGCTGGCTCGTGGCGTACCCGATGGAACGCCCCAGGTCGTGTTCGCCGACCTCGACCCGGACAACCGGACCGTGCTTCCGGCCTACGACTCCGGACGAGCGTGGCGAGCACGCCAGGCGCCGACGATACGAACCCGGCTCGGCAAGGTCGAGCTGCTCGGCTCGTCCGGTGATCCGGCACCAGGTCCGTGACCCGTGTCCGCCGGCTGATGTGCGACCCTCCGCCGGCCCCTAGGAAACGGGGGATGTGGCGAAGCGGTCGGTCGCGGCGATGACGGCTTCCGCGGTTCCGGTGGCGTGCGTGCCGTTCTCGACGATCACCAGTTCGGAGCCCTGCCAGGCGTTGTGCAGGACCCATGGATTGCCGCTCAGCGCGCCGAGGTCGAGCCGCCCGTGCACGATGACGCCGGGAATGTCCTTCAGCACGTGTGCCTTGCGGGCCAGTTCGTCGTCGGCCAACCAGCACCTGTTGCTGAAGTAGTGCGTGACGAGTCGGGCGAAGGCGAGCTGGAACCGGGGTTCCCACGGCTCGTGCTCGACGTCACGGCCGGGCGGGATCGTGGCGATGGCGTCCTCCCACGCGCACCAGGCCTCGGCTGCTCTGCGGTGCACGGCGGGGTCGGGGTCCATCAGCAGCCGGTGGTAGGCGGCCGAGATGTCCTCGCCCGGATCGGGGACGCCGGCGAGGAAGCGCTCGTACGCCTCGGGGGCCAGGCCGCCGAAGCCGCGGATCAGCCACTCGACCTCGCAGTGCCTGCCGGTGGCGACGGCGGTCACGACCAGCTCCGAGACCCGCTCCGGGTGGCGCAGCGCATAGGTCAGCGAGAGGACCGAGCCCCAGGAAACGCCGAACAGCAGCCACCTGTCGATGCCCAGGTGCTCGCGCAACCGCTCCATGTCGCGGATCAGGTGGTCGGTCGTGTTGGTGGACAGGTCGACCACGGGCTCGCCGGCGTGCGGGGTGCTCCGGCCGCAGTTGCGCTGGTCGAAGGAGACGATGCGGTAGACGGCCGGGTCGAACTGGCCGGGGGAACGCGTGCCGCACCCCGAGCCGGGGCCCCCGTGCACGTACAGCGCGGGCTTGCCGTCAGGGTTGCCGCACGCCATCCAGTACACGCTGTGCCCGTCGCCGACGTCGAGCATGCCGTGGTCGTAGGGCTCCAGCTGGGGGTACATCCGCCCTCCCGTCAGAACTGACAGCGGGCGGCCTACCCGGACGTCTTCGCGAGGCCCACCTGGTCGAGGACGAACGCGTGCACCTGCGCCTCGTCCCGCCAGGCGTCGTACCTGCCCGACGGTCCGCCGTGGCCCGCGCCGAGTTCGGTCTTCAGCAGCACGGGTCCGCCGCCGGTCATCCGGTCACGCAGCCGCGCGACCCACTTCGCCGGCTCCCAGTAGCTCACCCGCGGGTCGTTCAGCCCGGCGGTGGCATAGATCGCGGGGTAGCGGCTGGCGGAGACGTTGTCGAAGGGCGCGTACGCCTTCATCGCGGCGTACACCCGCGGGTCGGCCACCGGGTTTCCCCACTCGTCCCACTCCCGCACCGTCAACGGCAGCGACGGGTCGAGGATGGTGGTGAGCGCGTCCACGAACGGCACCTCGGCCACCGCCGCGGCGCACAGGTCCGGCCGGAGGTTGAGCACGGCACCGATCAGCAGGCCGCCCGCCGACCCGCCCCGGATCGCCAGGCCGTCCCGGGTGGTCCAGCCGGTCTCCACGAGGTAGTCGGCGGCGGCCACGAAGTCGGTGAAGGTGTTTGCCTTCTCCAGCCGCTTGCCGTGGTCGTACCACGACCGGCCGAGCTCCCCGCCGCCGCGCACGTGCGCGACCGCGAACGCCACCCCGCGGTCCAGCAGCGACAGCCGCAGGGTGGAGAACCACGGATCCATCGAGTGTTCGTACGACCCGTAGCCGTACAGCAGGACGGGTCCGCCCTCGGGCCGGTCGTCGCGCCACACCAGCGAGATCGGCACCTTCGTCCCGTCCGGAGCGGTGGCCCACTCCCGGGTCGACTGGTAGCGGTCGAGGTCGACGTTCAGCACCGGCTGCCGCTTGCGCAGCCTGCGCGCGTCGGTGGCGAGGTCGACGTCGATGACGGAGTTCGGCGTGGTCAGCGAGGTGTAGTCGATCCGCAGCGTGGAGGTGTCGAACTCCCGGTTGGTGCCGACGTCGACGGTGTAGATGGGTTCCTCGAACACCATCCGGCGGCGCTCCGCGTCGGCGACGGAGATCACGTCGAGCTCGGTGCGCCCGTCGGAGCGCAACGCCACCACCAGGTGGTCTGCGAACGCGTCCACCGACACGATCCGCACCCCCTCCTGGTGCGGGATCACGTCCGTCCAGCTCTCCGGGCGCGGGTCGTCCACCGGCGCCTGCGCGAGCCGGAAGTCCGGGCCCTGGTCGTTGGTGACGAACAGGAACCGGTCGGCGTGGTGCTCCAGGCTGTACTCCACACCGGGCCGGCGCGCGGCGACCAGGCGCCACCGCCCCTCCGGCTCGCCCGCGGGCAGGACGTGCACCTCGCTGGACTCGGTGGCGTGCAGGTCCAGCACCAGCCACTCCCGCGAACGGGTGCGGGAGATGCCGAGGAAGAACGACTCGTCCTCCTCGGTGAAGACCAGCACGTCCTCGGCCTGGTCGGTGCCGAGCCGGTGCCGCCACAGCTTCCACGGCCGGTGGGCGGGGTCGAGGGTGGTGTAGAAGAGGAAGGCCTCGTCGGCGGACCAGGCGGCGCCGTACCCCGTCGGGCTGATCGTGTCGGGCAGGTGCTCGCCGGTGCGGAGGTCCTTCACCCGCATCCGGAACTCCTCGCTGCCGTCGGTGTCCACCGAGTAGGCGAGCAGGTGGCCGCTCTGGGAGACCGAGAACGCACCCAGCGCGAAGTAGTCGGTGCCCTCCGCCGCCTCGTTGCAGTCCAGCAGCACCTCCTCGGCGCCGCCGTCCTCGCCGCCGCCCTCGGCACCGACCGGCTGCCGTACGAACAGCGGGTACTGCTTGCCCTCCTGCGTACGGGTGAAGTACTCCCACGCGCCGTCGCGTGCGGGAACGTCCTCGTCGGTCTCCTTGATCCGGGAGCGGTACTCCTCGAACAGCTCCTCACGCAGACCGGCCAGATGTGCGAGGGATTCCTCGGTATGGGCGTTCTCGGCCTGCAGATGGGCGAGCACGGCCGGGTCCTCGCGGTCGCGCAGCCAGGCGTACTCGTCGACCCGTTCGTCACCGTGGTGGCGGTGGACGAAGGGACGCTGCTCGGGGCGGGGTGCTGTCGGCATGGCGCCGACATTACCCGGCCGGGGTCGCGACGTTCGCCGCCGCGGACTCCAGGCTTTCGGTGCTCTCGTCGGTGGCGAACTGCGTACGGTGCAGTTCGGCGTAGCGACCGCCGCGGGCGAGCAACTCGTGGTGGGTGCCGCGTTCGACCACCCGGCCGGCCTCGAGCACCAGGATCAGGTCTGCGGCCCGGACGGTGGACAGCCGGTGCGCGATGACGATGGCGGTCCGGTCCGCCAGCGCCTCACCGAGCGCGGCCTGAACGGCGGCCTCGGAGGTGGAGTCGAGGTGTGCGGTCGCCTCGTCCAGGATCACCACCCGCGGCTGGGCGAGCAGCAGCCGGGCGATGGTCAGCCGCTGGCGTTCGCCCCCGGACAGCCGGTAACCGCGTTCGCCGACCACGGTGTCCAGGCCGTCGGGCAGCGCGGCCACCAGGTCGTCCAGGCGTGCCCGGCGCAACGCCTCCCACAGCTCGTCCTCGCCGGCCTCCGGGCGGGCCAGCAGGAGGTTGGCGCGCAGCGACTCGTGGAAGAGGTGGCCGTCCTGGGTGACCATGCCGATGGTGTCGCGCAGCGAGTCGAAGGTCAGGTCGCGTACGTCGGCACCGGACAGCCGTACGGCTCCCTCGTCCACGTCGTACAGCCGGGGGATCAGTTGCGCGATGGTCGACTTCCCCGCGCCGGAGGAACCGACCAGCGCCACCATGGCACCCGGATCGACCCGGAACGACACGTCGTGCAGCACCTCCTCACCGCCCCGGGCGTCCAGCTTCGCGACCTCCTCCAGCGACGCCAGCGACACCTTGTCGGCGGCGGGGTAGCCGAACCGGACGTGCTCGAACTCCACCGACACCGGCCCGTCCGGCACGCGTACGGCATCCGGCCTCTGGTCGATCAGCGGCGCCAGGTCGAGCACCTCGAAGACCCGCTCGAAGCTGACCAGCGCGCTCATCACCTCCACCCGGGCGCTGGCCAGGGCGGTCAGCGGCGCGTACAGCCGGGTGAGCAGCAGCGCCAGCGCCACCACGTCGCCGGGGTCGAGGGAGCCGGCCAGGGCGTAGTAGCCGCCCAGGCCGTAGACCAGCGCCAGCGCCAGCGCCGAGACCAGGGTGAGCGCGGCGATGAACACCCACTGCACCATCGCGCTGCGCACGCCGATGTCACGCACCCGGCGGGCACGCACCGCGAACTCCGCGGACTCGTTCGCGGGCCGCCCGAACAGCTTGACCAGGGTCGCACCCGGCGCGGAGAAGCGTTCGGTCATCTGGGTGCTCATCGCGGAGTTGTGGTTGGCCGCCTCGCGCTCCATCCGGGCCAGCCGGTTGCCCATCCGCCGCGCGGGCACCACGAAGATCGGCAGCAGCACCAGCGCCAGCACGGTCACCTGCCAGGACAGGCCGATCATCACCGCGAGGGTGAGGACCAGGGTGACGAGGTTGCTCACCACCCCGGACAGCGTGTCGCTGAACGCACGCTGGGCGCCGAGGACGTCGTTGTTGAGCCGGCTCACCAGGGCGCCGGTGCGGGTGCGGGTGAAGAACGCCACCGGCATGCGCTGCACGTGGTCGAACACGGCCGTGCGCAGGTCGAGGATCAGCCCTTCGCCGATGCGGGCGGACAGCAGCCGGGTGAGGATCCCGAGCCCCGCCTCGGCCACGGCGATGACCGCGATCACCGCGGCGATGACGAGGACGACCCGCAGCGGCGAGCGTTGCACGATCGCGTCCAGGACCCGCCCGGCCAGCACCGGTGTCGCCACCGTGAGGACGGCGGTCACCACGCTGAGCAGCAGGAACTTCGTGAGCTGGGCACGGTGCGGCGCGGCGAACCGGCCGATCCTCCGCAGGGTCGCGCGGGAGAACGGCCGGCGTTCGTCCTCGGCGTTCATCGCGTGGTAGAGCGACATCCACGCGGTGGTCTCCATGTCCATGCCCGCTCGGTCCCCTTCGCCTCGGTGGCTCTGCCGTCGAGGGCGACACTAGAACCCCAACCAAGGTTGAGGGCAAGTCGTAGCCCGTCGGTTCCGGCACCTTCTCAGCTGCCACCCCCAAGGCCGGCCGAAGCGGACCCGGGCGCCGTCACCGGTGCACCCCAGTCGACGCGGTACCCGTAGGTCTCGCGGGCCGCCTTGCTGTCCGCGGTCAGCCGGAGCACCAGCGGCAGCATCGCGTCGCGGACGACCCGGCCGACCGGTCCGGGCGCCTTGGCGTTGTTGATCCGGGCCGCCTGGGCGATGATCCGCTCGACCCGGGGCCGCCTGGCCCGTACGAACTCCCGCAGCGCGGCCGCCGGATCCGGCACGTCGCGCAGGCACCTCGCCAGCACCACCGCGTCCTCCACGGCGAGCGAGGCGCCCTGGCCGGACGTGGGGGAGGGAGCGTGCGCGGCGTCGCCCACCACGACCATCCGCCCCCGATGCCAGGTGGGCAGATGCGGAACGGCGTGGATCGGCCCGGTGCCCAGCAACCGCGGCGTGGCCCGGATCAGCGGGAGCAGGGGACCGTGGTCGCCGGCGAAGGCCGACTCCAGTTGTTCCCGCCACCGCGATTCGGTGATCGCCTCGAGCTCGCCGCGGCCGGGCTCCTTCGGCCGCGGCAGGTTGGCGAACCACCACACCTCACCGCCCGGTTCCCGGGCGTACCCGAAGAACGCCCGCCGGCCGAACACCATCTCGTAGCTGCCCGGCTCGACGTCCACCGCGACACCGCGGGCGTAGCCGCCGGTGCCGACCAGCCGGGCGTACGTCGGCGCCGGGGCGGCCGGGTCGATGATCGTCCGGACCGTCGAGTGGATGCCGTCGCAGCCGACAAGGAGGTCGCTTGCCGCCTCGCTGCCGTCGGCGAACTCCGCGCGCACGCCGTCACCGGTGTCGTGCGCCGCGACCAGCCGCCGGCCGTACTCGAACGCGACGCCGCGGGCCGCGGCGGTCTCGTGGAGTACGCGGTAGAGGTCGGCGCGCCTGACGGTCTGGCTGGTGGTGCCGTCCTGCAACGGCACACCGGTGCGGGTGCTGCCCAGGCGCCTGCCGCGGTGGTTGCGCAAGGTGATGCCCGGGGTCGGAAAACCCAGCGCCAGCACGGGTTCGTCCGCGTCGAGTACCCGCAGGGCGTGCACACCGTTGGAGCCGAGGGTGAGGAAGACTCCCAGTCCGTCGGTGTCGTGGGGATGCGTTTCGTACACGGTGGGCTCGATGCCCACCTTCTGCAGGGCCATGGCCACCGTGGGACCGGCGATGCCGGCGCCGATGACCAGGGCCGTACGGGGAGGTGTCACGGCTCCTGCCTTTCGTCCTGATGAGTGGATCGGCCGTGGAAGGTTGCCCACATCGGGCCCCAGCCGGCCTCGGGATCGGTGATGCGTGCGACGAAGTCGCGGACGAAGCCGGCCTCGGCGTCCAGGAGCGCGAGGCGGTACTCCTCCTCGACCAGGAACAGCGGGTGTACGCCACTCGCGACGGTCCGGTCGACCAGGTCGCGGATCTCGGCCCGCTGCTCGGCGAGCCGGGCGAGGCGATGGTCGAGAAGGCCGAGCACCTCCTGCGGCGGCAGGGCGGCGATCAGGGAGAGCGCGGCGACGAACTGGGGGTATTCGTGGTTCGGCTCCCCGACCAGGTCGCGCATCCAGTCGTGCAGCTCCTCCCGCCCCGCGTCGGTGAGCGCGTAGACCGTCCGCTCCGGCCGCCCGCCCTCGCGGCTGGTCTCGTGCTCCACGACGAACCCTGCCCGGGCGAGCTGCCCGACCACCATGTAGAGCGAGGCGTGGGTGAACCTGATGCTGCGGTCGTCGCCGTGGTCGCGCAGGGACCTGCTCAGCTCGTACGGATGCATCGGTCGCTGCGTGAGGTAGGACAGCACCGCCAGCGCCAGCAGGTTGTTGACCTTGCGTTTCTTCACTTGGTCAGGATCGACTATCCGAGTGGTTGTAGTCAACCCTGACTAATCCCTGAGGCGTCAGACGGAATGCTCGG